>NZ_JBFTZJ010000007.1:0-485480 GCF_056406855.1 Mucilaginibacter sp. P1_A3
GTGATCTCGCCACCGTTCATGATCGTGATCTCGCCACCGTTCATGATCTGGGCATGGCTGATGAACAGGCTATCCAGCGTTTTGCCGTTCAATACCATCTTTTGCACATAAACATTCTTCGGACTTTGGTTTTTTACGTTGATAATGAACTTTTTGCCATTGTCCAGGTTGATCGTTGCGCCGTTTACCGCCGGGCTGCCCGTGGAGTATTGGTCTGAACCTGGGGCTACCGGGTAAAAGCCCAGTGTGCTGAAGATATACCAGGCGCTCATCTGCCCGGTGTCGTCATTCCCGCCCAGTCCGTCCGGGGTGGGTTTGTACATCCTTGGCAGGATCATCCTGATCCGTTCCTGGGTTTTCCAGGGTTCGTGGGTCCAGTTATACAAATAGGCTATGGTGCGATGGTTCGTTGCCATGTACATAGTTGCCGATGATGCCATCCCGGGTGATGTCTTCTGTCTCGGCAAAGTATTTATCCGGCAGGTTCATCGTGAACAGGGAATCCAGGTAGGTGGTGAATCTTTTGTTGCCGCCCATTAACTCAATCAATGCCTTGGGGTCCTGCGGGGCAAAAAGCGTATAGTTCCAGCTGTTGCCCTCGATGAAGCCTTCATTGATCGTGCTCAGCGGATCGAATGTTTTCCGGAAAGTGCCGTTATTCAGTTTGGGGCGCATGAAGCCCACGGCTTTATCGTATACGTTCTTATAGTTTTCCGAGCGTTTGATGAATTCATTGTAGATCTCCATCCGGTTCAGCTTTTTGGCCAGCTGGGCGATGGCCCAGTCGTCAAAGGCATATTCCAGCGTGGAGGATACCGATACCCCGCTTTTTTCATCGGGGATATAGCCTTTATCCATGTACTCGCCGATGCCTTCATAGTCCCGGTGTTTGGCTGTAGCCACGCAGGCATCCAGCGCCTTGTTCGCGTCAAAGTGCACATTGCCTTTGACCACCGCGTCGGCGATGACCGCTACGCTATGGTAGCCGCTCATACACCAGTTCTCGTTACCCGAGTTGGACCAGATGGGCAGCATATGTTCCGGGCTCTGGTCATAATGGGCCAGCATGCTTTGGATCATATCGGCATTCCTTTGGGGCTCGATGATGTTGAACAGCGGGTGCAGGGCCCTATAGGTATCCCAAAGCGAAAAGGTGGTATAGTTGGTAAAGCCTTCGGCTTTGTGTATGTTCTGGTCTATGCCTTTGTACTGTCCGTCGGCATCCATATACATGGTCGGGTTGATCATGGTATGGTACATGGAGGTATAAAAGTTTTCTTTGATCTCCCGGTTACCCTGGATCTCGATTTTATGCAGTTCGGTTTCCCAAAGCTGCTGGCCATCCGCCTTTACCTGCTCAAAGTCCCAGCCCGGATTTCGGTCTGCATGTTGTTCAGCGCCCCGGCCATGCTTACCGGCGACAGCGCGAACTTGATTTTGATTTTCTCCCCTGCTTCGGTTTTGAAATCGAAGTAAGCCCGGAGCTGTTTGCCGGCTATCTCGGGGAAGTTTTTGGTTTGGTTGAACTTACCCCAGAAACCGCCGTACACTTCCCGTTTATCGTATTTTTTGTAGCCGTGTTTAAAAAAGGCTTTATTAAAGCTCATCGCGAAGTACAGGGTCCGGGTGCGGGCCCAGCCATTGGTTTGGCGGTAGCCCATCACCGTGCTGTCATTCAGTACCCGCAGGTAGGTCCACACGTTTTTATCGGGGTAGTTATAGATGCCCGCCATCAGGTCCAGGACGATATGCGACTGGTCTGACTTGGGAAAGGTGTATTGGTGAAAGCCTACCCTTGTCGTGGTAGTCATCTCAGCTATGATATTGCTTTCATCCAGCTTTACTTTATAGTAATTGGCCTGGCTTACTTCGTTCTGGTGCGAAAAGCCGGAGCGGTAGCCGCTGCCCGGTTTATCGGCTGTGCCGGGGTTGAGTTTTAATTGGCCTACGGTCGGCATAATTAAAAAGTCGCCGAGGTCGGAGTGGCCGGTGCCGCTGAAATGGGTATGACTGAAGCCTACAATTGTTTTATCGTCATACTGGTAGCCTG
Organism: Mucilaginibacter sp. P1_A3; assembly: GCF_056406855.1. Lineage (NCBI taxonomy): Bacteria > Pseudomonadati > Bacteroidota > Sphingobacteriia > Sphingobacteriales > Sphingobacteriaceae > Mucilaginibacter > Mucilaginibacter sp. P1_A3. Next base: position 2,051 of record NZ_JBFTZJ010000007.1, read on the forward strand.
CGCAGTATTTGTATACATCGGGGTTGTATTTGCCGTTCAGCTCGTAGCCTGCCGTATCGGTTTCGGGACTCAGTTGTACCATCCCGAAGGGTACCGTCGCGCCCGGGTAAACGTGTCCCATCCGCTGCGTGCCGATGATCGGGTGTACATATTGGACCAGGTTTTCGGACGGGAGGGTTTGCGCCTGCGCATCTAAAGCAATAATAGCTAAAAGAACGTAAAATATCTTCTTCATTGTTATCAACCGTATCAATTGATAAAACGTTTTAAGAGCTCAAATATAGGGCATAACACTTAAATGTTTCCATAACAGTAATAAAAACTGTACCTTGACATAATGTCATTAAACCCTACCTTTTGTAACATCGGTATGCGTTTTGCTATCTAACTGAAACACATCTAAAAAACAAAATATCAATGAAAAAGCTACTATCAGTAATATTAGTGGTTGCGGTTGCCATGTCCCTAAGTTCATGCAGCTACAACAGTATGGTTAAGCTCGATGAAAATGTAAAAACTCAATGGGCCGCCGTACAAAGCCAATATCAACGCCGCAGCGATCTGATACCAAATTTGGTGAACACTGTTAAAGGTGCCGCCAACTTTGAAAAAAGCACACTTACCGCCGTTGTTGAGGCCCGCGCCAAAGCTACATCGGTACAGGTTGATCCTACTAAATTAACTCCAGAATCGATAAAAGCATTCCAGGCTGCACAGGGAGAATTGAGTACGGCTTTGGGCAAGTTATTATCTATTACAGAAAACTATCCCACCCTGAAAACCAACGAAAACTTTTTGGGCTTACAGGCACAGATAGAGGGTACAGAGAACCGCATACAGGTTTCTCGCCAGGATTTTAATACAGCAGTACAGGAGTTCAATACCAAGATCAGATCATTCCCGGCTAATATCACCGCGAAAATGTTTGGCTTTTCCGAAAAAGGATATTTTACTGCCGAGCCTGGATCAGAAAAAGCCCCTAAGGTTCAGTTTTAACTAATTAGTGAATTAGCGGGTTAGTGAATGGGTGATTTCACCAGCAGAAAAACTTCACTCTTCCGTTCATTAACTAAAACACTCACCCATTCACTCAATCACGAATTAAAAAATGGCAGTATTTAACGAAGAAGAACAGCAGCGGATACGCAAGGCCATTGAGGAAGCCGAGAATCGCAGTACCGGTGAAATACGGGTTTGTATTGAAAAAAAGTGCAGTGAAGATGTGCTTGATCGCGCAGCAAAATATTTCTATCAGCTTAATATGCATAAAACAGCCCTTCGTCATGGGGTGCTTGTATACGTAGCTACTGTTGACCGTAAGTTTGCCATTATTGGCGATGCCGGCATAAACAAGGTTGTCCCCCCCAATTTTTGGGATGAAACCAAGGAGGATATGCTTAAGCATTTTAAATATGGTGATATTGTTGAAGGCATTGTTACCGGCCTAAAAATAGCAGGCGAGCAATTGCAAAAATATTTCCCTCATCATGCAGGCGACATTAACGAACTCCCCGATGATATTGCTTTTATGGATGGCGAATAACCAAAAGAAACACATGTTTAAAAAACTCATCATATTTTTTAGCCTGGTACTTTGCACCGCCGTGGCGTTTGCCCAGGAACTTCCTGAGCGATCTAATACGCTGGTTACCGATTATACCAATACCTTATCGGCAGCTGAAAAACAAAAACTGGAAGATAAACTGGTTGCCTTTAATGATTCTACCTCTACGCAGATAGCCGTAGTAATAATGAAATCAACCGGTAACTATGATATTAATGCCTATGGTGTACAACTATTGCGCAAATGGGGTATCGGCGAAAAAAAGAAAAATAACGGCATTTTAGTGCTGGTTGCCATGAGCGATCGCAAAATGAGCATCCAAACCGGTTATGGCGCCGAAGGTGCGGTACCGGATATAATTACGCAGGAGATTATCCAAAAGGATATGAAACCGCACTTTAAGCAGGATGATTATTACGGCGGGCTTGATGCTGCTACCAATAGCCTCATTAAGTACATGAAAGGGGAATACAAAGCTGAACCAAAAGAAGAACAGGGCAAAAGTGTTGGTGGCAGCGCATTTATTGTTATTATTATAATAGTAGTTATCCTGATATTGGTATTCCGCAACCGTGGCGGTGGTGGTGGTCGCCAGATTATTGGCCGCAGGGGTGGCGCAAGTCCCTTCTGGTGGTTTCTGGCCGGTAACCTGCTTGGTGGCAGCGGCCGCAGCAGCGGATCTGACTGGGGAGGTTTCTCTGGCGGAGGTGGCGGCGGCGGTGGTTTTGGCGGCTTCGGCGGTGGTAGCGGTGGCGGCGGCGGTTCAAGCGGCAGCTGGTAGTTTTATTTAGTGAATTACCGAATTAGTGAATTGCTGAGTTAGCGAATTATTTACAGCCAATAATTAATTAGTGTTGAATTAGTGATGGCCAGCCCAAATTATCCTTTGAATGTATAAAGACTTTATTTTAAATGAGCTGGAGAAAATTTCACTCATGATGGCTCGTATTGCGGGTTTCAAAGAACAGGCAAAACCGGATGAATTTATAAAGCTCGCAGATACCATGCTGCAAAATGAGTTTAATATTAAGCTGGATGATTTATTAGCGTTAACTACCGAAGATTTTGAACTTTTACTATTAAAAGGAAATTATAAAGCCGATAAGCTGGACGCTTTGGCGCAATTACTATACATGCTTACCGAGCCATTTACCCCCTCGCCCGAAACTTTAGCTTCACTACAAAAAACATTAATGATTTTTGAATGGCTGGAGAAAAAGCATCATAGCTCATCATTTGAAAATATTAACAAGCAAAACGCCATCTATCAATTTATAAAAAACAACTATGAGTAAAAATCTTACCTGGAAACTGCTTTCTTCTGAATATATACACAAAGGTCCATGGGCAACACTGCGTATTGATCGCTGCGAAATGCCCAGCGGCAAAATTGTTGACGATTACTATGTTTTAGAATACAGCAACTGGGTTAACGCAGTTGCCATTACCGAAGATAATATGGTGCTCATGGTAAAACAATACCGCCATGCAGCAGGCATCATATCACTCGAAATACCGGGCGGGGTTATTGATGGTGATGAATCTCCGGTTGAAGGACTGCGCCGCGAGTTACTGGAAGAAACCGGTTACCAGTTTGATGATTTTGAATTGCTTTGTACCGTGTACGGCAATCCATCAACTGCCAATAATCAAACTTTTACCTACCTGGCTAAGGGCGGCAAAAAAGTGCAGGGACAATCATTGGATGAGCACGAGGAGCTAATCGTAGAAGAATACACCATCCCCGAAGTGAAACAATTACTCCTGGAAAATAAAGTTGTACAGGCTATGCACTGTGCCGGTCTATTTTACGGGATGGTGAAACTGGGGGCGCTGTAGTTACTACGGGCAATTACCTTTACGGCGGGTATCAACTACATAAATAATCTTCCAGCCGGCGGGTGTACGCATTAGTGTAAATACATCAACCCCGCAATGGCTAAAGGTTTTGCCCAAATAAAATTTGTAAGGAGCCCAAATGCTGGCCATGTCGCCATCAATTTTAATATCACCAAAAGAGATCTGCTCGTCGTAGATCTCTTTGTGTGGTGTGCCAACCGATTTAATAAAATCATTGGGGTTATCAATATCCAATGCAACGGTTCCGTCTTTTTTATTAGAGATGCCCTCGAAAACGATATTTTTATGAAATGTTGACCGCAGCAATGTGCTATCTCCTTTGCGCATAGCATCAAACATAGTATTGATGGTTTGCTTTACAGCATCCTGATCGGTTTGCTGGGCAAAGGTTTTGAATGATGCAAACAGGATAAAGATGAACAGGATAATCTTTTTCATAACTATGTGTTTAATTCAATTTCTCTTTTTGTAGAGACGCATATTTGCGTCTCCCGCTTTACAGGGCCAATAAATTTTTCACGCGTGTGATTTGCATGCGGGAGACGCAAATATGCGTCTCTACAAGAAAGCCCCTCCTAATGATTCTCTTCCTCATCAATCTTTAAAACAAAGGGCACTGGCTCTTCTATTCTTTGCCCCACTCCAAAATAATCTTCCAGCTCTTTTAAGGTTGATGAACTGGTAGCGATATCCTTAATGATCACCCCTTTTTCCATCAACAGGATCCGGTCGCAAATATCGGTGATGTGGTTAAGATCATGGCTGGATACTATATTGGTAATCCCCTTATTTTTATTTGCATCCTTCAGCATATTTTTAAGCCTAAACTGCGTGCTGGGGTCAATATTGGCAAAGGGCTCATCCAGCATCAACAACTGCGGATTTTGCAGCAGGCACGATGCCACGCCCACCTTGCATTGATTCCCTTTGGATAGGTCGCGGATGTATTTGCCTTTTTTTAGTATTTCTTCGTTAAAAAAATCACCCAATCCTGCTAAAGTATCATCTACCACGGCTTTACTTTGCTGATGCAGACCGCCGATAAAATACAGGTATTCCTCTGGCGTAAGATAATCTATCAGGAAACCCTCATCCAGGTATGATGCGGTGTAGGTTTTCCAGTTTTCATGACCGGCTACAACTTCACCATTTGACAATACCTCTCCGGTTTCCGGGCGTATCAGATCAAGGATCATGCGGAACAGTGTAGTTTTACCCGCGCCATTATTACCAACCAGGCCTACGCTTTCGCCCTTATTGATCACCAGGTGCGGCACATCTACTACCGTAATGCCGTTGTATATTTTTTTAAGGTTCTTTATTTCAATCATGATTATTTATTTCTGAAGCCTTCGGCTATTTGATATCTTTTTTGCATAAAATCCTCTTCCAGCTTTTTCAGCCAAAAGTTGCGGGTTAGTATAAATATTATGCCTGTTAACGCCAATACTAATAACCCTATGTTGTCCTGATTAAATAATGAAAAAGGAATGTAAATAATGTAAGGTGTTAATATAAGCGGCAACGACAAGAGCATCTGTGTAGCACCAACACCTTCCCAATTAAATGACGCCCCTTTTGAAAGATCGATGCGCTTAGCGTTACGATTGGCAAAAAACAATACTATTGTGGTATTAACGCCGATATTCCACAGGTACATTACAAAATGCACCAGTAATCTCTTCCATCCAAAATAAATGTAAGGTGTTGTTAAAAAGAAGGCTACGGTTGATACTATGGTAAACAGCAAATACTTAGCCTTTAAAAAATCTATAAAGTTAATTTTGCTCACCAATATGCCATCAAAGTGTGATGCCTGCCAGCTAAACATAAACTGACCGTAATTAATGATGAATATACCCGTCATGAACATCCCTACAAAAATGTACCAGCTTTGGCCGTAATGGTTGTTGGTATAAAATATGAGCCCATAAAACATAAAAAACAATCCCATAATCAGGGTCGATCGTGGGCGTTTATTGCGCAGAATAAGTTTAATCTCGTTGGCCGCCAAATCGCCAACGCTGCCAAACCGGGCCAGGAATGGTATATCTGTACTGCTTTTGTATGATTTTATTTTGTGGGCGGTAAGCTCTTCCAGGTAAAGGTTTTGCTTTAAATAATAAAAGTTAAAGTAATACATTACAAGAGCCAGCACAAAAGGCAGCAAGGCCAACACCGGCATAGTAATTAAATGCCCGAAAAAAGCGTATGAAATATCGCGGAACGAAAACAGGTGCCATTTGAAATCGCAGGCGATGATCAGGCCTAAAACGGCGGCGGAAATCAAAAACACCCAGCCATTCAGGTTCGATCGTCTTTTAATGTACAATGCCAGGTAGTTGTTAAACACCGTGAGCCCGGCAATAGCCACAACAAAGCTCAATGCAACCAGGCTGCCCGAATCGTGGGCAACTATCTTGAACACAAATGGCAAAACAATATGAAAGGCCACAAATTAAATACCGACAGAGCCGCAGTTAATGCCAGGTAGCGCACCAAAGAATCTCTTTTTATAGGCAGATGTAAATACGGCTGAACCCTAAGGGTAGGTAACTCCTGCAACTGCAGCCGCGTCAGCAGATCGAACAGGAAATAAATGAGTATGATGCCACAGAAAGCCTTAACCAGATCTTCGTTAGGAAACATTGCCTCAAGCATTTTATCTAAAAAGATACCTATAGCAAGTACATTTAAAAACAGGTAAAGAATTAAAATGCCCATTACTACGCGTATAGCAATGCTTTTACCCGTATTTTTTGATCGCCAGAAAGCTTTTAACTCATGACCGAAAAAGGTAGATACCATGTTTTATAGATAAGATATGTTTTGTTGAAGATAGGAAACAGAATCAAGAAATAAGAGTCAGGAATCAAGATTGATTAAGTAGAGCTTATTGTCTCGTCACTACGAGGTAGGATGTGTTTGCAAAAAACCTTTTTGTCATCCTGAACGCAGTGAAGGATCTATCCGCCATGCTTCTTCGCCCTGCAAAGTCTGCGAATAGATCCTTCACTGCGTTCAGGATGACAAACCTTTCAAAACGTCATTTCTTCTTCTGATACTCTGGATTTTACCAATTTCCTATCCTGATTCTTGATTCTTAACTCTTGACTCTCTTCTTCAATATTTATACCTATCGCCCCAAAGTTTCTTCAACTTCTCTTTTGATTCGTTTTCTTTAGAATTGTTACCTGGCTGGTAAATTTTTGTACCCCTGATGGCATCCGGCAAAAAATCAAGGTCGGTAAAATTGCCCTCATAGCTGTGGGCATATTTATAGTCTTTACCGTAGCCTATATTTTTCATGAATTTGGTAGGTGCGTTGCGTAAATGCAGAGGAACTGGCAAGTCGCCGGTTTGGCGTACCAATGCCATTGCCGCACCAATAGCAGTTGTTGCCGAATTACTTTTGGCTGATGTTGCCAGGTAGATGGCGGTTTGCGACAATATCAGTTGCGACTCGGGCATACCAATCTTATTCACCGCTTCAAAACAACTTTGCGCCAGTAAAAGGGCATTGGGATTGGCGTTCCCAATATCTTCAGACGCCAGGATGAGCATACGGCGGGCAATAAACAAAGGATCTTCGCCTCCAATTATCATGCGGGCCAGCCAGTAAACCGCCCCATTGGGGTCGCTGCCGCGCATAGATTTGATAAAGGCCGAAATAATATCATAATGCTGCTCGCCGGTTTTATCATACAGCGCCATGTTTTGCTGTACGTGTTCCAGCACTACCTCATCGGTTAAAACTATATCCGGGCTATCAAAGGCGTTTACCAACAGCTCGAAGATGTTAAGCAGTTTACGGGCGTCGCCGCCAGACAAACGGAGCAGCGCTTCGTGGTCTTTGATATTGATGTGTTTTTCTTTAAGCACTTCATCATCCGCCATGGCTTTATCCAGCAAGTTCAGCAGATCCTCTTCTTCCAGGGGTTTCAAGATGTATACCTGGCATCGTGATAACAAAGCCGAAATTACCTCGAAGGATGGATTTTCTGTAGTTGCACCTATCAGCGTAACTATCCCCCGCTCAACGGCGCCCAATAGCGAGTCCTGCTGAGATTTAGAGAAACGATGAATTTCATCAATAAACAATATGGGGAGTATTTCGCCTTGCTTCTTTAATATGGAGGCCTTTTCAATCACTTCGCGCACATCTTTCACCCCCGAGTTTATTGCACTAAGCGAAAAGAAGGGACGAAATAATGATTGCGAAATAATATAGGCCAGCGTAGTTTTACCCACTCCCGGTGGGCCCCAAAATAACATGGATGGCAACGATCCGGATTCAATAGCCTTGCGCAATACGGCACCCGGTCCCACCAAATGTTTTTGCCCTACATAATCATTGAGTGATTTTGGGCGCATCCGTTCGGCTAAAGGGGGGAGATTGGTCATGTAATTTATTAGATGTGCAGATTTCAAATGTGCAGATATGCAGATGAAGAGCCGCATATGTGTACACTAATTAAATCAAGGGTTGTATCACTCAAATGTGCAAATTGTGGCTCAATAAAAAAAGCCCCACCGCTAATAAACGATGGGGCTGCCAATAAGTTTTTTTAATATCTGGTTATCTAAAAACAGATCACTTCTTCATCTGCACATTTGAAATCTGAAATCTGCACATTTTTTAGAAGCCATCGGCCTCAGCTCTTTTCAGTTTTCTTTTTTCAACCACTGCCGATACCAGGATACCTACCTCATACAAAATAAATAAGGGGATACTTACCACGGTCATGGTCATCATATCGGGGGTTGGAGTTACAACGGCTGCTACAATCAAAATGGCAACTATGGCATAGCGCCTTGTATCGCGCATAAACTTAGCTGTAAGTATACCAAGGCTTGATAATACATAAACCAAAATAGGCAATTCAAACACGATACCTGTTGCCAGTGTTAATGTGGCTACAGATGACAGGTAAGAATCGACATCAAAAAAGTTATGAATATCAGGACTTACCGTATAGCCCGCCAGGAAGTTGATCGACTCGGGTGTGATCACGTAGTAACCAAACATTACTCCCAAAAGGAAAAGGCCTGTTGCATAAAATACAAAGCCCGATGCCGCCTTACGCTCCTTTTCATGCAGGGCCGGGCGAATAAAACGCCATAGCTCAAACAACAAATAAGGGAAGCCCAAAGTGATGCCTATCAATAACGAAGAGTTGATCTGCAAAGTAAACTGCCCGGCCATTTCGGTATTAAGCAGCTGGATATTGATCTTATCAATACAAAAGCCGGGGCGGTGCAAGGCATCGCCCAACGCGCAAAGCATTCTGTAAGTCCAAAACGTGGGCCTGCTTGGCCCCATGATCACGTTGTAAAATATCCAGTCGTAATAATAAAACACAACACTGGTAAATACTACAATGGCTATAGAAGCCCGTATCAAATGCCATCTTAAAGCTTCAATGTGATCGAAGAAAGACATTTCTGCCTCCATCGTTTTACCTTTATCTTTTATGGCTTTAATTAATTTATTGTCGCTCATTGTATATTTAATACCGCTGTATAAACGCTATTGTGCTAAGTACGTTTTATTATATGAAGATAGTTTGAATTTAAATTACATTTCAAACGTTTCCATAAATTTAGTAGTAAAGTTACCCGCGCGGAAGTTTGGATCCTGCAATAATTTCAGGTGAAAAGGTATCGTTGTTTTTACCCCTTCAATAACAAATTCGCTTAAAGCGCGCTCCATGGTACATAAAGCCTCATCACGGGTTTGGGCACAGCAAATTACTTTTGCTATCATGGAATCATAGTTTGGCGGTATCACATACCCAGTATACACATGGGTATCAATACGCACACCATGACCACCGGGTGAGTGAAAATTGGTTATTTTACCCGGTGAAGGGCGGAAATTATTGTAAGGATCTTCGGCGTTGATACGACACTCAATGGCATGCATTGTTGGCTCGTAATTTTTACCGGAGATAGGGATACCCGAAGCTACTTTGATCTGTTCTTTGATCAGGTCAAAGTTGATCACTTCTTCGGTTACCGGGTGCTCTACCTGGATCCGGGTATTCATTTCCATGAAGTAGAAATTACGGTCTTTATCAACCAAAAACTCTACGGTACCCGCTCCTTCGTATTTTACGGCTTTCGCGCCTTTAATAGCAGCTTCGCCCATTTTTTTCCGAAGCTTTTCGGTCATAAATGGTGATGGAGATTCCTCAACCAGCTTTTGGTGACGGCGCTGGATAGAGCAGTCGCGCTCAGACAAGTGGCATACTTTACCATACTGATCGCCCACTACCTGGATCTCGATGTGGCGCGGATCCTGAACATATTTTTCAAGATACAAGCCATCGTTACCAAAGGCAGCGCCAGATTCTGCACGGGCAGAGTCCCAGGCATTCTCAAACTCCTCATCTTTCCAAACAATACGCATACCACGGCCACCACCACCGGCAGTTGCCTTTAATATAACCGGATAACCAATTTTATTGGCTATCGCTATGCCCGATTTAATATCAGAAAGTAAACCATCAGAACCAGGTACAATTGGTACGCCTGCCTTTTTCATGGTTTCTTTTGCCGAAGCCTTATCGCCCATCGAGTTGATCTGATCGGCAGTAGCTCCAATGAATTTAATTCCATAATCGGCACAAATGGCCGAGAATTTTGCATTTTCTGACAGGAAACCATAACCCGGATGTATCGCATCCGCGTTGGTAAGCTCGGCAGCCGAAATGATATTAGGAATACTTAAGTAAGAATCGCGGCTTGGTGGGGGGCCTATACAAACAGCTTCATCAGCAAAACGTACATGAAGGCTATCGCGGTCGGCAGTTGAATAAACAGCTACGGTTTTAATACCCATCTCTTTACAGGTACGGATAATTCGCAAGGCGATTTCGCCCCGGTTAGCTATTAATATTTTTTTAAACATGATTTCTTTGATGTGCAAATTACAAATGTGCAAATATGCAGATGAAAAATACTAATGAATGATGTTAGAATATGTAAACCACAAATGTGCAAATGAATTAAAAATCATTTGCACATCTGAAATCTGCACATCTGCACATCGTTATATAGGTTCTACTAAAAATAAAGGCTGGTCGTACTCTACAGGTGATGAATTATCAACAAGTACTTTTACAATACGGCCGGATATTTCTGATTCGATCTCATTAAAAAGCTTCATGGCTTCAATGATACAAACCACACTTCCGGTTTTAATTTCATCGCCAACATTTACAAACAATGGCTTATCAGGACTTGCAGAACGGTAAAAAGTACCGATCATTGGCGATTTGATAGTAAGATACTTAGATGTATCCGGACCAACTGGTGCTGCCGGTGCCACTGGCTCGGCTGCAACCGGGGCAGCTACCAATGCAGGTGCAGTTTGCGCCGGGATGCTGGCATGAATAAGTTGCGGCTGAGTCTCGTTGGTTTTAATCGTGATCTTGAAATCTTTCTGCTCAATTGACACTTCGTTTACGCCCGATTTTGACACAAAGCGAATAAGGTCCTGAATTTGTTTAATATCCATAGTTGGGATTAATTGGTTGGGGACAAAGTTATATCTAAGTTATACAAATGTATGCAAATGTGCAGATTACAGATGTGCAAATACAGATGTATAAATTTGTTTAATTATTTATCAATTAGGTATTATTAACGTTTAATAACAGGCAGATGTTTTAAATTTTTGACATGTGCATCTTCCCTTTTTTCATCTGCACATTTGAAATCTGAAATCTGCACATTTTTTTTCATCTGCACCTAAGCGCATCTGAAATTTGCACATTTAATACGCCCACCTTAAATAGATGCTGCCCCATGTAAAGCCACCGCCAAAGGCAGCCAATATAAGGGTATCACCTTTTTTAAATTTACTTTCCCACTCCCATAAGCATAATGGGATGGTACCGTTTGTGGTATTGCCGTAACGTTCAATGTTGATGATCACTTTATCATCGCTTAAGCCAGTGCGCCTTGCGGTAGCATCAATAATGCGCTTGTTGGCCTGGTGTGGCACCAGCCATGCAACATCATCGGCAGTCAGGTTATTGCGTTCCATTACTTCATGAGCCACATCGGCCATATTAGTAACAGCAAATTTAAAAACAGCCTGACCTTCCTGGTAAGCATAGTGCTCACGGGCATCAACAGTTTCATGTGATGCAGGTTTTATAGAGCCGCCTGCTTTTTGGTGCAGGTAAGCAACACCGGAGCCATCGCTTTTTAATATGGAATCCATGATCCCGTTACCTTCGTCATTAGGTTCAAGCAAAACTGCACCGCAGCCGTCGCCAAAAATAATGCAGGTAGCACGATCCTGGTAATTGGTTATTGATGACATTTTATCGCCGCCAACTACCAATACTTTTTTATGCTTTCCGCTTTCGATAAACTGCGAACCCGTTGCAAGGCCAAATATAAAGCCGGAGCATGCGGCAGAAAGATCATATCCCCAGGCATTTTTAGCGCCTATTTTATTAGCTAAAATATTGGCTGTAGCCGGGAAAACATAATCGGGAGTAGTGGTGCAAAAAATGATAAGGTCGATTTCCTCGGCACCGATGCCGCGTTTTTTTAACAACGCCTGCACGGCGGGTACTGCCAGATCAGATGTACCCAAACCTTCGCCCTTTAATATACGGCGCTCCTTAATGCCTGTACGGCTAACAATCCACTCGTCATTAGTATCAACCAATGTTTCCAGTTCCTGGTTGGTTAACACATAGTCGGGCACGTAACCATGTACAGCAGTAATAGCGGCATGAATTTTACTCATCTTTATATTTTTACTGAAAAGCTTGTTTTATTTTATCAACCAGGCAGCTCTCAACCATGTTTTTTGATAAAAGCACCATGTTTTTAATAGCCTCCGGGGTTGATATCCCGTGGCCAACAACAACAGGGGCATTTACACCCAGGATGGGGCTGCCACCATATTGTTCATAGTTAAACCTATCAAAAAACTCATCCTTAAATTGTTTTTTTTGCGTAATAACGTAAAAAGTTTCGGCAAGCTTTAGTATTACATTACCTGTAAAACCATCGCATACAAAAACATCGGCCCCTTCGCTAAACAGGTCGCGGCCTTCAACATTACCAACAAAATTAAACAGCTTGGTTTCTTTCATTAACGGATAAGTGGCCTGGGAAAGGATATTTCCCTTCTCTTCCTCTTCACCAATATTCATAAGCGCTACACGCGGATTATCAATATTGTATACCGCCTGGGCAAATAAACTGCCCAATACGCCAAATTGCAATAAAACTTCGGGTTTGCAATCGGCATTGGCACCTACATCCAACAAAATACCCAAACCTCCTTTAAGCTTGGGTACAATAGTTGTCATTGCAGGGCGTACTACACCTGGAATGGTTTTAACGCTAAACATAGCGCCAACCAGCATAGCACCAGTATTCCCCGCCGACGAGAAAGCCTGAATTTTACCCTCTTTAAGCAATTGAAAACCAACCGAAATGCTCGAATTTGGTTTTTGAACAATAGCTTTTGTGGGATGTTCGCCCATGCCAATCACTTCGGTTGTATGAACAAACTCGAAATGATCGGGGCTAACATTATTTTCCTGAAGAATAGTAGCAGCTACTTCTTTATCTCCAATAAGTACCAGTTTTTGGTCAGCAGATAAAGCCTTATAAGCTTCGATTGCTCCTAAAACAGTTGCTTTGGGAGCAAAATCACCGCCCATAATATCTAAGCCAATCTTCATTTTCAGAAAATTAAACTTATGCTACTGCTGCTTTCTCAATAAGTACTTTACCGTTATAGTAAAGGTTACCATCAACAGTATAAGCTCTGTGCGGCAAGTGGATTGCACCTGTAGTTTGACAGGTAGTTAATGATGGCGCTACAGCTTTGTAATGTGTTCTGCGCTTATCTCTTCTTGATTTGGATATTTTACGTTTTGGATGTGGCATGATCCTGTTATATTTATTATTTATTTATTTTCTTGAGTACATCCCACCGTGGGTCTGTATGCTCGGTTTGTTCTTCGTTTCCTGAAAGGTTTTTCAACTTTTCAAGCATTTCTGTATCACAATATGAAGTGTTACCCTCATCGTTACACACCGATATAAATGGCATGGCAACGTTAATGTATTCATAAATCAACCCTGCGATATTGATCTCATGATCATTTTTACTAAGGGTGATGATCTCATCATCTTCATCAATAGGCTCCTCGCTAAACTTGGCAATCTGCTGTTCGGTAATATCCAACACTTGTGGATATTGGGCCAAACACCTGTCGCAGTTTGCATCAACGGTACCTTTGATCACAAAATTCAGGATGATCATTGTTTCCTGTTTGTCCAAATCTACAGAGCACTGCAAGTTAGCCTTTTTAACCAGTGAATATTCAAATTCGTTAAAAAAAGCGTCGTCAACAGCAAATTCAAACTGGTGTTTCCCCAGCTTAAGTCCCGTAAAAGGAATCGAATATGTTCTAAGCGATTTCAATGAGCAACAATTAGCCCGCAAATGTAGGGAAAAATACCATAAGTGGAAAGTGTTTTTTGAAAAAGCTAAAAGGCGGAAGATTCAAGAGGTAAAAGGCGAAAGGTGAAGGGTAAAAGGGTATTACAACGATGCCGGTAATCATCGCATTGTTTTAGATGCTGAAGTGTCCAAATCATAGCTAAATTCTAAATTTTATCCAGAGAAGATTACATAACCGGTCGAATTTTTCGTCAGGTAAGGATTGCTTTCCAGCCAGGAATAAATCTATTTCTTCTGGGGTGCCAACAAAATGAGGCAGGCTTTGCGGCGTAATTTCCAACATTTCCATCTTATACTTCACAACATCCAGCATTTTTAACTCCGGTAGCCCGAGTTTACTTTGCTCATAGTGCGCTATCAAAGGGATCAATTTGTCAAGTTCATCAAACTCAGGCGTGCCCGGCTCCGACTCAAAAACCGCTATCGCCCGGGCTAAAGCTTCTTCATATTCGGCTGCTGTTTTAAAATCATTATCACTTTCAATATAAGGCGCTTCAACAATAGGTATTGGTTCCTTAACCGTCCGGACTATTACTTGTTGAACAGTTTTGCTTGTGGGGGTCCCATTGAAAGGGAACGGAGGCGGAGGAATAAGCACCACCTCTGTTATTTTCACTCTTACCTCAGTTTGCAAACCAGGGTTTTCAGCATGCATTTTATTAATTTTAGCCTGCTCGCGAGCTTCCAGCTCTTTTCTTGAACCTACCCATACAATATAAGTAGTTTTAAGCGGATAGTTGGTACGGCATTCCACCTGGTAGTCGTCCCGGCCTACCCCAGCCATGATCGTAAACAGCTGCTCCATGTGCGGCCTTCCCAGCATATCGGCTATGCTTTTAGCCTCACGGTCGGGGTGTTCCTTGAGCCATATTAAAAAAGCGGTTTGAGCTTCGGGATGCTGCCGAATATAATCGGCTATTTTGTTTTTGGCGATAAGGTTCATGTGATGTAAAAATTATACCATGTAATTTAGGGCTTTTAATTTAATTGCCAGCGCCCCTTGCCATTAATGATTTTGTTAGCTGCGAACGGAAGCCGTGTTTCAACTTTTATTTTTCAATCTACATACATAACATACTGAATGTTATTAATTTAACTATGAATATCATCAACTTTTATTTATAATTTTAACTTTAGTTAGCGGGGCCGACGGATTTCTATTTCCCCCACATTCGTAAGCCCCGAACGTTATGTGCTATACTGCAAGCATTCTCTAAACGAACATTGTTTCTCAACACAAATGGAGACCAGAGACCATTTTAAAAACGGGGCGCTTCCGAAAAGCCATAAGAGTAGGGTAATTCAAACATAACAATCATGAAAAAGTATTTGATTAAAGGAACTTATAACTCCGATGGAGCAAAGGGGTTAATTCAAGAGGGCGGGTCTGGACGCAGAACTGCCATTGAAAAAATGCTGGAAGGAATGGGAGGTAAAGTGGAGTCATTTTATTTTGCCTTTGGGGAGGAAGATGTGTATGTTATTGTAGAACTCCCTGATGATATTTCTGCAGTGGCTGTTGGGCTAGCAGTTAATGGTTCAGGCCTTGTTAGGATTTCAACCACTGTATTACTTACAGCAGCGGATATTGACGCAGCATCTAAAAAATCTGTCAGTTACCGGGCCCCTGGTAAAAGCTAACAATAGTATTTTGCTCAATAAATTATATTCATTTCGTTACCAACGAAAGTACAGCACATAACAAAAGGTTTGGCAAAAGCGGGGCAAAACAATGAGACTGGTTCCCGCTACATGAATTATTTTTAACCTTGCAAATCGAATATCATATATTATAATTGCAAGGATGATCAAGAGAAAGAAGCCAAACCTTTTGCCTTTGACCTTTCGCCTTTAACCTTTTCCCTTTTCTCCTCCAAAAATCTATATCTTCAGCCTGATATTTATTTTATCAAGCAGCCCCGTTAACCAAACCATTGCAAATGCAAACACAATGCATTTAATAAGCCCCCCGGTGCCCTGGCTCAGGTATTCGGGATAGCCTATGTTGCTCATTTCATACATAGGGTAAAACAAAAACGGCACTATATAGCAGGTAAAAGTATTGGTGCCCGCGGGTTCAATTATCTTGAACCATTTATACTTATGCTTAAAATCAACCACATAAATAAATATAGCGTATACAATGAGGCTTATCCCGGTACATATCAGTACCCAGGAAGGGGTATCCCGTGCTTTTGAAATGCCACCGCTAAAATAGCGCACAATAAAGCCCATGTTGAACAGTATAATAGCCATGAGGAAAAGTGCCGTCCCCAACATCTTAAGCTCGTTATTGGCCTTAAGACGCATGTACAGCACCGAAACAAACACCCCCGCCATGGTAAAGGCCTGCATGGCGCCATTGCCAGCTATCCATACGTATTTTTGCACCGGGGCCAAAAAGTTAAGAAACCCAAAATGAACATCCATGTTAAAAAACATGAAGAAGATCCATGCGGCAGCCTGGATCCATAAATGCCCGCCAGAATAGTAATAGATTAGTGCACACAAAAGGTAAGCCCAGCCAATAAGCCCCAATATACCCCACCATGTAAAGTGCAGCCAGGTATGCCCGGGATCGCTGGTTTTGTAGAGTACAGACATGGTTATCAGTAACACCACACCTACGCCCTGGAGCAGGTAACGCTTAAGATTGCTGGTTTCTTTACCGTAATCTAAAAAAATAAAAAAGAAGCTGAAAGTTACCAGGCTTTCCCATACAGGTTTGGGCAGTATGGTGGTATGTTCATTATAGGTTTCCATATTGGCATGAAAAAACCCAATAAATACCAACGCAAATGAGCGGCTTGCTATACGGGATAGTATTTTATAGTTGCCACTTTTTAACCTGTTTTGAAACGCGAAAGGAATGGATAAGCCTACAATAAATAAAAACGCAGGAAAAATTGTATCGGCAAGTCCCAACCCGTCGGCGTTTTCTGCAACATGTTTAAGCCATTGTGGTGTGCCCGGGATGCCGTCAAGGTCATTCACAAATATCATGAGCAACATGGTAACAGCACGAAGGGCATCAATAGATCGTATCCTGTCCGTGAAATTATTCATTATGGGAGTAAGTGCATTAACAAAGCAAATGTTTTAACTTAACGGCAATTAAATTGAAACATTATAGTTACCTGACCGTTTTTTAGTCTCTGTCGCGGCTTAGCTTGGTAAATACAAGTGGGTTTTCGTTCAGCTCCAGCGTTTCTTTGCGGTGTTTTACAATATGTATAGCCGTAAATAATGCCTCGCGAAAAGAGATCTCTGATGCCATATTTTTGCCTGCAATATCATACGCGGTTCCATGATCTGGTGACGTGCGTACAAAGTTTAATCCTGCAGTAAAGTTAACACCGGTTTCAAACGCAATTTGTTTAAAAGGTATCAGCCCCTGGTCATGATACATAGCCAGTACAGCATCAAACTGCAAATAAGTTCCGTTGGCAAAAAAGCCATCGGCAGAGTATGGACCAAAGGCCAGTATATCATTATTACGGGCTTCTTCAATGGCAGGTATAATGGTATCCTTTTCTTCATTACCAATAAGGCCATTATCGCTGGCATGCGGGTTTAGCCCCAGGACCGCAATCTTAGGTTTCCGAATCCAGAAATCATTTTGAAGGCTGTGGTTCATCAACTTAAGCTTAGCCCCAATTTTATCGCCGGTGATGCTTTCAGATACCTTTGAGATAGGGATATGACCGGTAACCACGCCAACACGCAAGGTATCGCTCACCAAAAACATCAATGATTCGGCAGCGCCATCGCGTTCCTGTAAATATTCTGTATGACCCGGAAAATTAAACTGATCGCTCTGGATATTATCTTTATTAATAGGCGCCGTAACCAGGGCATCAATATAACCTTCTTTTAAATCATAAACTGCGCGCTCCAATGATTTAAAAGCATACTTGCCACCCGCTTCTGATACTACGCCGGGTTCAATCTTTACATCCTCTTCCCAGCAATTGATCATGTTTGGTTTTTTATGCTGAACCTGCGACGGATCATTTATAACATGAAAATTAAGTTCGCTCACACTTGTAGCGCGGCGGTGGAATGACGCCACTTTGGTATGGCCATAAACAATGGGTGTACAATAATCATAAATTTTACTATCGGCCAGGGTTTTTATAATAATCTCTAAACCTATACCATTCACATCACCTATACTGATACCTACTTTTATTTTATCGCTCATTTTCTTATTTATGATTTCACCGGTTATTGAGGGATTTCACCGATTGTATTTCGGGTGATTTCACTGATGATAACCGTGATTAATTTATATTGGTTTACCTAAAATTACGTTCAGGCTTATTTTTTTCTTATTTCCTTATTGTTTAATCCAAAACCCCCCTTGATTCTTCACTCTTTCCGGGGCGTTCCCTGCGGGCGGGCTTTACGTTCATACTGCTCAAGGCCTTTATCCGCCAGCTGGCGGACGGTATCCACTTCAATCCCTAACGCTATTGGCTGAACCTGGATTTTTCACAAGTTGTTTATTTTCACATTTGCCATTCATCAGATCAACAGATTTTCAGAGTTTTTGCCTTATCCAACCACTCACTATTCATCCATCTGCACTCACCTTTTCTCCCTGTCTTGATACTTGATACTAACTACTTAATACTCCTTCAAGCTACAAATAAAAGATTTGTTCCTGATTAAAGCACAAATATGACGTAATTTGCTCAAATATTTGATTAATAATGACGTTGGTAAGGGCAAAAAAACATTTAGGGCAACACTTTCTTACTGATAAAAACATAGCAGCTAAAATTGTTGACAGCCTTAAACCAGATGATAGGTACAAGCACGTGCTTGAAGTTGGTCCGGGGATGGGCATCCTGTCGGATTTTTTATTGCAGAAACCGGAGTATGAGGTATCGATGATTGATATCGACACAGAATCATTCCATTACCTGAAAAAGAGATACCCGCAATTGGGTGCGCGCCTTTTCAATGCCGATTTTCTGGAGATGGATTTTAAAACCATAGTTGATGGTCCGCTGGCTATTATTGGCAATTTCCCCTATAACATATCGTCGCAGATACTGTTTAAAGTGCTTGATAACCGCCAGCAGGTAATTGAGGTGGTTGGCATGTTCCAGAAAGAAGTAGCAGAACGCTGCGCATCCAAACCCGGCAGTAAGGAATACGGCATCCTGAGCGTATTTTTGCAGGCATATTATAAAGTGGAATATTTATTTACCGTAAAGGCCGGCGTTTTTAATCCACCGCCAAAAGTGCTATCCGCCGTGATCCGCCTTACCCGTAACAGTGCCGAAGGACTGGGCTGCGATGAAAAACTATTTTGGCTGATAGTTAAAGCTGGTTTTAATCAACGCCGCAAAACACTGCGCAATGCCATATCATCCCTCATCAACAAAGAAAAAATGACGGAAAACCCTACGCTCGACCTGAGGGCAGAGCGTTTGAGCGTGGAAGATTTTGTGAAGCTTACCAATGAGGTAGCAGCAGCGAGGTAGGGCTGAGTGAAAAAAAGCGAAAGCATAGCGAAAATTTGGCTAAAGCCGAAACCTGTTGATGCTTATATCCGTTGGCTGAAGCCAACTGCAACGGGTGGCAAATCCATCAAACTATAAATTAATTTCATTGACCTCCAAATTTATGGAACGGCTAAACTGCGCTGTAAAGATATTTTTGAATCTCCACTATCCTATTTAAAAGCGACAACGTACGTCCCGGACACTTGCTGTCAGGGAAATTCTAACGCCCTCATCAAATAAAAAAGAATGCTTACCCAGAAATGGGAAATCAATCCAGCTTTCTGAATAGTAACAAGGATCACTGCATTTGGTAACGACTGTCATTTCAGCCTTTCCTGTGCCTATTTAAGTTTGTATTTAAATAGGTTATCTTTTATTTAAATCACAATATCATGAAAACTCAAATAACTTTTATTTTAGGATTAGCCTTCCTTTTAGGCAATACCTCATGTATTAAAGATTTTAAAGACTTCCATAAACCAACCACGGTAACAGTAAGTACGTTTGCCGGAAGCGGACTGGTGGGTTCATTAGATGGTGTAGGCACTTTGGCTTCATTTTACACGCCAACGGCTGTTACAGTAGATTTTGCCGGTAATTTATACGTGACAGATGAGTGGACCGGCTTGATCCGTAAGATAAGCCCGAAGGCTGTGGTAACAACCCTTGTCGGCAACGACAAGGTTGACATGGATGGCCGGGGTAATTTGTTTTGGTATCCGGCTGGCATAGCGCTGGATGCTTCAGGCACTGTCTATGTGGCCGATAGTCATAACAACAGAATCCGTAAGGTAAGCCGGGAGGGCCTGGTGACAACCTTTGCAGGCACCGGTGTTCAGGGATTTGCCGATGGCCCGGGCGCTACAGCTAAATTTTATAATCCAAGAGGAGTGGCCTTAGATGCCGCGGGTAATTTATACGTGGCAGATCTCACTAATAACCTGATCCGGAAGATAAACCCGGAAGGCGTAGTAACAACCTTTGCAGGCAGCGGCGCTACCGGTGCGGCCGATGGCAAAGGTACTACAGCCTCATTTAACTCGCCATATGATGTAGCAGTGGACATCATAGGTAACGTATATGTGGCAGATACCCATAATAACCTGATCCGTAAGATTAACCGGGGAGGGGTGGTAAGCACGCTTGCAGGAAGCGGCGCCAAGGGTGCAGCGGACGGCAAGGGTTCTGTAGCCTCATTTGATACTCCAATTGGTTTGGGCTTAGATGCCTCCGGTAATATATACGTGGCGGATCGTAACAATAATAAGATACGCAAGGTGACCCCGCAAGGTGTGGTAACTACGTTTGCAGGCAGCGGCGAGTTTGGGTCGGCTAACGGCCCGGGCGCTTCAGCTTCATTTACAATGCCAACTGACGTAGCCGCAGATATTTTCGGGCGTATATATGTGTTAAATGGTAACCAGATCAGGCTAATAGAGCTTAAGTAATAGAAAAGGAGATGCGTTCAACAGCAACCCTGGGGTCTATTTTATAGATGCTCACTAAAAATTGCGAACTGATTAATTCAACAGCAATCATAAGAATAGTTTTAGTGTTTCTTTTCACGGGGTAGCTACTGTATGTTTTGCTATATGCTCATAAATTATATTTTCCGTAGCCATTAGTATAGTACATGATGGTTAAAAGATGTTAAACCCAATCTAGTAAGCCAGGCTGCTTGTTATATTTGTAATATACTGATCACTAAACCAATCATTACAAATATGCGGTACTTGCTTATTATACCTTGTATATGTACCTGCCTTTGCTCATATGGGCAAAGGATAAATGGCATAGTAACCGATAAAATAACAGGGCAGCGCATCAGCGGGGCATGGATTACAACCACCAGCTCAACTGCAATTAGTGGCATGGAGGGTGGGTTTACCATAGGCCTTAGCCCACAAAAGGATACGCTTAAAGTGAAGATGCAGGGCTACAAATCATTTGCCTTACCTATCGACCCCTCAAAAATTAAAGATTTGATTATCCGGCTGGAGCAATTCACCATTCAGATTAACCAGGTAAACATAACCGCCCGCCGCGATAGGGTGAAAGACTCCATCAGTAACCGCATCCAGTTTGCAAAGGATTTTAACAGCCATCCGCCCAAATTTTCAGATATCATCAGGCCGGCAATGCCAGGTGGCCCATTAGCTTTTGCAGGTGTTACCATTAGCCCAAGCCAGCTAATTGGCGCGCTTACCTATAAACATAGCCGCGCTTATAAATTTAAACAAGTACTGCTAAAGGACGAACAGACAAAGTATATAGATAGCAGGTTCAGTGACGAAAGGGTAGCCCAACTCACCAACCTGCAGACCGATTCGCTGTTCAACTTTATTAACCTATACCGCCCTACCATTGAACAGTTGAAAAAAATGAGCGACTATGATATTTTTACTTACATCAAAAAGTGCCTGGTAAAATTCAGAAGGCCCCACTCAGATTCGATCCGTGAGGTAGAATTTTAAGTTTGCATATTCCATACAAAGTTTTTATGCCATTGGCCCGAACTTGCACAAAAGCGATAAAAAATTGACTATAAGTTATTAAAAAATTGTAATTATTGGCCGAAAAGCCGTGCAATTTTTATGTAAAAACTGCAGTACTACTTGACATGCGGTTTGAATTTTGTAATTTTGAATATGAACACTGAGTCACTTGAGGATTTTTACCGCCACAAATTTGATTGGCTGCCAGATAATCTGCAGCAAAACATAGGGCACTTTAATGTTTTCAGGATTGAAGATTGTATTGGCCCCAATGCCAAACCGGTTACCTATAGCCGCAGAAGTTTTTATAAGATCAGCCTGATGCATGGTGATAATATTATTCATTACGCCGATAAAAGCATCACGCTCTCGGGTACTTCGCTCATGTTCTTTAGTCCGCATGTACCTTATACATTTGAACATATGAGCGATGACCGCTCGGGGTTCTTTTGCATCTTCACGGAGTCGTTTTTTGCCGAAAGATTTAGAGGAGGCATAGGTGAACTGCCCATGTTTGGCCTGGGCGCAAAGCCTGTTTACGCTTTAGACGGCGCTCAGAAAGATTATGTAGCCGGATTGTTTTTGAAGATGATAGAAGAGATCAACTCCGATTATGACTTTAAATATGACCTGATCCGTAACTACGTTACCGAGCTGTGCTATTATGCCCTTAAAACCCAGCCATCCGAAAACGTTTACAAACATGCGGATGCCAAATCAAGGATCACATCAGTTTTTACGGAATTGTTAGAGCGGCAGTTCCCAATTGAAACTCCATCGCAGCGCTTTGCTCTACGATCTGCCAATGATTTTGCAACGCGTTTATCTGTTCACGTAAACCACCTTAACAGGGCCATCCGTGAAACTACAGGCAAAACCACAACCGACCATATTGCCGAACGCCTGCTAAGCGAAGCCAAATCACTACTAAGGCATACTGATTGGAATATATCCGAGATTGGCTACTGCCTGGGCTTTGAAGAACCGACCCATTTCAACAATTTTTTCAAAAAAAACACCCAACTTACCCCTTCTTCATTCAGAAATGTTTGAATTTTGTAACCATTGGTTTGATTAGCGTAATGCTTTGCCTTTGTTGCCATGTTACCTTTGTTTTATCAAAACAAACAAAAACATGGACAACAAAAAAGTATGGTTTATCACTGGTGCCTCCAAAGGATTTGGGCTCAGTTTAGTAAAACAATTACTGGATGCTGGTCAGCTTGTTGCCGCCACTTCCAGGAATCAACAAGAGTTAACCGAAGCAGTTGGCTCAAACAGCAATAATTTTCTACCCCTACAGGTTAACCTTGTTAACGAGAGCAGTGTATCACTGGCCCTGCAACATACCTATGAAACATTTGGTCGGATAGACGTAGTAATTAATAATGCCGGCTATGGCATTGGTGGTGCTATTGAAGAGGTTACTGACCAAGAAACCCGCCAGGCCTTTGATATAAATGTATTTGCCACTCTTAATGTGATTAGGTTTGTGATGCCTTACCTGCGCAAACAGCGTTTTGGCCATATCATCAACATCGCCTCAATTGCAGGCATTACCGGCGGCACTGGCTGGGCGGTTTATGCAGCGGCTAAGCATGCAGTGATCGGCCTGTCAGAAGTATTGGCTGCCGATGTTAAAGCTTTAGGCATTAAAGTTACAGTAGTTGCTCCCGGCGCATTCCGTACCAGCTTCCTCACCCCCGGCTCCCTGGCTATTACCCAGAACCCTATTGCCGACTACGAAGATGTAAGGCTATCGCACTGTAAATACCTGAGCATGAATGGCGAACAGGCCGGCGACCCTGAAAAGGCTGCAACCTCCATCATCAACATGGTTTATGAAGAAAACCCACCACTATATTTATTATTAGGGGGTGACGCCTTTAACCGGGCTTTAACCAAACTTGATGGCTTGTACAAAGAGATTCACCAGTGGGAAGACCTCACCTGTTCAACCGATTTTTAATGATAAGCATCTATCTATCAAAAACAATAAAATGGAAAGCATTAAAAATAAAGTAATTGTAATTACCGGCGCCAGCAGCGGCATAGGTGCGGCCACTGCCCGCAAACTAATTACCCTTGGTGCCAAAGTAGTTTTAGCTGCCCGCCGGGAAGATCAGTTAAAAGCTATGGTTGCAGAATTGGGTGATAATGCCATTTATGTAACAACGGATGTGAGTAAACGTGCAGATCTGGATAACCTTATTCAACAAACCATTCAAAAGTTTGGCCAGGTGGATGTATTATGGAACAATGCAGGCATCATGCCTATCTCCTTTTTTGAAGAAGGGTTGGTAGATGAGTGGGACCGCATGATTGATATCAATATTAAAGGTGTGCTATATGGCATTAATGCCGTGTTACCCCACATGCTGCAAAGGGGGCAAGGCCATATCCTGGCTACATCATCAGTAGCTGGCATAAAAACATCGCCGGGTATTGGAGTTTATTCAGGAACCAAATTTGCAGTAAAGGCCATCATGGAAACCCTGCGCGAAGAAGTTGCCCAAACCATCAAAGTAACTACCATTTTCCCGGGAGCCACACAATCAGAGTTAGGGCATGATATTACCAGCCCCAAGATCAAGGCCTTGTATGGAAATTTAAAAAACATGCCCAAGATGGATGAGGAAGCCATTGCCAACGCCGTAATATACGCGATAAGCCAACCAGGCAATATCACCGTAAACGAAGTAGTGCTAAGGCCGCTTGGACAAACCCGATAATCAACAACATTAAAAGTCAACCGCAACATTAATCAGTGAAATCACCTTCAAAATCGGTGAAATCATCTAAAAAAAATATAAAATGGAAAATCAAAAAATATGGTTTATAACCGGAGCTTCAAAAGGATTGGGGCTTAGCTTAGTAAAAAGATTATTAAACGAAGGCTATAAAGTAGCTGCCACATCAAGAAATATAAACGACCTGGAAAATGCGGTTGGCGTTACCAATGATCAGTTTTTACCACTGGCGGTTAACATCACCAACGAGGCGAGTGTACAGGAAGCTATTGAAAAAACCATCAGCACCTTTGGTAAAATTGATGTAGTGGTGAACAATGCCGGCTACGGTTTGCTGGGCGGCCTTGAAGAACTAACCGATGCAGAAGCACGCGATAATTTTGAAGTGAACGTTTTTGGCTCATTAAATGTTATCCGCAAAGCGCT
The DNA here is from genome assembly GCF_056406855.1 of Mucilaginibacter sp. P1_A3. Lineage (NCBI taxonomy): Bacteria > Pseudomonadati > Bacteroidota > Sphingobacteriia > Sphingobacteriales > Sphingobacteriaceae > Mucilaginibacter > Mucilaginibacter sp. P1_A3. Next base: position 27,169 of record NZ_JBFTZJ010000007.1, read on the forward strand.
GCCTTATCTGCGCGAACAAAAATCCGGACATTTTCTAAACATCTCCTCTATTGGTGGCTTTACCGGTAATTTTCCGGGCGGCGGCATCTATAGCTCTACCAAATTTGCTGTTAATGGCTTCTCTGAAGCACTTGCGGCCGAAGTTGAACCTTTTGGCATCAAAGTAACCATTGTACAGCCGGGCTATTTCCGCACCAGTTTCCTATCGCCGGGATCATTGGTAGTCCCTAAGCATCAAATACACGCCTATCAGGCTGTGCGCGATACCGTAAACTTACACCAGGGGCCCTTAGATCAACAACAGGCCGGTGATCCGGAAAAAGCCGCTGCAGCTATGATAAAAATAGTAGCCGACCCCAACCCTCCGCTCAATTTATTTTTAGGTGCCGATGCCTACCAGCTGGCCAACCAAAAAATAGCAGCGGTACAAAAAGACCTTGAAACATGGAAAGAACTAACAACATCAACTGGTTTTTAACAATGAAAAACAATGAGCATATAGGCGTTTGGGTAACCAAAGACGGTTATATACGCCATGAGTTTTTACCAAACGGCCGCTATAACGAGGCCCGCGGAAATAAAAAAAGCGCCTACACCGGCTATTATAACATTTTGGGTAAACACGTTGAATACCTGGATGACTCTGGCTTTACAGCCGATGGCGACTTTAAAGACGGCGTTTTTTATCACGCCGGCATGGTATTATATAAAGAAAGCGCCTGAATTGCAAAATTGTCAATAATTCATAATCGCCATAAAAAGCTTGCTTATTAAAGCAGGCTTTTTTTATCTTTATAAAAATCAAACCCCTGAAAAATATGAGTTTTAAAGACCAGCTCAGTTCAATATTTGTAGAGGAAAACCTAATCCCGCCAGAATTCCGGATCACAGAAGTACACCAGCGCGAATACTTAAGCAATGGCGAAATGAAGCCATGGCACGGTGAAGTAAGTGAGGTTTACTCGCCCGTAGGCTTTTTAAATGGTGACGGCTTTACCCGCAAATTAATAGGTACCTACCCCGTTTGTACAGAAAAAGAAGCTTTTGAATCATTAGATGCCGCTTTGGCCGCTTATGATAATGGGCGCGGCGAATGGCCAACCATGAGTATTGCAGACCGCATCAAATGCATGGAGCAGTTTATTTATAAGATGAGCGAGCAACGTGCCTTGGTTGTCAATTTGCTGATGTGGGAGATAGGCAAATCATACGGCGACTCGGCAAAGGAGTTTGATCGTACTATTGAGTACATCAATGCTACTATAGATGCATTGAAAGATATCGACCGCCATTCCTCCCGTTTTGAAATGGCCGAAGGGCTGGTGGCGCAGATCCGCCGTTCGCCGTTGGGTGTAGTGCTCTGTATGGGGCCGTTCAACTATCCGCTTAATGAAACTTTTACCACCCTGATCCCCGCTTTGATCATGGGCAATACCATATTATTTAAACCACCCAAGCATGGTACATTATTACACTACCCATTGCTGAAAGCTTTCCAGGAATCATTCCCTAAGGGAGTGGTAAACACCATTTACGGTCGCGGCGCGGTTGTTACACCGGGGCTGATGGCATCTGGTAAGGTTAACGTACTGGCTTTTATTGGCTCAAGCAAAGTGGCCAATGATTTGAAAAAACGCCATCCTAAAATAAACCGTTTACGCGCTGTTTTGAGCCTCGATGCCAAAAACGCTGCCATCGTTACCAAAAATGCCGACTTGCAGCTGGCTGTTAACGAATGTATTTTGGGCGCGTTATCATTTAACGGGCAACGCTGTACTGCCATTAAAATGATATTTGTGCAAAAGGAAGTTGCCGATGAATTTTTAAAATTACTAAGCGAAGGTGTAGCCAAACTAAAATTTGGTTTACCCTGGGATAAAGATGTAAAGCTTACTCCCCTGCCCGAACCGCACAAACCGGCTTTCCTGACAGATATTGTTGAAGATGCTATTGCCCATGGCGCACGCATCATCAATGAAAATGGCGGCGAAACCGTAGCCTCATTCTTTTACCCGGCCATTATGTACCCGGTTAACGAAAAAATGAAACTGTACCGCGAAGAGCAGTTTGGCCCCGTTATCCCGGTGGTTCCGTTTGAATCTATTGAGGAGCCTATTGATTACCAGATAGATTCTCCGCATGGTATGCAGGTGAGTATTTTTAGTAACGATGCTAAAGAGATCGCATCACTGATAGATCCGTTTGTGAACCTGGTAAGCCGTGTAAATATCAACAGCCAGTGCCAGCGCGGACCAGATGTGTTCCCTTTTACCGGGCGTAAGGATAGTGCCGAAGGTACCTTGTCCGTACATGATGCCTTAAGATCATTCTCTATCCGATCGTTGGTTACTACAAAAATGACCGAGACCAATAAACAGATCCTCAACCAAATTGTAAACGGCAACGAATCCAATTTCCTGAGTACCAAGTTTATATTGTAGGCAATCATTTTATAGCATTAAACGCCACACTCACGAACTATGCAGTTTATCCTGTAAAGTTCGCGAGTATGGCGTTTGCTGTTTAGAGGTAGAAAACTGAAATTGACTAATCAATTTTTCGGTTTACTCAATAAGTTCACAAACAGGCGGTAAGCACCAGGCACTCCGGCAGGCAGCTCTCTAAAGAAAGCCAGCGAGGTGTATACAAACCTGCCTTTACCGTAGTCGCCGACTATTAATGAACCGTTCAGGGGCGATTCGCCTTTATCATTCATCTGGAAAATGGTTTGGTATTTAGGGTCTATGTCGGTTACAAAATATAGTCCGCGTTCCTGGATCCAATCTTTAAAATCATCCTGTGTTATTTTGTTGGGGTAATTAAGTACCGGGTTTTGCTGATCTAAAACAGTAACTACAGCGTCCTCATCGGTAACCCTGCGGTTTACAACCGTAAATGGGTATGGACCAATTTGTTTAGTAACCAAACCGGAGTTGTTATTATACTGAACTACCAAATTACCGCCGTTTTTAACATACTCCATCAGTTTGGGTTGTTCAAATGCCAGGCGTTCATTCACGTTGTAGGCACGTACACCCGTGATGATGGCATCATACACTGATAGATCGCTGTTCATGAGCTCATTTTCTGATAGTATATGCACATCATAACCTACCTGATGTAAAGCTTCTGGCATTTGATCGCCGGCGCCGGCAATATAGCCTAATTTTTTTCCGGCAGTTTTCAGATCGAGGCTCACCAGCTTGGCTTCGGCCGGCGGGAATAGGGTGATAGTTGGTACGTGGTCGTATTTTATCTCCTTTATTTCATACTCATATAAACGCGAATCAACGTCAACTGCGACTCCTGTTACCGCAAGTCCGTTTTGCGCTTCGCGGGTTGGTGTTATGGTGAATCGCTCTGTCCATTCCTCACCTTTGTTTTTATCCTTAAAATTAATGATGGCCGGATTAGCCTTCCATCCTTTAGGTAATTTTAACTGAATGCTTCCTGTATGTACATTTTTAAAGCTCTTGAGCTTAACCTGCAGACTTTGAGATGATGGTCCGTAGGATATAAATACATGATTTGTCATATTAACCGTAACCGGTGGGGTAATAACCAGCGGCTGATAAACTTCACCCCTAACCGGATCAACGTATTTGTATAATAAGCGACGCTCAAAATTTACCGGCTTACCCTCAATAATAAACTGAAAGTTCACCTTAGTAAGATCTGGATTTTCCGGATTACCGGCCAGCGTATCTGGAATATTGTATGTGCCTGTTTTATGCGGAGTTTCTAACCAGTATGGCTGGGTAATTTTATCGGCTACGGTTGATCCGCTAAATACTTGCAGCTGATTAGCCGGTATTTCTTTTGAATTTAAATTTAAAGTATTGGATCCTGCAGCTATCGTATTAATCTTCACCTTATCGTTATACCTGTTCACCACCTGCGCTGTAAAGCTAACGGTATCGTGAATAGCAGAGGTAGGAGCACTGGCGTAAGCCTCAAACCATAAACCCGCGCAAGCTGCGATCAGATTGCTCAGCTCTTTTGTTTTTTGCGCTCTCCAGTAAACGTCAGACACCTTTTCAACTCTACTCAGTAAGGCCACCAACGCAGGTACCGATTTTTCGGGAGCCTCTGTATCAAAATTCCTCCTGATCACCTTGATAGATTCGCCAATGTTCTCGCCGTCCTTAACACGTTTCCAGGATGTTTCCACGCCATCCATCAGATCGGTTTGCGGGGCATCGCCTAAAATAGTCTTGAAATACTCAAATGATTCTCCACGCTGTTTAGCCGAGCCAAAGCCCTGCGTTTTGTGGTTACTGCGGCTTTCGGCAGCTATTTCGCCATAGCTTTTGCCAATGGTTGGGTTGTATACGCCAACATCAATCTTAAACTGATCTGGCGCGGTAGTATTGGTGTTGCCAAAGTTGAACGTATTCCACAAAAGGCGCTTAACCTGCCATGGTTTTACATATTTTAACTGCTCCGGGTATCGGCTTGGGTCAGCAGCGGCGGCAAATGCTTCTTTGGCCAATATAGCCGAAGAGGTATGGTGACCGTGACCGCCCTCTCCTGTTGTTGGAAAACGGCAAATGATCACATCCGGGCGAAACTTACGAATCACCCAAACCACATCGCCTAAAACCTTTTCCTTATCCCAGATCTTCAGGGTTTCTTCGGGGCCTTTTGAAAAACCAAAATCGTTGGCTCGGGTAAAAAATTGCTCGGCGCCATCAACCTTGCGGGCTGCCAAAAGTTCCTGCGTGCGTATCAGCCCCAAAAGCTCGCTTTGCTCATTACCTATTAAGTTTTGCCCGCCATCGCCCCGGGTAATAGACAGGTAACCTGTACGGTAATGTTTTTCCTGTGCCAGGTAGGCCAGCAGGCGGGTATTTTCATCATCGGGATGGGCTGCCAGGTATAATACGCTGCCCAACGTATTAAACTTTTTAAAATTTTGTTGAATGGTACCCATATCCGTAGGCGGCGAAGTTCGGGCAATTACACAGTTATATAGAAATAATAAGGCAATAACGAGGTTGGTACGCTTCATGGAAACAAATATATTGAAAGATACCTATTTACAATTTGATGTATCAAGAATATAACAGAGACATGATGGAGCGCATGATTTCAACGTGTATCTCATTATTTTAACCTGAATGCTCCGGTGTAACTGTTCCACCGGAACGCCTGGAACAACCGGAGCGGGTGAAACACCTTTATACTTGATAATCAGCAAAGTAGCCTTTCACAAAACCACGGCACGGAACATCTTTTCATTTGATATACAACAACTTACAACTTTTCGTTTTTGCTGATAATTCTACTTTTCTTCATTTTATACATAAAAAAGCTTCATCCCCTCAATAACATAACATCAGCCAGGCTTTTTATATGTGAGTTTTCGCTTAATTAGAATTGTCAATAACATAACAGTTTAAACGCATAATTGCCAATTTCAAAAAAAATGAAGCCGATAAAAACAATTTTGTCATTCAATAGTAATCATTAATCAAACGATTAACTTTTGATGTTGGAAATCTTTGATTAATCAATCGTTTGATTAATTTTGTGCCGTTAAAACAATGGACAAAGATAAAATAGACAAAAAAGACCACATCCTCGACGTAGCAGAACGCGTGTTTGCTGACTTCGGTTTTGATGGTGCCTCTACCCGTACAATTTCTGGTGAGGCCGGTGTTAATATGGCTATGCTCAATTACTATTTCGGTTCAAAGGAAGGACTCTTCCTGGCAATTTTTGAGCGTAAGATCTCGTCGTTCCGTACACTGCTTCAAAACATCGGGAATGACGACAGCATGACTGCATGGTGCAAGCTTGACAAATGCATTGATAATTATGTGGAGCGTATCATCGTAAATAACTGCTTTCAGAAACTGATTAACAGGGAAATATCGATGAATAAACGCTGGGACCTTACCGATAAGATCACCGAAATACTGATGGTGAACATTGTTGAGATCAGAAAGATCATTGAAGAAGGCCTTAATAACGGTAGTTTCTACAAAGACATTGATGTCCCCATGGTGATAGCTACCATCTTCGGCACCAAAAATTATATCATTAATACACCGCAGCTATCCTCCTTAATAATAGGCCATGATATTCGTGATGAAAAATTTATGGAAGAAGAACTGAAGCCCAGGATTAAAACATACATGAAAAGACTTTTAAAAGCTTATTTAGTTAACGAAAATGACAACTCAAAATAATAAAACCGACCACCTTAAACTGTTGAAAAACACAGCCCGCGTGTTTTGGAGGTATGGTACTGCCCTTGCAGTATCTGGTTTGCTATTCGCAGGAACAGCAACGGCCCAGGACCGCACAATCACTTTAGATGAGGCCATTAAGCTGGGCCTTGATAACAGTAAAGTTTTAAAGCTTTCGCAATCAAAAATTGACCAGGCTGTATCACAATACAAACAGGCAAAAGATGAGGCGCTGCCAACCGGTAAAGTAAGCTACGGATACAACCATGCCGAAATACCAGCCAACAAATTATCACTTGGAGAAAGTAACTTTAATTTACCCGACCGGGCCAATGCTTATCTAGGCATACTATCATTAAGCCAGGTGATTTATGCCGGCGGTAAATATAAATACGCCCAGCAATCAACTGAATTGCTTACACAGGTTGCCCGTTTGGATGTAACTAATGATAAGGACCAGATCACTTATGACATCATCTCTTCCTACTATAACCTGTATAAAGTTTTACAGAGCAAAAAGGTAGTAGCACAAAATTTAACAACTATTGATGCACAGATCAAACAATCGCAAAGGTTTTTTGACCAGGGCCTGGTTACCAAGAATGATGTATTGCGTTTTCAACTACAACGGTCAAATGTTGAACTGAACGGCATCGATCTTGAAACCAACCGCAGGATTATTAACTATAACCTGAATGTGTTGCTGGGCTTACCAGAAGGCACGCAACTAAACATCAATCAAATAGTTGAAGCCGACAGAGCTGTAGCACCATTGACCAATTATTTAGATACCGCTTATGCAAGCCGTGCAGAATTGCAACAAGCTGATTTGCGCACCAAGGTTGCAGAAACCGGCATCAAAAATATAAAAGCCAATACTTTGCCCACTTTAGCAGCATCCGGAAGCGCTTATTATGTTGATTTAAATGCCAACCCACTTCCTAAAAGCGGTCATTATGTTACCCCGCTTACGGTAGGCTTAACCCTGTCATGGAATTTTGGCAACCTCTGGACCAACAAAAACAAAGTTACAGGAGCCCGTATTGAGCGCGAGCAGGTAGTTATCAATAAAAGCCTCACTGTTGACCGTATTAAGGACGAGGTGAATCAAAACTACCAGAACTGGACTATGGCCCTGGATAAGATCAAGCTTTTACAAACATCTATTGAGCAGGCAGGCGAGAACAACAAGATCCTCGAATCAAAATATAAAAGCAACATAGCATCAGCTACAGATAGGGCCGATGCCGAAACATTGCTTTACCAGGCACAGATAAACCTGGAACTGGCTAAGGCCGACGCGGGTCTTGCTTACTATACTTTATTAAAATCAACAGGAAGAATCAACAACAAATAATACTAAACCACATAATACAATGGCACAGGCACAAGAAACACAGGAACAGGAACCAAAAAAGAAACCAAATAAAGTTATTCCTATTATATTAGGTGTATTACTTATTGGTGGTATCATTTTCGGTATCAAAGAATACTTATACTTTGGCAAACACATCGATACTGATGATGCCCAGATTGACGGCGATATAAGCCCGGTAGTTGCCCGCGTTGGCGGCTATGTTGACTCTATTTATTTTGAGGATAACGTACATGTAAACGTTGGTCAAACTTTAGTTAAAATTGACGACCGCGATTACAAGGTTAAATTAGAGCAGGCACAGGCAGCACAAGTAGGTGCAAGTGCAGGCATAAACGTTAACCAATCACAAATTTATGCTACACAGGCAAACTCATCTGGCGCCAGGGCGCAGGTTGAATCAAATGCTGCCCGTTTAGATAAAGTTCAAAAAGATTATGCACGTTATGCCGACCTGATCAAGGACGGATCAGTAACCCAGCAGCAATTTGACCAGGCCAAAGCCGATCTTGATGTAGCGAAAGCTAACCTTAGGGCATCACAGGATCAATACAAAGCTGCGGTTGAGCAAATTGGTACTACACGCAGCCAGTTAAAGGTTACCAATACAGGTGTAAGCCAAAGGCAGGTTGATATTGATTATGCCAAACTGCAATTAAGCTATACTACCATTAAAGCGCCATCAAACGGCTTAGCTGCCAAAAAGAGCGTTCAGTTAGGCCAGCTGGTACAGGCAGGGCAAACATTGTTCAGCATAGTAAATGATAACAGCTTATACATTACTGCCAACTTTAAAGAAACTCAGCTGAACGATATGAAAAACGGACAGAAAGTTGAAGTGGAAGTTGACGCTTACCCCGATATGAAACTGGAAGGCCAGGTATACAACTTTAGCCCTGCTACAGGCGCTAAATTCTCTTTACTGCCACCAGATAATGCAACCGGTAACTTTGTAAAAGTAGTACAACGTGTACCTGTTAAAATTAAAATAACTGCCGATAAAGCTACCATGGATAGGTTACGTCCGGGTATGAGCGTAAAGGTTTCTGTAATTAAAGGATAAATAAAATGGCTGAAACAGGCTTTAAAAAATGGATCATCACCATTACGGTTATCATAGCTTCGTTACTGGAGCTTATTGATACCACAATTGTGAACGTATCCCTGCCCGATATACAGGGTAACCTTGGTGCCACCCTGGAAGATATTGCCTGGGTAATTACCGGTTACGCTGTTGCAAACGTAATTGTACTCCCGATGTCAGGTTGGCTGGGGAGCCGTTTCGGGCGTAAAAATTACTTTATTACCTCCATTATAGTGTTTACCATTGCCTCGTTTTTATGCGGTAATGCAACCAACTTAAATGAGCTGGTGATGTTCAGGATATTGCAGGGTATTGCCGGTGGTGGTTTAATATCAACCTCGCAGGCTATTTTGATAGAAACCTGGCCACGCGAGCAAATTGGTACTGCTACAGCATTATTTGGTTTAGGTGCGGTAGTAGGTCCAACTGTTGGCCCAACTATAGGCGGTTACATTACCGACCACTCTTCATGGAGATGGATATTTTATGTAAACATCCCGGTAGGTGCCCTTGCAGCATTTTTTGCCTACACCTTTGTGCGCGAAACACCCAAGGACGAAAAAGGAAAACCTGTTGACTGGTGGGGTATTGGTTTACTGGCAATAGCTGTAGGTAGTTTACAAACGATATTGGAGAAAGGTGAATCGGAAGATTGGTTTGCCACGCCTTATATAACTGTATTAACTATTACCGCCATATTAGGATTAATCCTTTTTATATGGCGCGAAGTGAGCATCGACTACCCTATTGTAAACTTCAGCATATTAAGGCACCGGAGTTTTGCTGTGGGGATGTTCACCTCCTTTATTCTCGGTTTCGGGTTGTATGGATCGGTGTTCGTGTTCCCCATATTTTGCCAGAATTTGCTTGGCTTTACGGCACAGCAAACGGGCGAGATCCTGTTCCCCGGCGGGTTATGTACCATAGTAATGATGCCATTTATAGGCAAAATGCTTAATAAAGGTATCCCGGCGCAGTTTATGGCAACCGCGGGTATGTTCCTGTTCTTTGTATTTACCACAATGCTCAGTAATTCAACACTGGCTATGGGTACAGGCAACTTCTTTATTCCCCTGGTGATACGTGGTGTGGGTATGGCGCTGCTATTTGTGCCATTAACTACACTTGCCATTGCCGACCTTAAAGGGCCCGAAGTTGGGCAGGGTACAGGATTAAACAATATGATGCGCCAATTAGGCGGTTCATTTGGTATAGCAACGTTAACCACCGTTATCCACATACGCCAGGGGGTGCACCGCCAAAACCTGTTAACAAATATTACGGCAACCAACCCGGCCTTTGTTGATCGTTATAACGCGGCACTACATGGTTTTATGGCAAAAGGGCACTCATTGATGGATGCAACCCGTATGGCCTATGGAGCTATTGAGGGCGCGCTAACCAAACAGGTGCTGTTACTGACCTATGATGATGCCTACTGGATCTCGGGTTTAGTGATGTTGTTTTCGATACCATTGCTTTACCTGCAGCCGTTCAAAAAATCGAACGTTAAAATCCCTGTAGACGCGCATTAAAACGATAAAAGCCGTTCCACTATTACCTGGAACGGCTTTCCCCAAAAAAAATTAACAATTAAAATTTAATAACTCCCCCGGGATACAATTGATTTAATGAAAAATTAGTGTAGTCGAGGTTTGTTTAATCTTAGGCATAAATTTAGAAGTTTTTAATTAACAAACACAAATTAAATTCAGTAATAAAGTGTTATTTATGAAAAAGGCATGAAATCTTTAAATCTCATGCCTTTTCTGTTGCAATTAATAATTAAAGCCTTAAAAAATAACTTTCCCGGTTGCTGTTACCAATGATGCAATACGTATGGCATCAAAAATACGCTCCTCGGTAGTGGCCAATTTTATCAATGAATCTTCGTGAGAGTTTACACACATTTCGCAACCATTAACGGCTGATACGGCAAGGCTCATCAACTCAAAAAATTCTTTACCTGTTACAGGCTTCATCATCAGCTGCATGCGAATGCGGGCAGGGATCTGGGTATATTTTTCCTTTTGAGTAAAATGTCTGAACCTGTAAAACACATTATTGCATGCCAGCAGAGATGCACAGCCAACAGCTTCAGCAATTTCGGCGTCTGTTGCCTCCTGCACTTCGGCGTATTGAGTAAAATAAGCAGTTAGCGGCGTGTTATTGTTATTTACGGCAATGCTTAAACCTAATAAAGCGCATTCCTTAGCACTTAACTGCGCAGACGTAAGAATACTTGTAAAATTAAGTTTCAGGTCGCGCAGGTAGCGCGATTCGCCTTTTTCCAGCAGCGTAAGGCTGTTGGTGCGGTAATCTTTATCTAATCCAATACTTTCCAGTATTTCCTGGATCACTTCGGTACTTTCGGTCATTTGTATTTATTTTGAGCTCAAAGCAGAAAGCCGATAGCTTAAAAGCTTTTAGCAGAATTTGATTGTTATAATCCGTTTAAACCATTTAAACAGCCACATGGGCTTTCGGCCTTATGCCTTCTACTTTCAGCTTATACGTAGCTTAAAAAGAAATCCCCGCACAATGATTAATTGTACGAGGATATATATTAATAGGGGTAATTAAACGGTAAGGGTTTCCTGGCCTTTTTCCCAGTTACATGGGCAAAGCTCATCAGTTTGTAAACCATCAAGTACACGTAAAACTTCTTTAACGTTACGGCCTACGCTCAGGTCGTTAACTGATACCCAACGGATGATACCTGTAGGATCGATAATAAAAGTTGCACGGTAAGCAATTTTTTCAGTTGGCTCCAAAATACCAAGGTCTTCGGCTAGTGATTTTGAAGTATCAGCCAACATTGGGAATTTAAGATCGCGCAAATCATCATGATCGCGTCTCCAGGCAGCATGAACAAATTCAGAATCTGTAGAAGCACCAATTAAACGGGTTTCGCGGTCGCGGAACTCACCATAGTTTTTATTGAACTCAGCAATCTCAGTTGGGCAAACAAAAGTAAAATCCTTTGGCCACCAGAACATTACTGTCCAAACGTTATCATCATTTACAAGATACTCAGAAGTAAGTGTTTCAAACTCTTTTCCTTTTTCAAGACTTGTTACAGCAGTTTTAGAAAATTGAGGGAATTTTTGTCCTATCGTTAACATATTTGTTCTTTTTTTATTAGATATGCAAATATACTGATTTATAAGTCAGCGTTTCATACTAAAAATCTATACGATATAGATTTTATTGATATACATATTAAACATCATCTATTTTAGCTATTTACAGAAAACAGGCAATTTTATAAATGTTTTTTTGCGGTTCATTAATATATCTATATTGGTATCATGAAAACCAAACCTGTCGTTATTGTTATTATAGCAGTTATTGTTATAGCTGCCAGCGGATTTCTGTTTATCCGAAGCAAAAATTTAGTATCACCAAAAAAGGGAGAGATCACGCAGTTTTTAAATGCCTTTAACGTGCAGATTAAAGCAGGCAATATTGATTCGGCCAGTCTATACTTTGAAGACAAGCAAAAAAGTAAGCTTGTAAAAGTGCTGTTAAGCGTGCTTACTAATAAAACCAATACCGGTGGTAAAGCGAAACCTATATTTAAAGTAAGCTTAAATACCGAAGACGCCCTTATTACAGTTGTAAACCCCGAGTTTGCAACAGCTTTGGTAGTTACAAGCTTTAACCACGACAACCTGCCAACAGAAAAATCATCCCTGTTATTCACTATTCATAAAATAGATAACAAACAATATAAAATAACCCAGGTAAACGCTACCGACTTTGTTAAAGATTATATTGCCTACCAAAATAAAGTAGTTAACAAAACCATCCCCGAAAAAGATATTTATAGCCCAATTACCCTTGCCGCTTTTAAAACTGCCGAACAGTTAAAAGCACGCTATGATAGCGTATTATGGTTTGATCATATAAACAACAAAACATATTACTATGTGGTAAAAGGCAAACTACCCGAAAATTTTTACTACATGGACGAGCGTAAAATCAACCACGATGATTTTAAAATAGGACTTGTAAATCCAGAGCTGAAGGAAATCATTCCGGCTGAGTACGACCTGATACATAACATCAACGGAACCATAGAAGGGCTTATTGAGGTTGAAAAAGCTGATAAAAGAGGACTTTATAACCTCGACGGTAAACTGGTAGTACAGGTTGAATATGACCAGATCTATCCATTAAAAGCAGGAGAGAATTTGGCCGTTTTAAAAAATGGAGAGAATTTCTTTTACCTTAAGGCAGACACCACACTATCAGAAAAAATAGCTGACTTTAAGATAGCCGATATTGTTTCGCAGATTAAAACCCTTGGCCAATCCTATACGCTAACTGAAGAAAGCTCAAAAAACGTGATGGAATATAATTCACGAACACAAGGCACTTCGCTTATTATCCCGCCATCATATCTCACCGGCCTGGAGATACTGCCTAAATTTATTGATTTCCCAAATCCGCTGAGGAAAATTTTTAGTAATGAAGACGAGGATGGCGGTGAAGGCAGCCGCTCAATAGCCGTTGCCTTTGATGGTGATAAAAACGATGATGATGCCAATTGGTTTCAAAGTGCTTATTACACCATTGTTAATGATTACCTGGGCGGCAGAGGCGGTCTTTATACCAGCAAAAACCTACTCGTGGTTGATAAGAAGCATAACCAGATCCTGGGATTTAATACATCTATAGATTTAGGCGAAGGCGAAGGGTCCGGTTCCCTTTCCAGTACTTGTAAGGAAAGCTCTACAAGGGCAATTAACGATTCGCTGTTTGAGTTTAAATCTTCATCTTATTTTTACCAGCCCTTATTAAACGAAGATGAAACCCTGGAAGAAGGTCCATCCTATCATTATCTGCAGGTTAAGAACGGCAAACTGGTTGATTTAAAATCCGAAAGGCTCTTCCCTACCCAATTTATAAAACTCGATGATTCATACCTGCAGGGCTGTTACACCATTATAACAGGCCCATATAAATCCTCAAAAAAAACAACTATGGATCATGTAAATCAATCCCTGCTGCAGTACATGAAAAACGAGATTTATGCATCCTACAAATACAAATTTAAAAACCCAAAGTGGAATGATATTTTTGAATACCGTTTTTCGCAAGGCGATACAACCCGCAATGCCAACGTTGACGATTCATTAACCACCATTGATAAATATAATATCAGCTTCATCAACAATAAGCTAAACAGGCAAAAAAACAATACACTGGCAGCTAAATGAGTATTACCGGCCGGCTATTAAGGTACTTTGCATTTGTATGGATTTTTATTTTGAGTGTGGGCACGTTTTACGAAAGCTTTGCCCATAACCATGCCTTCTTTTTAGGCTTTAAGCAGGCGGCTATTAAAACAGGCTGGTACATGCCTGCGTTTTACTGCCATATTTTCGCCAGCAGCATCATTCTGCTGGTTGGTTTTTTCCAGTTTTCAAAAAAGATATATAATAACCGGCAACTACATAAGGCACTGGGAAAAATATATGTTTTTGGAATTTTGTTTATTGCCGCACCGGGTGCCTACGTCATGACCTTGTTTGTTAACCGGGGCAATGGTGTTTTTGCGTCGTTTATGCTCCAGAATACCTTATGGGTTGCGTCAACACTGGCGGCATTCCTGCTGATTAAAAATGGCAAGGTTGATGAGCACGTTAAAATGATGCGCAGGAGCTATGGACTTGCCTTTGGCGCCGTAACCCTGCGCTTTTATATATTACTATTCCATGTTTTTGGCAATGGCGTTAACTTTAATAACAACTACATCATTATTGCTTTTTTAAGCTGGGTACCTAACCTGATATTGGTAGAGCTGATAAACCTATATGATAAAACAACCTACAAAACTGTGTAAAAATGTTATTATAAATAATAGCCTGGCAATCACTAAACAAGCGGATTGGGCTGGCATAACCTGCTCTGTATAGCTCATAGTTTATACAGGCTTAGGATAACAGTTATAATAATCATCTTATCCTAAATAAACTGTTGCTAAAATTCAATTAAACCCCTATTTTTGCCGGGGTTATAATACAACAAATATGAAACATCACGAAGAAGAGAAAGAAAACTTAGATTATATATACTACTTAGTAGCATTAGTATCGGGTATGTTTGTAGGCGCAATCATTGACAAGGGTTATACCTGGATCTTTGTTGGTGGTGTATTAGGTTTATTAACTGCCGCTTTCTTCCTGAATGTTATGGTTAGAGGCCGTGGTGAAAAGGCCTGATCCTGATCTGCCCTCATTTATAAGTAATTGGAACCAGTTTTACGGCATCGTAGTCGCATGGCTGGTTTTTTTAGTTTTTGTATTTTGGCTCATTACAAAGTCTTTTGAATGAGTTTACCCGACTGGATAGTTTTAGGCTTAACGCTCTTTTGCATTGTGCTTTATGGCATGTGGAAAAGCGGCAACAATAAAAACATCGATCAGTTTTTAATGGGCAACCGATCTTTGCCCTGGTACCATGTTGGGTTTTCGGTTATGGCCACCCAGGCCAGTGCCATCACTTTTCTTTCGGCCCCCGGGCAGGCCTATTCCGATGGGATGCGCTTTGTACAGTTTTATTTCGGTTTGCCGCTGGCCATGATCGTGCTATGTATCACCTTTGTGCCCATCTTCCATCGCCTTAAAGTTTATACGGCCTATGAATTCCTGGAGCAACGGTTTGATTTAAAGACACGGGCACTCACCGCATTCCTGTTCCTGGTATTGCGCAGCTTATCAACCGGGGTAGCTATTTACGCGCCAGCCATCATTTTATCAACTATTTTAAATATCAATACCGTTTATACAACCCTGTTTATAGGCGGGTTGGTGATATTTTACACTGTATATGGCGGCAGTAAAGCGGTATCATATACCCAGCTGCTGCAGATGAGCATCATATTTGCCGGCATGTTCCTGGCGGGCATCCTGGTAGTGCATTTATTGCCACAGGGAGTAGGCTTTACCCATGCCATTAAAATGGCAGGCAAGCTGGGCCGCATGAACGTAATTGACTGGAAATTTGACTGGGATAACCGCTACAATGTTTGGAGTGGTTTAATAGGCGGCTTCTTTTTGCAGCTATCCTATTTTGGTACAGATCAAAGCCAGGTAGGCCGCTATCTAACCGGCAGCTCTGTAGGGCAAAGCAGGCTTGGGTTAATCATGAATGGACTGATCAAAATCCCGATGCAGTTTCTGATCCTGCTGATAGGGGTATTGGTTTTTGCTTTTTACCAGTTTAACAGGCCACCCATGTTTTTCAACAATTACGAGGTTGATAAGGTAAAACAAAGCAGCTACGCCACGCAATATAATTACCTGGACCAGCAATATACCCAGGCCTTTGAACAAAGAAAAGCGAAAGCAAACAACCTGTTAACAGCTATTGACAGCAAGAACCAAGGCCAAATAGACCATGCCCAGGACGACCTGAAACTGGCGGATATGCAGGCCCGCATCATCAGGCAGGACGCTATTGCGCTGATGAAAAAGAACAGCGCAACTGCCGATGATAATGATACCAATTACGTGTTCCTCACCTTTGTTAAACAATACCTGCCAAAGGGACTTGTAGGGTTGCTGATAGCTATTATATTCCTGGCATCCATGGGTTCAACAGCAAGCGCGCTTAACTCATTGGCATCAACTACCGTGATTGATATTTATAAGCGTACTATAAATAAAGACGCATCAGACAGAAACTACCTGCTTGTCTCGCGTTTAGCAACCGTATTTTGGGGAGTTGTATGTGTAATTATGGCCCTTTATGCCAGCAAGCTTGGCAACTTATTGGAAGCTGTAAACCAGTTAGGCTCCTACGTATACGGAACGGTATTGGGAGTATTTGTGGTTGCTTTTTACATGAAGCGGATAAACGGTACATCGGTATTTATTGGCGCCATTGTCAGCGAGGCAGCCATATTATATTTAGGATTAAGCAAAACAGTAGCCTATTTATGGCTCAACCCTATCGGATGCTTTTTGGTGATGATTGTGGCTTTTATCATCAACAAAACTATCTCACAAAAAAGTCCGGTGCAAGTACCCGTTGTTTAATACTAAAGCTTGCATAGCCAACGATGGACCTGTAATCCTCTTTTGAAAAATTACTGTGTGTGGGTGTAATTACGCATAAAAAAAGACCTTCTGCCAAATGCAAAAGGTCTTTTTAAACTCTCCCTTCGGGGGAGGATTTGAGTGGGATGGTTAATCTTTCGCGTGATCCAGAGCCTCTTTATTCAAACGCGCATACTCATCATCTTTGCTTGCTTTTGAAAGTGCTATACCTTCTTCGGCTGCTGCAATGGCGCCAGGTTTATCGCCTTTGCGTAATAACAGGCGGGATTTCCATAGTTTATACCATGGGCCTTTAGGGTCTATTTTCTCGGCTTCGTAAACCCAGCCTAATGCTTTATCAACATCCTTATTGTTCTCGTAATAGTATTGGATAGCATTAAAATAATAAGGCTTCCGGTCGCCC
This sequence comes from Mucilaginibacter sp. P1_A3, assembly GCF_056406855.1. Lineage (NCBI taxonomy): Bacteria > Pseudomonadati > Bacteroidota > Sphingobacteriia > Sphingobacteriales > Sphingobacteriaceae > Mucilaginibacter > Mucilaginibacter sp. P1_A3. Next base: position 44,294 of record NZ_JBFTZJ010000007.1, read on the forward strand.
TTCATCAATTCATCAATGTTGGCGGTAATTTTTGCATCATCATCCGTTTCTAAATGGATCATGGCCGCGGTTTTGTCCCAAACAAGGTACAAATCGGTTGCTTTGGTGGTTGTGTTGGCAAAAGCCATGGTAAAGGTTTCCCTTTTTTCGCTTACGCGTATAGGCTTAATCACAAAGCGTAAAAAATCCTCACTTTGTTTGTAGCTGTAAGCGCCCCATTGCTTAACTACTTTATTTAGGATGATGGTCCACTCATTTTTTTCGGGGATACTGAAAAATGAATAAGTGCCAGCCGGTACACTGTGGCCTTCAACAAGCACTTTTTCGGTAAAGGTGATGGTGGTGGCGGCGTTTGCTCCTGTGCGCCAAACCTCGCCCCAGGGAATAATACTTCCAAAAATTTTACGATCCTTCACATTTGGGCGCGAGTAAGTGACGGTAATTTTTCCTAATCCAAAATCCTGGATAATAGTTTGCGTAGAACTGGCCWCAGGAATGCGCGGAATCTGGGCATAGCTCTTATAGCTCAAACACGCTAACAGCATGGTGGCTACCAGTAAGTAAGTTTTTCTCATGTTATGTTTTCGATACTAAGATACCAAATGTTTTTAATCGGGAAATATTGTGTTGGAGTAATAATATTGGTAATAGTTTAATGGGCGTTTGGTGAATTGTGAATGGTTGATTAGGTGGGTGGTTTGTATTAAGAAATCTGCTTTCAAATCTAAATACTATGCAACTACTCACAAATCAACCACTCACTACTTACCAATTTATTACCTTTGCGGCTATGATTGATGTTGTATTAAGTAAAGGCAAAGAGAAAGCTGTTGTGCAAAAGCACCCATGGGTATTTTCGGGGGCTATTGATAAGGTAAAAGGGAAACCTGCAAATGGTGATGTAGTACGCCTGCTTAATGCCAAAGGCGATTTTATGGCCTATGGCTTTTACAACGATCAATCGCGTGTTGCCCTGCGCCTTTTGGAGTGGGACGAATCAGTAGAAATTAATGACGACTGGTTTCGCCGTAAACTGGCAACCGCGGTTAAAAGCCGTGCCAATGTGCTGGAAAATGGCACCAATACCTGCCGCCTGGTTTTCAGCGAATCTGATTACCTGCCGGGATTAATTGTTGATAAATACGCGGGACATTTAGCCGTACAGGTGCTTACATCGGGTATGGAACGCATGATGCCTTTAATTATTGATGAACTGCAAAAGCTGCTGAACCCCGAAAGCATCTCGGACAAGAGCGATACCGCATCCCGCGCGCATGAAGGCATGGGCGAAACCGAAAACAAGGTTTTAGCCGGTAGCCCTCCACCCGAAATTGTAGAAGTACTGGAAAACAACATCGTATACGGTATCAATATCACCGAAGGCCAAAAATCTGGTTTTTATTGCGATCAGCGTGATAACCGCCATATCCTGGCCTCCTATGCAAAAAATAAAAAAGTACTGGATTGCTTTTGCTACACCGGCGGTTTTACCTTAAACAGCCTAAAGAATGGCGCAGCATCTGTAACCAGCGTGGATAGCTCGGCACTGGCCATTGAAACATTAAAAGAAAATATCCTGCTCAATAAACTGGATGCCGATAAACATACCTCCATCAAATCGGACGTAAACACGCAATTGCGCAAGTTTAGGGACGATGGTGAAAAATTTGATGTTATCGTACTCGATCCACCAAAATATGCACCCTCGCGCTCTGCGCTAACCAGGGCTTCCCGCGCTTATAAAGATCTGAACCGCTTAGGCATGCTATTGCTGAACGAAGGCGGGCTGTTAGCCACCTATTCCTGCTCTGGCGCTATGGATATGGAAACCTTTAAACAGGTAATTGCCTGGGCCGCATTAGATGCCGGCAAACAGGTACAATTCATTTACCAGTTTCACCAACCCGAGGACCACCCGGTAAGGGCATCATTCCCCGAAGGTGAGTATTTAAAAGGGCTACTGTGTAGAGTATTTTAGGAATTTTTAGGAGAGAGTCAAGAATTAAGAGTCAGGAATCAAGACGGGAGAAAAGTACAACTTGCGGCGGGTGTGACGGGTGAAAGGAAGAAAAAAATTAAAAAAAGCATAGGCCAGGTGCGATTCCCTCCCCCGGGAGGGTAGGGAGGGGTTTCTACGCCATACAAGCAAAGCAGCTATTTCAATAACTCCAAGTCAAACTCTTTAGGTAATTTAATTGCAGGATCATTCTTAACAACTTCAATTATTGTACTTTCTATAGTTCTGATCACATTTAGCATATCGCTTTTCATTTCGGCCTCTGAAAAGCGCAGGAATCGGATCCCAAAACCCTCTAATTTTTGTTGCCTTATTCCGTCTTTATTGAATGCCTCCTCATAATTATGCGACATTCCATCAATTTCTATTGCAAGCATTAGAGCTTTACAATAAAAATCAACTATGTAATTATCGATACAGCATTGGCGGTCGAAATCAAACCCAAATACCTTATTGTCTTTTACTTCATTCCACAATAGCACTTCGCCAAAGGTCATATCCTTTCGCAGCTTGCGGGCTAAGGCCTTTAGTTTTGGGTTATAGGGGATGATTTTGGGCATATCGTTTATATCTATTAGAATATCGCTTCAGGAATATCGCTTCAAGAAACCCCTCCCTACCCTCCCGAGGGAGGGAATCGCACTGGCCCAATGCTTTTTTCGGAGCAAGAGCTTTCATCTTGATTCTTGTATCTTGATTCTTGATTCTTGATTCTTGATTCTTGACTCTTGACTCTCAACTCTTGATTCTTATTTCTTGATTCCCGACTCTTGGCTCCTGGCTTTCTTCGCTCTCATTTTCAGATTCAGCATCTCTACCAACATCGAGAACGCCATGGCAAAATAGATGTATCCTTTAGGGATATGCTGCTCAAATGCTTCGGCTAATAGCGATACGCCTATCAGCAATAAAAAGGAAAGTGCCAGCATTTTAACGGTTGGGTGTTTGTTTACAAATGCAGCTACACCATTTGATGCCCACATCATGATGCCTACGGCTATTACAACGGCCAGGATCATGATCTCTACATGGCTGGCCATACCTACGGCGGTAATTACCGAATCGAGGGAGAAAACGATATCCAGCAGCATGATCTGGATGATGGTGGCTATAAAGCCTTGTGGTTTTACGTTTTCGCTGCCTTCTTCTTCGCCTTCTATTTTATGGTGAATTTCTGCAGTGCTTTTATAGATCAGGAACAAGCCACCGATGATGAGGATCAGGTCGCGGCCAGATATGGCCAGTTTTTCTACCCAACCGGCATCGGTGATGCTAAGCAGGTGACTTAGGTTAAACAACGGTGCAGTAAGCGTCATCACCCAGCTAATGGAAAGCAAGAGCAATACCCGGGTAATCATGGCCATACCTAAACCTACCCGGCGGCCTTTGGCCTGCTGTTTTGCGGGTAGCTTATCTGATAGGATGGATATGAATACAATATTATCAATCCCTAAAACAATTTCTAAAAGGGTTAGCGTAACTAATGATATCCACGATTCGGCCTGGGTAAATATCTCTAAATCCATAGGTGTGATGAGTTAAGCCCAAAAATAACAAAACCCCTGCCGTTTAGGGCAGAGGCTTGCGTAAAAGGATAAATTTATTGATTAATCAAAGTTTACACTTCCGAAGGTGGAATTGATGGTAATGGTTTTATCGGTACCGCCCTTACCAAAATGACCTTTATAATTTTTGGTCGGGTTAAATCCGCGTTCGCCATCGGCAGGAGTTTTACTGGTCAAACTTACATCGCGGTTGCCATAGTTAAAGCTGCCATAACGCACAGTTACATCAAAATCGGCAGTCTGGTCATCGCCCAGGCCAAGCTTGATGCTTGAATAGCTTGATTTAACAGACAGATCTTTCAGGTTTTTATCAACACCCTCAATACTTATACCGCCCCCAAATTTAACATTGATGTTACCCGATGTTTTTATGCGGCCAATTTTTGCCGAACTGTAACTCAGGTTTGCATTAAGCCTGTCGCAATCACCAAGGCTTAGGCTGCCATAGGCAACATCAAGGTCGCTGCCATTTAAGTTCCCGATGGTGGCATTGCCATATTTTACCTTGATCTGGTTACCGGGGTTACTCAGCGTTTTAGCCACCAGGCTCCCGAAGGAGTTATTGATAATGAGCTTGCCGCTCAGATCGGGCAAATCTGTACTGCCATATTTATTGCTGATAGTTAGCGGACTTTTAGCCGGCATATACACCGTATAGTTCACTTCAATTGAACGTACCGAATTACGGGTCCCTTTAAAAAACGAGCCCCATGAACCATTGCTGTCCTCATCAGAGCTGATGGAGGTTTTAAAGTAAACCCCGTTGCCATCTTTACCGTCTTTGATATTTACATCATCCAAAAGTTTTTGTGCTTTATCGTCGTTGTTGGTGGTCACTTTTATCTGCACATCAACTTTTACTTCATTTTTGTTCCAGGTGTTTACGATTACCTTACCAAACTTATTGTCGATATTAATCACATCATTAGCATCAACATTATAGCTTTTGCTATAGCTTTTGGTTTTTACTACTTCTTCAGCGCTTTGTTGCTGTTTGTCGTTATCGTCGTCGCTGCTATCATAGCTAAAATTAAAGCTTTTATCAAAATCCTTAAATCCATAAGCAATCATGGGAGCTATATTGGTATCAAATTTATAAGCAAAGTTTAACATGCTATCGTTAAGCTTAAAGGCAAAGCCTTTTAAGCTATCCAGCTTGAAGTTTTTATCGAGCCCTTTGAAGCTTTTATTGAATTTCTTCATTTTGAGCTTCATGCTTTTGTTGAATTTTTGCTTGTTAAGCGCGCTCATTTTTATTTGCAAGTCCTTCATTTTTATTTGAAGGTCTTTCATTTTAAGCTGATAGTCTTTGGAGTCCATGTCGGCATCATCGCTGTCATCATCGTCAGACTGGACAACTTTAGGCGCAGCAGCAGGTTTGGCCGGCCTTGCCGGTTTAGCGGGCTTTTTTTGCTGTGCAAAACTTCCTGTACCAAGGGCCAATAAAATCATCAGCGCAAACAGGAAGGGATTAAATATTTTTGATTTCATCTTTTTGATCTTTATTAGTTTCGTTAAACTGCTCTATTACATTTAATTGCTGACTAAGCACCTCGGTTTGTATTTGCAAGTTCCGGATCATTGCACGTAAAACACGTTCCTGGTTAGGGCTGGTGGCTAAATCATTATTTAGTTTTTTATAAGTAGAGTCCATTTTGGCAATCTCGGCAGTAAACTCCTTAAACAGTTGCGGATCGCCTTTTGAGGCTGCCTTCAACTCAGTAAGCTGGGTTTCAACCAATGATGCATAGTGTACTTGTTGTTTGGCATACTCTGGGTTGATAGCAGCCAGGTCAACGTTTTTTGGGCCTTTTTGACTTTGGATATACACCCCGAAACCTATGCCCATCACCACGATGATGGATGCGGCCACCTTTAGCACAAAAGCGAGCGAAAAGGTTTTGGCTTCGCGCTTTTTTGGCTCCGCCTCCAGCACGTTTAAACGCGCCTCTATTTTACCCCACAGATCTGCCGATGGCTCGATCTCGTCAAAATCGTCCTGATTCTCTTTCATGAAATCTTCAAATCGCTTGCTCATATCACTTTTCCCTTTCTGCTTAAAATTTCCATTAGTTTTCTTTTAGCTCTCAAGAACTGGGTTCTTGATGTGTTTTCTGATATATTTAAAATTTGCCCTATTTCTTCGTGGTCGTAACCTTCCAATAAGTAGAGCGATATTACAACCCGGTAACCATCCGGTAATTGTTTCATAGCCTCTTTTACCATTGTTACCTGGTATTGTATTTCATCATCATCGGCAGGTTCCTCATCGGGGATATCCTCCAAATGATTCCCATCCAGTTCTATCAGTTCCATCTTGCGTTTGCGCAACTGATTTATTGAACGGTTTACCACTATTTGCTTAAGCCATAAGCCAAACGTGGTTTCCTGCCTAAAATCTTTCAGCTTATTAAATGCATCCAGGAAAGCTTCCTGTAAAACATCTTCAGCCTCGGCAATATCGCCCACTATTCTAAAGGCGACGTTCAACATCGCTTTAGAATATAGACGGTAAAGTTCATAGCAGGCTTTTTTACTTCCCTGCTTGCACTCAACCACCAGGCTGTAATGTTTATCTATGAATATTGCTTCCAAATCTGTTAAGCTTCAGTATAATAGACGCAGGCTATTTTACAACGTTGCACGGATGCTTGATTATTTTTGAATATTATCGATTTTACCGATAATAATGGATATAGCATCGTCAAATGAAGAAAAAACTGCGTTATTGCGAGGCACGAAGCAATCTCCACGATGGCAGGGCGAATATGCAGGCTTAGCTTTTCTGTCTGCTCTGTATAGTACGGAGATTGTTTCGTGTCTCGCAAGGACGTATTGGATTTTGAGGCGTGTGGGCCTGTCAGTCTGAGCCTGTCGAAGACACGTGCGGAGAGGCCTTTGCCCACTATCCTTCGACAGGCTCAGGATGACAGCCTTTTTTGTTACGTCATTTTCCCTTCACAGTTCACCGGATTTTAAAACTCACAGCTATGACGTGAAAAAAACGACGTTAAAGAAATGCTATCATTTCAAAAACTCATCTACCGCCTTCACCGCGTTCTGATACCTGTCATCGCCCGTGCCTGAGATCAGCACATATCTTGCGTTCAGGGCATCCAACTCTTTATACCAAACATCCATAAAATGTTCGCGCATGGTGGGGAAGTTGCGTAAGGGATCATCTTGCCAGGGCAGATCGATATTGAGGAGCAGATAGAGATCATAAGGGTGTTTGGGCAATTCATCCAATACCTCCTGCGGCGATTGACCAAACATTTCGTCGCTCCAAATTTTTACGGTGATAAAAGTAGTATCGCAGATCAATATTTTATTGGCCCGGGGTACCAGCGCGTCCTCCAGTTCCAACTGACCGTAAAACATATTAATTTCATCCTGCCAGGTACAGAGATCTGTAAGCTTTTCGCAATAACCACGCGCATACTCGGGCACAGCAACCGTTTGGTAATGCGCCGCCAAATAATCAGACATAGTTGATTTACCTGTTGATTCTGGACCTACTACTGCTATTTTGAGAATGTTGTTCATGGAAATGAATAATAAACGATTGTCATTTCGAACGAGGTACGAGGAGAAATCTTGTACGAGATGCAAAATCCTTTAGCATACCGCATAAGATTTCTCTTTCGCCCCACCACTATTCCTCCCCTTGCTCAATCGAAATGACAATTTTCTTTTATTAAAAACTTGTGTACACACAGTAACCCTTGGGAGAGGGGTGCGGCCGTCATGTGCGCAATGGCAGGGAGGGGTTTCGCCGGCGCACCATCTGGAACAGTGCTTGAACGCCTGATTTAACCCCTACCTCCCCTTCCCCGAGGAAGGAATCGCACGTTTCCCCAGCTTTTTATATCTTTCGAACAACTATGATTTGAAACCCATCACTAAGAGCAATTAACATTTCTATCTTTCCAGTTTAGGCACCCTTGTAGGGGTATCTGTACCGGCAACTAAACTGCGCGAGCTTAATGCTATAGCCCTTATGGTTGATGTAATATTGTTTACATCCAATGAGCTAAACTCATCTTTTACGGTATGGTAAAGCTTATCAATATCTATCTGATCTGTTGATATCGTATGCGCGGGTACACCCACTTCGGCCAGTGAGGCGTTGTCGCTGCGATAAAACAGGTCTTGTTCAGGGTATGGATCCGGGTAAAACTTAAAGGTGGTTTTTTCCAGGTTCTTTTGCAGGATCTTGCCAAAATCAGACCGCTCATAGCCGGTGATGAATGCCGAGTTTGTACCAAATTTTGAAGCCTTGCCTATCATCTCGATGTTAAACATCGCCGTCACCTTATCAGGCGCAACCTGGGTAGCAAAGTACTGTGAACCGTATTCGCCAATCTCTTCGGCAGTAAAGGCCACAAAAATAAGGGTGCGGGCATTATTGTTTAGCTTTTTGTAGTATTTGGCTAAAGTTAAAACCGCTGTTGTACCCGATGCATCATCATCAGCACCGTTAGCGATACTATCGCCTTCCATCGGTTTTAAAATGCCCAGGTGGTCATAATGGCCCGAGAATACTACAAACTCTTCGGGTTTGGTTTTGCCGGGAATCATACCCGCCACATTAAACAGAGGTAGTTCTTCGGTTTTGCTTTCGTAGCTTACATCAAATGTGGTTACCGCATCCAACCTGCCCAATACAAATACAACTGGAGTTGCTGTTTTACCCTTGAAGCTCATGCTACCCCTGTTGTTAAAACTCCACACACGGCTAAACAGGTCTTTAAATTTAGGATCAACCAGTACCAGTGTTTTTTTGCCACTTTTGGTGATAGCGCCATATTCCTGCCTGAAATTTTTATCAGCCGTTACCTGTACCACCTGCACATCGGCGTTGGTAGCCCAGCTAAATGATTCGCCTCCTGTTGTAAAAGCGCTGTCGGCTGCTATGCTTTTGCCATTAATGCTCACAGTTAGCTTAACCGGCTTGGTACGCACCATAGTAAAATTCTGCCTAAAACTGCTATTACCTGTTAATGGTACCAAACCGGCCTTGGTATATTCGCCCTCAATAAATTTGGCGGCTTTTTCAATACCGGGGGTAAAGGTAGCCCTGCCCTGCATATCATCTGCCGAAAGTGTTTTAATGATGCGCGCTACATCATCCTGATTGATCAGTTTATTTACGTCCTGTGCAAAGCCGCAGGTTGATACAGCTAATAAAGCCGCTGCTAATAAGGTTTTTTTCATCATTATTTGACTTTTGATTGTAACCAATTGTTACGGAAGGTTTCCTGTTCTTTAGATAGTTGTTTACCTGCTTTTTCGAAAGTAAGTACTTCAAAATTAGGATTTTCTTCCAGTACGATAGTAGTTTCGTGATTACCGGTACGGTTTTTATAATTTACGGTAAGCTTATCTCCCGGTTTTTTCCCGTTTAGCTGATCGTCAAATCCTTTTTGATCTTTAATATCAACACCGTTAACTTTTAAAATAATGTCACCAGCATCAAGCCCTGCTTTGTAAACGGGCGAGCCTATGATTGTGCTTGATAATATAGGTAAACCATCAGCATTGGCGGCCCGTGGCTGACCAGCCCTGCCACGACCGGCAGTGGTTGCCAATGAGCCTGCCCATCCCTTCTCAGGGTCTATCCTGCGTAAAACCAAACCTGCTTTGGTTAATAATTCGGCGTAATTATTTTTATCGATACCTGTAATATATTTCTTGAAGAAATCGGCAGCGAATTTGGGGTTGTTGGTTGCTTTGGCCAAATCGGTTTGCAGATCAGGCACGGTATAAGGTTTCATAACTTTACCGCGGGTTAACCAAACCTGGCGCATGTAATCATCAAGCGTCATATTAAAATCGCTGCGCAAACGCAGATCAAGCGCAAGAGCTATGGCGCCGCCGTAAGTATAATAGCTTGTAAAATCGTTGGCATTGTTGTTTGGATCAATAGATACGCCGGCATCAGCAAATACCGAGTAGCGGCTCATTTGCGTTGCCGGATATTTTGCAGCGGCAGGGGTGTTTAATATTTGGTTGACGAGGCCACCCAATGTTCCGGTATAGTCATCAAGATCAACAAAGCCAGAGCGCACAAGCAGCAATTCGCCATAATATTGGGTAAAACCTTCGGCAAACCAAAGCTCACTGCTCATGTTTGCATGTTCAAAATTAAAAGGCTCCAGCGTTTTTGGGCGGATGCGTTTCACATTCCAGCTGTGGAAGTATTCGTGTGCATACACACCTAACAATCTTTTCTCTAACCCTTCAACCTTTGGCGCTGGGATAGTGATACAGGTAGAGTTACGGTGCTCCATACCATCGCCCGATGTAGTTGGATAAATATCGCTGATGAAAGTGTACTCACCATAATCATAGGCAGGCAGCTCACCAAACACAGCTTTTTCTTCCAATACCATTTTGGCAACCATTTTACCAAAATTATCAATCACCTGCTGGCTATCATCAGAGTGTACGGTAAGGTTTATTTTCAATTTTTTATTATCGGTGTTCACCACATCCCAGCTGGTTACTTTATGATCAGATAGTTCGGTAGGGCAATCCATCATATATTGCAGGTTGGGGGCGCTGTACACATTACTGCCTTCATGTTTAAGTTGGGTTGCAATATGCCATCCATATTTTTCAAGATCATTAAACTGGAAGGTAAGAGGTCTTTTATCCTGCCCTACTACCCACATAAATGTGGCAGGCATGTTAAGGTGGGCGTGGCTGGGGTCAATACTGGCGTAGGTGCCATCTGTCCAGTTGCCAAACAGGGTATAGCTTACTTTTACAGTAGCGGGGTGTTCTTCTACCTGGTATAAATCGCCTTCCAGCTGTTTAAGCTCAAGCGCTTTTCCGTTAACATCTGTTGCTGCTACGTTGTAAATATTTTTACCAAACTCGTGCGTGGCATACCTGCCTGCTGATGAACGGCTCATGCGTAACAGCAATGGCCCTGTTGGCGCCTGCGGAATGGTTATGGATACCTCGGCCTCGTGGTGGACCGCGTTAGGGAACGATATGGCGTAATAAATGGCTTTGGGGGCATCTTGTTGCGCTATCGCAACAGATGTAAATAAGGTAGCAAATGCGAGTAAAAATGATCTTTTCATGTAATCCTGGTTATCAGCGCTGAAAATACAACTAATAGCGGAAATGTATTATATCAATATTATTACATCGTGTAAAAAGAATAAAAGCAGAAGAGTCTTTTTGAGTGAGGATGAAGTAGTATGGTTAAGATTTGCCTGAAACTAATTGAGTTGTTAAACTATGCGGCGGACGAAACCACTATACATAAGATGTTACAATTTATTAACGCCAGTTTAATTTTTGAACCTATATAAAAACGTCTTTCACAAAATACCGGGCTAATTATGCGTACCTTTAAAGAAATTCTTTAATCCATGATCCTTTTTTCGCGAAGAAACCTACACTATACCGATTACAAATGGACAACCTATACCCCAACCGATCCACGCGTTAACGGTAAACCAGATGCAACTCCTTTTGCTAAGGACGAGGGTAATGAAATTGTTTATTTGATAAACAAACTGATGATATTATGGGATTACCGTTTTGCCAACACCGGCAATAAAATGGAAAAACTCATTCATGATAAACTACCTGAAGAAGTTAGTACCCAGGAAGACGTACAGCAATGGCTAAAGGCCAATTTGAAGTTTTAAGATTAGGTGAGTAGTTGATGGTTACATTAACTACTCACTGTTCTCCAAATACTACTCACCAGCTCATTCCTTCTTAAAATCATAAGGATTATACTCTACAAAATCAGCTACCTTAACTCTTACACCTGTTACCTTTCCATTTTGCACAGTGAACGGAAAAACAGCTTTGCCCAGTGTAGGATCTGAAAAAGTTACATAAAACCGATTGCCGCCCAATGGCTGTAGTTTAGCAAACATTTTAGGATGATGTTCAAAACGCATCTCCAGGTCATTGTTTTCTCCCTGGGTAACCTCCATTGATCCGTATAGGCTGTTGGTATATTTACCCATATAATCACTGGCAGCCAATAATGGGCGAAGGTTCAACAATACAGAGTCCCGCAGTTTTTTATCGGTTGCCTGAGCAGTAGCCGTTTGTGTTTTAAAGTTTTTTAGGTAAGCCTCGCTGTAGTTGCGGTATCCCTGTCCAAAATAGGCATCAAGAATTTCCCAGCGCAGGGCCTCAAAAAACAGGTTTTGATCGGTGTTGGTTAAGATGATAATACCCAGATTATCCTTTGGCGATAGCGTTACTGATGACAGGTAACCATTTACCCCACCATCATGCATCACCAGGCGATGACCGGAGTAATCCTGTATAAACCAGCCCAAACCATATAACTCAAAGTTATCTTCGCCATTTAAATGATGAATACTGCTTACAATATCCTGCGGCTGCCTGGTGGCTTGTATCGCTGCAGATGGGATCACCTGCCTGTTGCCAACCTTGCCATCATTCAGCAAAGCCAATACCCATTTGCTCATATCATTTACCGATGAGCTGATGGCCCCCGCAGGTGCAAGTCCATCTATCTGGCAATAAGGTATGGCAGATAGCCTGCCATCGGTAAAGGTATGGGGCACCGTACGGTTTAATGATTTGGGCATATCGGCCGTTAAAGCCAGTGTATTACTCATGCCCAATGGTGCAAAAATATTTTCTTTAAGATACACTTCCCATGGCTTGCCGGTTACTTTAGGGATAATTTGCCCGGCAGTTAAAAATGCCGCGTTGGTATACCCCCATTTGGTGCGAAAAGCATAAGGCGCTTTAATTTGCCCTAATTTTTTAATCACCTCATCGCGGCTAAGGTTGGTATTGTAAAAAGTAAAATCGCCCTGGAATGTTTGCAAGCCCAGGCGATGACACAATAAATCGCGTACTATGGCCTGCTCCCCGGCAAGTTTATTATCCAATTTAAATTCTGGTATATATTTGGTCACCTTATCATCAAGAGAGAGCTTGCCGCCAGCCTGCAGCATGGCCAAAGCGGTAGCTGTAAAGGCTTTGGTGTTACTGCCTATCATAAACAGGGTGTTTACATCAACATTATTGGGCATACCAAGTTCTTTGATGCCGTAGCCTTTCATCAACACTACCTTGTTGTCTTTTACAATACATACCGCCACACCCGGAATACGCCAGTTGGTAAGCGCCCGGCTTACATAAAGGTCCAAACTATCCCTAATGAATTTGCTCCTGTCTGCATGCTGGGCATGAGTAAAATTTATAAATAAAAGGCAGAGGACGACAGGTAGGAGTATTTTTTTCATTACAACAGATCTTATACTTTGTTAATGTACTAAATTAACGCAATTTTTACGACGGCATTAATTATTCTCAAAATAATGCCGCATTCATCATTCAAAGTAAAATATATGAGATTTTTCCGTTCGGGATCATTATTCCTGTTGATCGTTTTATTCGTTTTGAGCAGCAATTTGGTAAAAGCACAACGTGCGCTCACCCACTGGGCAAACAATGGCTACCAGTATTATAAAATTACAGGCGGCGAAATAACCGTTTTTGATACCCGCGATACCAGCAAAAAAACCGTTTGGATAAGCAGTGCCATGCTTACACCCAAAGGAGGCAAGCCTATTGGTATAAAAAGATTTACGATAGCCGATGACGGTAAAAAAGTGCTCATCAACACCAACACCCAAAAGGTATGGCGTTATGATACCCGCGGCGATTACTGGATATTTGATACCGGCACACAAAAACTTTGGCAATTAGGTAAAAACCTGCCAGAGTCATCACTGATGTTTGCCAAGCTTTCGCCAGATGGCAGCAAGGCGGCTTATGTAAGCGGACATAATATTTATGTGGAGGATTTGGCGGGCGGAGCTGTAAAGCAACTCACTACTGATGGCAGCACACATTTAATCAACGGAACTTTTGATTGGGCTTATGAGGAAGAGTTTGGCTGCCGCGATGGTTTTCGCTGGTCGCCGGATAGCCGCAATATAGCTTACTGGAAAATAGATGCCACTAAAATTAAAAGCTATTTGATGCTGAATACTACTGATTCTATTTACCCATTTGTAGTACCGGTTGAATATCCTGTTGCGGGCGAAGACCCAAGCTCGGCCAAAATTGGCGTGGTTGATGTTAACACAGCGGCAACCAAATGGATCAATATACCCGGCGATGCAGTACAGCATTATATCCCCCGCATGGAGTGGACGCTAAGCCCGAACGAGATTATCCTGGAGCAGTTGAACCGCGCACAAACCGAAAGCCGCGTGTTTATCGGTAATATATCAAACGGAACAACCCGCATCATTCGTGAAGAAAAAAGCGACTCATGGATAGATGGTAAAGAACGCTGGAATAATGGCGACCCGATTGGATGGGAGTGGATCAACAAAGGGAAAGATTTTTTATGGGTGAGTGAAAAGGATGGCTGGAAACATATTTACCGCGTAAATCGCGAAGGCAAAGAAACCCTGATCACCAAAGGCAATTATGATGTGATCACAGTAAGCCTGATTGATGAGGCCGGTGGTTATATTTATTTTATGGCTTCGCCGGATAATGCTACCCAGAAATACCTTTACCGCATAAAAATAGCCGGTGGTAATGCCGAGCGTGTTTCACCTGCCGATGAGCCGGGAACTCATGGTTATGATATTTCGCCAAATGGTAAGGTGGCTTTGCACAATTTCAGCAATAGCTACACGCCGCCGGTGAGCGAGGTAGTAAGTCTGCCCACCCATAAACACATTGGCGGTAATATGATTGTACTGAACAAGAATGCCAAAAACAAACCGGAATTTTTTAAGGTAAAAACAGCCGATGGCATTGAGATGGATGGCTGGATGATGAAGCCAACCAATTTCGACCCCAATAAAAAATACCCCGTTGTATTTACCGTTTATGGCGAACCCGCAGGGCAAACTGTTACCGACAGCTGGGGAGCAGGCCGCAATGGCTTATACGTAGGCAGCATGGCCGATGATGGATACATCTATATGTCGGTTGAGGGCCGTGGCGCACCTGCACCAAAGGGCACTGCATGGCGTAAGGCTATCTACAAAAACATTGGCATCATCAACATTCGCGACCAGGCGATGGCCGCCAAAGAGATTCTGAAATGGCCATTTGTTGATTCAAGCCGCATAGCGGTACATGGCTGGAGCGGTGGCGGTTCATCGACCCTTAACCTGATGTTCCAGTTTCCTGAAGTTTACAAAACAGGAATAGCTGTAGCCGCCGTAGGCGATCAGTTAACTTATGACAATATTTACCAGGAGCGCTATATGGGCGTACCGGTGAATGACGAAGGCAGGGCAGCATTTATCAAAGGCTCGCCCATTACTTATGCTAAAAACCTGCGTGGTAACTTGTTGTACATACACGGTACCGGCGACGATAACGTGCATTACAAAAATGCCGAAGAGCTGATTAACGAATTGGTTAAATATAACCGCCAGTTTGAGCTAATGGCATACCCTAACCGTACCCATGGTATTTTTGAAGGACCAGGCACATCGCTGCACCTGCATACCATGTTCACCAAGTATTTGAAAGAACATTGCCCTCCTGGAGGAAGATAGTCTGTTGATTTAAATGAAATTAAAATGCCCCCTTTTGTAATTATGAGGGGGCATTTTTGTTTTTACTTATATTTTTCAGACAATCCCATTGGGATTAACTCAGCGATTAGAAGATAGCTCCGGAGCCTGGTTTTTCTGCAAACAGGTAGCTCCCGACAGAGCATCTTTACTTTTATTTGCTTTAGGTATACTACAGTAGCTTTAGTAAGATGAACTTCTACCAGATTCTCACCCTTTTGCCAGGATCAAGCCACATCTTATCTCCTTTTTTAATATGGAAAGCTTCATAAAATTCCGGCACATCGCTAAACGGACCATTCACCCTTAAAAAGCCCGGGGCATGTACGTCGGTCAGGATTTGGTTGGCAAGGGCCTCATCGCGTTCTTGCCCAAGCCAGCCAAGTGCATAGCCTAAAAAGAAACGCTGCATAGGGCTTAAGCCATTAATTTGCTTGCCATCTTTATATTGTTTGGTTTTTTTAAATGCATCTATACCTAATACAATCCCGCCTAAATCGGCAATATTTTCACCTAAAGTGGCTTTGCCATTTACATGCAGACTATCCAATACAACGTAACTGCTAAACTGATCAGCAAGCATGGTGGCGCGTTTGGTGAATTTAACAGAGTCGGTTGGTGTCCACCAGGTTTTGAGGTTTCCTTTAGCATCAAACTGGCGGCCTTCATCATCAAAGCCGTGTGTAATTTCGTGGCCAATGGTTGATGCCGCTACATATCCATAAGCTACAGCATCATCAACTTCGCTGTCCTTTACACCCGGTATAGTGAACTGCGCTGCCGGCAAAGTTATCTCGTTATTTGATGGACTGTAACTGGCGTTATAAGTTTGCGGTGTCATCCCCCATTCGGTATGGTCAACCGGTTTGCCCAGCTTGTTAATGTTCACCATGTAGGCCCAGTGCCTGGCGCGCATCACGTTGCCTGCGTATGATTCACGGTCCATCACCAATGACGAAAAATCTTTCCATTTATCCGGATAGCCGACTTTGGGGTGGATAGCATTGAGTTTAGCCAATGCCTTTTGCTTCGTTTCGGGAGTCATCCAATCCAGTTTGGCAATATGCTCACGGTAAGCCTGCCGAATGGCTTCAACCATTTCGGTATAGCGGAGTTTTGCTGTAACCGGGAAATACTCTTTCACAAACAACTGGCCCAAAGCCTCGCCCATCAAACCGTTTTCGGTATCCAATACACGTTTCCAACGTGGAAGTTGTTCTTTCCGACCAGATATCACCTTGCCGCCAAAACGGAAGCTTTCCTGGTCGGCAACGTTATTGAGGTATGGCGAGTAGGATGAGATTAGTTTCCAACGCAGGTACGCTTTCCATTCATCAGCAGAGAAAGTTTTCAACGCGGTATTTAACGCCCTGTAATATTCCGGCTGGCCAACAATTACGGTATCTACAGGTTTTAATTCCAGCGTTTTAAAAACAGTATTCCAATTGATGTTTGGTGTAAGCGCGTTTAATTGCGCAATGGGCATTTTATGGTAGTTGGCATAAGGATCGCGGAGCTTTTCAAGCTTGCGGCTGCTATCGGCCAAAAATTTTTCTATTTTATAAATACTTTCGGCACCTGTTTTAGCCTGCTGCTCGTCATAGCCGGTTAGCCTGAGCATGGCAGGCAAATGGTTGGTAGTATAATCCGAACGAATTTTAACCGTACGGGCATCCGTTTTAAAATAGTAATCGCGGTTAGGTAAACCCAAGCCTGCCTGGCCTAATTGCAGCATCATTTTGGAGCTATTCTTAGCATCCTGGCTAACCCGGCTGCCAATCATGTTACGTGTACCGGTAGTTGTTAAAACAGCCGCGGCGTTTAGTATCCCTGTGATGTCATTTGCCTGGTCTATGAGTGCCAGTTGTGTTTTTAATGGAGCGATGGCGCTTTTTTCGATATTAACAGTATCTAAACCGGTAAAATAAAAATCGCCTATTTTTTGAGTTGTAGTTCCTTTGGGGGCATTGGCAGCTAAAGCATCCTCATTTATTTTCTTTAGCCTGTCGCGCAGTTCTTCTGATACCACATTGCCTATTCCCCAGCTGGAGTAGGCGGCCGGGATAGGGTTACGTTTCAACCACCCGCCGTTGGCGTATTTAAAAAAATCGTCACCAGGTTTAACCGATTGATCAAGGTTGTTGAAAACTGGGTCGTTTGGTATAGCTATGTACGCGCTTAACGCCAGCGTGGTTAAGGCTGCGCACCTTAAAATAATTTTTGTGTAATGTTTCATCATGCAGAAATACGTTTGCATCAAATTTAATTAAAAAACAAACGCCTTATTAAAAGGCGTTTGTAACAGTGTTGTGTGAATTATTTTCCGTCATGTCATTGCGAGCGTTTCCATCAGCGTGTCGCAAAAAAAAACTTTTTGTCATCCTGAACGCGGTGAAAGATCTACTCTCTACCATGCTTCTTCGCCCTGTACAGTGTGCGAATAGATCCTTCGTTCCTCAGGATGACAAACTTTTCAAACGCCATTTTCAACTTAGAGCCTACCAAATTTTCACCCTCTTATCCGGATCTAACCACATCTTATCACCTTTTTTGATATGGAAAGCCTCATAAAACTCGGGCACATCGGTAAACGGCCCATTTACGCGCATAAAGCCGGGGGAATGCTCGTTGGTGAGTATTTGGCTGGATAGTGATTCCTGCCTGTCTTGCCCAAGCCATCCTAAAGCATAGCCTAAAAAATAGCGCTGCAATGGGGTAAACCCGTTGATAGGCTTACCTTCTTTATATTGTTCTGTTTTCTTGAACGCATCAAGCCCAATCACAATGCCACCTAAATCGGCAATATTTTCGCCCTGTGTGGCTTTGCCGTTGATGTGCAGGCCGTAAATGGTATACCCATTAAACTGGTTTATTAACATTTGAGCGCGCTGGGTAAACTTTACCGAATCCTGCGGTAACCACCATGCTTTTAAATTTCCTTTGGCATCAAACTGGCGACCCTGGTCGTCAAAGCCATGGGTCATTTCGTGGCCGATGGTTGAAGCTGCGGCGTAGCCGTAGATGATGGCATCATCTATATTCTCGTCCTTAAAACCCGGGATGGTAAAGATCCCCGCCGGCAATACAATCTCGTTATTTGATGGATTGTAGTAAGCATTATAAGTTTGCGGTGTCATCCCCCACTCTGTACGGTCAACAGCTTTGCCTAACTTGGCCGCGTTAAATTTGTGCCACCAGTTATTGGCACGCATTACGTTTAAAGCAAATGGGCCACGGTTGATATCCAGGGTCGAAAAATCTTTCCACTTATCCGGATAACCAACTTTAGGCATTACTTTATTTAGCTTGTAATAGGCTTTTTCTTTGGTTTGGGGGCTCATCCAATCCAGTTTTTGTATGTGTTCCCTAAAAGTTTCGCGCATGGTTTCTACCAGTGTTACATAGCGCTCTTTTGTTTTTTCGGGGAAGTATTCTTTTACAAAAATTTGCCCCAAAACTTCACCCATCAGGCCGTTCTCGGCATCAAGCACCCGTTTCCAGCGCGGTAACTGTTCTTTGTTGCCATAAAGCACCATATCATAAAAGCGGAATAGCTCCTGATCAAAAGGCTTACTTAAATATGCACCAAAGGTTGTTACCAGGTTTTTACGCAGGTAATTTTTCCAATCGTCAATACTATAATCATGTAAGGCTTTATTTAATTCGCGGTAATACTCCGGCTGACCAACAATTACCGAATCTGTATTTTTGTAATCCATTTTATCAAATGTGGATTTCCAGTCAACATCCGGTGCCAGTTTGCTTAAGCCGGCCATGGTCATTTTATTATAGTTATGGTATGGGTCTCGCAGGTCTTCCAACTTACGGCTACTATCGGCCAGGGATATTTCTAAAGCGTATGTTTTTTTAGCGGCGGCGTTCGCGGCATCGGCGGATAGTCCACCCAGTTTAAAAATGGTTGGTAAGTGTTTCTGCTGATAATCTGTACGCACGGTTACGCTGTGCGCATCCTTATTGAAATAATAATCTCGGTTTGGCAATCCTATTCCCGATTGGCCCAACTGCAGCATGATCTTATCACTGTTTTTGCTATCCTGCCCGGCATAGGTGCCTAAGGGAGTAGTTACTCCAATCCCGTCGAGGTGAGCAAACTCCTCTACCAGGCTCTTTATATCCTTTATGTCATCAATCTTCTTCAGTTCGTCTTTAAGCGGAGAAAGGCCTTGCTTTTCAATATCAACGGTATCCATGCCGCTGTAATAAAAATCGCCTATTTTTTGGGTACTGCTTCCTTTAGGAGCGTTTGCTTCAAGTGCGTCCTGGTTGATTTTCTTCATGCGATCTCGCAGCTCTTCCTGCACAACATTGCCTATACCCCATGAGGAGTAGGCGCCGGGAATAGGGTTTTTCCTGAGCCAGGTTCCGTTTGCATATTTAAAGAAATCGTCGCCCGGCTTCACTTTGGGGTCCATGTTTTTAATTACCGGATCATTTTCGGCGTAAATTTTTGCGTTGTCTTTGCAAGCTGTAATTAAGGTAAGGCTCAGTGCACCGGTAAATATTGCCAATGACGAAAACTTTTTTATCATAGATTTATTAGTGTATAAAAAAAAATACAACGATTGTATGGAATAATAGAATTCAGGACAGCAAATTAAGTAAAAAGGACAACTTTAATAAATGCCCTGAAAAAAACCGGCTAAAGAAACGTCGAAATAATAGCATACTTTTCTGAGGGTATCCAGCCTGATATCTATTTTTCCAGACTCCAGCCGGGCAATGTTAATATTAGTTTCGGCAAAAAACTTTTCCTGGGTAACTTGATTTTGCCTGCGCAGATTTTTGATCTGAAGCGCGATCTTCTTCTTAAATGCCTCATCGGAGTTGCTAAGATATTCAAAGTCAGTAAGTAGCATAATTCAATTTGATTGATTGAAAAAAATGATCTTTGATAGGGGCTTCAAAAATAATTGGCAATTTGTATTTAAAGTTCGTGAAAAATATTTGCAATAATAATGTGCAAACAACTATTATTTAAGTTAAAGTATATGCCGCGCAACAATTAGTGGCAACGAATTTGTTTAGTATGTTTTGCCCTGCATAAAATCTGTGAAAAAAAAATTAAAATCACCTACCTGTGAAAAACTTTTTTTGAATTCTCAGACGCCCAAGTTGAGATTTTTTGTTCTTTGTTTTGGGTTTAATCAATAGTTTAAATTAATTAGGGGAAAGGGAGCTTCCAAAAAGGCTCTCTTTTTTTGTTTACTATTTTTTACTATGCATGCATAGCAATTACTATATTTAGCTTTTTATCATACTATGCAATTTAAATATACAGAAGAGCAGCTGATGATTAAACAGGCTGCCCGTGATTTTGCCCAAACAGAATTAAAACCCGGCGTAATTGAACGCGACGATCAGCAAAAGTTCCCTGCCGAACAAATAAAGAAATTGGGCGAACTTGGTTTTTTAGGGATGATGGTTTCGCCGCAATATGGCGGCAGCGGTATGGATGCTATATCATACGTACTGGCCATGGAAGAAATTTCAAGGATAGATGCATCTACGGCGGTAGTGCTTTCTGTAAATAATTCATTGATTTGTAATGGGCTGGAGCGATTTGGAAATGATTTTCAGAAAGAAAAATATTTGATCCCCCTGGCCAAAGGTGAAAAGATAGGTGCTTTCTGCCTTTCGGAACCGGAAGCCGGCTCTGATGCCACCTCCCAAAATACTACTGCTATTGATATGGGCGATCATTACCTGTTAAATGGGGTAAAAAACTGGATCACCAATGGCAGCACTGCCTCAACCTATATTGTAATGGCCCAAACGGATGCTTCAAAGGGGCATCATGGTATTAATGCCCTTATTGTTGAAAGAGGGATGGAAGGCTTTACCATAGGTGCAAAGGAAAACAAGATGGGCATCCGCGGGTCTGACACGCATTCAATTATGTTTACCGATGTTAAAGTGCATAAGGAAAACAGGATTGGAAAGGAAGGTTTCGGGTTTAAATTTGCCATGACTATGTTAGAGGGCGGGAGGATAGGTATCGCCTCGCAGGCTTTGGGAATAGCGGCCGGGGCTTATGAACTGGCTTTACAATATTCAAAAGATCGCAAAGCTTTTGGAAAAAGTCTTGCCGATTTACAGGCTATTCAATTTAAACTGGCCGATATGGCTACCGAGATTGAAGCAGCCCGGTTACTTTGTGTTAAAGCCGCCTGGTTAAAAGATCATAAACAACCTTATGCACAAGCCAGTTCAATGGCCAAGCTTTTTGCATCAGATGTTGCCATGCGCGTTACCGTTGAAGCGGTACAGATACATGGTGGATACGGCTATGTAAAGGAATATCATGTGGAACGTTTAATGCGGGATGCTAAAATTACCCAGATTTATGAAGGCACATCAGAAATTCAGCGAATTGTCATTTCGCGCGAAGTGTTGAAATAGTGGGCTGATTTTTATACTTTTGACAAAGTATATCGACTTAGTAGACTATTTTTAATCGACATGAATTTAAAGGCAATCATAACCATCATATCATCCGCCGCGCTTTTGCAGGTTGCATCAGCCCAAACCAAGCTTAAAACAGGTGTTTGGCGCGGAGCGCTTACCACTAAATCAGATACCGAGATCCCTTTTAATTTTGAAGTTAAAGATACCGCCGGGAAACAGCAGCTTGCTATTATTAACGGCGCCGAAAGGTTTAAGGTAACTGATGTTACTTCCCGGGGCGACTCCGTTTTTATACAAATGCCCCTTTTCAATTCGGAATTTAAACTGAAACTGGAAAATGATAAGCTAACCGGCAACTGGGTGAGGCACCTGGCCAGCCAGGATGTTTTGGTTAAATTTGCCGCGGAGCCCAACACCGCTTGGCGGTTTTTAAAGAGCCCGGTAAAGCCTGCTTTTAATATAGGCGGCAGATGGTCGGCCATAATAGGCGAGGGTGATGGACGGGATACGACAGTTGGTGAGTTTAAGCAGGTGGGCGCAAAGCTTACAGGTACATTTTTAACTACCACCGGCGATTATCGTTACCTGGAAGGAATTGTATCAGGAGATAAACTATACCTTTCCTGCTTTGATGGCGGCCATGCCTATACATTTACCGCAACCATTAAAGATGAACAAACCATTACTGATGGTAAATTTTACGCGGGCTACTCCTCTGTACAATCATGGGCAGGCGTAAAAGATCCGAATGCCAAATTGCCGGATGCTTATTCGTTAACAGCGCTTAAGCCGGGTTTTAAAAAGATAGATTTTGCTTTTAAAGACATCGATGGTAAAACGGTTTCTTTACAGGATGATAGATATAAAAACAAAGTAGTTATTGTCCAGATATTGGGTTCGTGGTGCCCCAACTGTATGGATGAAACAGCCTATATGGTTAACTACTACAAAAAATACCAGGCTAAAGGTGTAGAGGTTGTGGGTTTGGCTTATGAGCGCACCGCCGATTTTGCCAAATCGCAAAAAGCTTTGCAACAGGTAAAAAATCGCTTTAATGTACCGTATCCCCTACTGATAACCGGGTACACCAGTGATAAGGCTGAAACATCAAAAAGCCTGCCCATGCTATCAAAAGTGGTTGGTTTCCCTACAACCATCATCATTGATAAAAGCGGCGATGTACGCAAGATCCACACCGGCTTTAGCGGCCCCGGCACAGGTGAATATTACACCGGGTTTATCAATGAGTTTGAGAAACTGACAGATGATTTATTGGCCGAGCCATCAGGAGCTGTAAAGGGGAAGTAAGGAAGGATTATTGCCGCCATTGCTTCGTGCTTGCTTATGACGTTTTTTTGAAAAAAATTGTCATCCTGAACGCAGTGAAGGATCTAATCGCAGACTTTACAGGGCGAATAATAGATCCTTCACTGCGTTCAGGATAACAAACATTTCAAAATGTTATTTTTCATTCAGTATCCCAGGATTTTTAAACTTGCACTGAGCCGGGGTATTTTATAGTTTATCAGCGGTTAGAATTTCTTTTCTATATGCTGTTTCTGCACCCTGCGATGCACTACCTCTTTTACTTTTTTTGATTTGCCTTTTTTTCGCTTCCCTAACCAGATAATAAAACCGGTTACCGGTAGCGAGGCGCAGATCAAACTGGCTAAAAAAGCGATGATCTTGCCGGGCAGTCCCAACACCTGGCCAACATGAAGATCGTAATTCATATCATTCATCTTCATGCCCGGGCTTTTTTGGGTATGTGGGGTTTGTTTGAGTAGTTTGCCTGTATATTTCTCAAACACATAGCCATCGCTTTTGTAGAAATAGAGGCTTTTGGCATAGGCTGTTATCCCAATGGTGCCTGCGGCGGCGGCATCGTCATAAACCAAAAACATCTTAGCCTGCGGAGAGCGGCTTTGTGCCTTTGAAAATACCTTATCAATAACAAACCGGTTATCCGTTTTGGTCTTTAATAACGAATCGGATTTTGGGTTTACTTTTTCAGATGGATAACTTTTGCCCAGGTTAGCAGTAGCATAAATGCCTTCCCGTACCGATTCAAAAACCATTGACAAACCTGTTAGTGCTAATATAAGGGCAATGCCGGTCGCGTAAAAGCCCAGTACATTGTGTAAATCGTAATTTACCCTGCGCCAGCGGCCATTCCATTTAATGTTAAAGCTGCGCTTACGGTCGCTTTTACGTTTGGGCCACCAGAGGATGATGCCGCTGATCATCAGCACTATAAATATAATAACAGAGATACCTACAACAAGGCTGCCAATATTGGGAGGTAGCAGCAAGTAAAGGTGGATGTACTCAACAACGATAAAAAAGTTACGGGCCGGGTTTTCGGTATGGGTAATCTGCCCTGTATAAGGGTTCATGTATACATATAACATCCCTTGCTCCTTAGGCAAATTTACCAATAATGCTGCGGGCCTGTCAAAGCCATAATAATACATATAGTTTGCCGTAGCGCCAGGGTGTGCTTTCAGTCCTTCGGCTTTTAGGGTTGATGGAGGCAGGTAGGGCTTATGGTTAAATTCAACCTTGCGGTAATTATATAATGCATCCTGTATCTCATCCTGGAAACAAAATATACAGCCCGTGATACTTACAATAAACACCACCAGCCCGGCAATAAAGCCCAGCCAGCGGTGTATAAATAATATGACTTTTTTAAACCGGGTCATTATTAAAATTTGTAGGCGATGCTTAAACGATAGTTACGCGGCGCTTCCGCCTGCCAGTAAAACGCTTTTAAATAGGAGTAATATGAACCTGAGTATAAATATTTATCAAGCACGTTGAACACGTTGGCGGTGATCTTCATTTGCTTTCCTTCCCAAAACATACCACCATCCAATTTAAAATAGTTTGGCAATCTTACGTCCGATTCGCTCCAGCTATCAGTTTGGCGACCGGCCAGGTAGGTAAAGCCAGCAGATACACCTGTACCTTTTAACGCGCCATTTTGCAATTTATAACCTAACCAAGCGTTGGCTGTGTGTTTTGCATACCCCGGCACAACATCGCCAACTTTAATGGTTGCAGGCGTATATTGATCAACCTTGCTCACTTTCGAATCGGTAAGCGCGTAATTGGCGGTAAGGTTTAAACCCGGCAATATTTCGCCACGTAAATCAAACTCAATACCCTGGGCTCTTTTTTGACCAAGTAAAAAGCTGACCGGGCTTTGAGGTGTACTGCTTGGATCAGCCTGTGCCTCGTTGTTTTTAATTATACGATAAACAGATAAGGTGGTGTTCCATTTGCTGTCGGCCCAATCTTTTTTGATGCCAAACTCCAGGTTGCTGCCGGTTATCGGTTTAACTGATCCACCATCTAAAAGCCTGGCTGCACCCTGTGGTATAAATGCCTGGTCATACAAACCATATACCGATGTGTGCTCATCTACCGAAGCACTTAAGCCAACACGTGGGGTAAAATGTTTACCAGTTACAGCCGCGCTGCCAAAATCGCCTTGTTTTACATAAGTATACCGGCCGGCTAAAGTAAGCCTTACCCTGTTATCAATAAAGCCAAGTTCATCCTGTACATATAAGCTGCTGTAAGTTTGGTTAATATTGCCGTAACCTGCTGCAGAGCGTGCTTCCAGGTTGGTGCTGCGATCAAACACGGGGTAGCCGTTACTCGGCACACCAAGATTAGGATTTTGCGGATCAAACTCAGCCCCAACTTTGTCTAAGGGGTGCGACTGAGCGTAATCGGCATCATAATTTTTTGTACCCATATCTATACCGGCAAGTATCCTATGGTGGATGCTGCCAGTGGTTACCTTTCCATTGATGAAGGCCTGTGCCAGGGTCATATCGCTTTTGGCATCCCAAATACCTATACTCCTGATATATTTACCGCTTGCGCCAACAGAATCGGCCCACATGGACGAGCCTTTTTGGCTGTAATTATAGTAAGCGGCCTGCGCGGTTAGTTTCCAGTTGATATTTAACTGATGTTGCAGGTTTATGGTAAAACTTTGATCGTTGATGTTTGTAGGAGGCAGGCCTGCCGGCAGCGCGGTAAAATTACGCGGCAAAGTAGCATAACCGTTCGGACTGAAAACGTAGAATGAGCCCACATCAGACATGTTAGCGTGCTGCAGGGTATATTCGGCAGTTAGTTTGGTGGCGCTGTCTATCTGGTATGAAACTACCGGTGCTATGCTGTAACGGTTATTAAACTCATTGGCTCGGAAAGAACCTTTCTTTTGCCCAGCCAGGTTTAACCGGTACAAAAATTTACCGTCCTTACTTAATTTACCGTCCAGATCGAGTATACTCCTGTACAAACCAAAGCTACCTGTGGTTAAGCTAAATTCACCTTTGGTTTCGCCTGTAGGCTTTTTAGTAACCACGTTATATAAACCACTCGGATCACCGTTACCCAGCATAAAACCCGCAGGGCCTTTAACAAATTCAATATGGTCAACAAAGCTCATGTCTTCGGTAAGCGGTCCCCAGTATGAACTCACTACGTTAAAACCGTTTCTGAACGCCTGAATCTGCGAACCGCGCATGGTGATGTTGGTATATAAATCGCCCCAATGCTCTAACCTTACGGCACCGCTAACATTGCGTATTAAACCGTCGCTCATGCTTATTACCTGCTGATCGGCCAGTACCTGTGAGGTAACCACCTGGATATTCTGCGGAACCTCCAGCAATGGCTCATTCAGCCTCAAACTTGGCGACGGATTGCTGATTTTATATTTCTGTTTTGTGCCGGATATGGCTACTTCCTTTAGCTGGTTGGCGGTGGCTTCTAAAGTAGCATTTACTATTATTGTTTGGCCGGCTATTACTTCAACCGCGGTTTCATATACTTTAACGCCCACATGTGTGAAAGCTAAGGTGTATTTTCCATGAGGGGCTCTTAGGGTGTAATCCCCGTTTTCATCGGTTATCCCGCCGTATTTAGTACCCTTCAGCAGCACCGAAATATTATCGGCCGGTTGGTTATTGTTGGTTATTACATGTCCTTTAATGGTTCCGCGGGTTTGCTGAGCCAGTGCCGGGATGGTATTGGATAGTAATATAATTGATAGAAAAAGAGAAAAGAATAGTTTGTGAACAGATAGTTGGGGTTGTTTCATTTTATTTAGACTAATTAAAAATAATGCCCAAAAGTACTCCAACATGACTATCCATCCAAATTTATTTAGAAAGATTATAAATAGGCCGTCAGAAAAGTATCAGGTAATTAGTATCAAGTAGCAAGACCTTGGGAATATAGGCTTGCAGATAAGCGGAGTTTGCGCCGGTAGGTCAGCTATAACTGGAAAATAGATTTTCAGATGAAGAAGTCATTAAACAATATCATTCTTCATCTGCATATTTGCACATCTGAAATCTGCACATCAATTAAATGTCCATCAATTCTTTCTTCTTTTTACTTTTCATTCGTTTGGGTACAAATTCAAGTATTTCGTTTTTTAAGGCTTCTATCATGCGGCGCTTTAAAAAATTGCGTTGTATCACAATGCTCACTTCACGGGCGGGCTCGGGCGATTTAAAATAGCGCACCTTGTCTAATTGTTTGTCAGAAAGTTCGGCCAGTGCAAGTTCGGGCAATATGGTTGCCCCATTGTTTTGGTCAACCATGCGTTTAAGGGTTTCCACACTGCCGGTATTATATTCAAAATGCTGAAATCCTTTAGTCGCTTTACGGCGTTGGCAGATGTTTAATACCTGCTCACGCATGCAATGCCCCTCGTTCAGGATCCAGATCTCTTCCATATCAATATCATCTGGTGTGATGCTTTTCTTTTTGGACAGCTTGCTGTGTTTGGATACGTAGGCTACAAAATTTTCATAAAACACGGGGATCTCTGTTAAATTATTTTCGTGCAGTGGGGTAGATAGGATACCGCAATCAATCATGCCCAGCTTTAACTGTTGAACTATCTCTTCGGTGGTTTGCTCCCATACTATCAATTTTACCTGCGGATACTTCTCAATAAAGCCATGGATTATCTTTGGTAATATATAAGGTGAAATGGTAGGGATGATGCCAACCCTTAATTCGCCGGATAATTCCTTTTGCCTGTCGGTGATGATCTCCTTAATCTTCTCACTTTCTGACAGCATAACGCGTGCCTGGGTAATTATTTCTATACCTATTTCGGTAGGTGTTACGGGCTGTTTGCTGCGGTCAAATAGCTTTACGCCCAGGGTATCCTCCAGCTTTTGCACCTGCATGCTCAGGGTTGGCTGGGTAACAAAACATTTCTCGGCGGCTAACACAAAACTCCGGTAAGTGTCAACGGCTACTATGTATTCGAGTTGGGTAATTGTCATATAGATAAATTCTATACAAACATAGCAATTATTGATTTTTTCTATTGATTTATTATTGTGAAGTTTGATATAATAAAACTAACCTATATGGAAACCAATAAAAGAAAGCTGACCACTGCCTCTGGCAAGCCTTATGCGGAAAATGAGAATACCCAAACCGCGGGACCAAGGGGGCCAATTTTGCTGCAGGATTTTATACTGCATGAAAAAATGGCGCATTTTAACCGTGAGCGTATCCCTGAGCGTGTTGTACATGCAAAAGGTTCCGGCGCTTATGGAAAGCTCACCATTACGCATGATATTTCGCAATACACTCGTGCTAAGATATTTAACATGATTGGTAAAGAAACAAAGGTATTCTTACGTTTTTCTACCGTTGGCGGCGAAAAGGGATCAGCAGATACCGAGCGCGACCCGCGTGGCTTTGCTATTAAATTTTATACCGAAGATGGTAACTGGGACCTGGTTGGCAACAATACCCCGGTGTTTTTTATAAAGGATGCTAAAAAGTTTGGTGATTTTATCCACACCCAAAAACGCGATCCATACACCAATAGCAAAAGCGCTACCATGATGTGGGATTTTTGGTCGCTTAATCCCGAAAGCCTTCACCAGGTAACTATCCTGATGAGTGATAGAGGCACACCTTACGGCTATCGCCATATGGATGGCTTTGGAAGCCATACATTTTCGTTCATCAACGCCAAAAACGAAAGATTTTGGGTGAAATTCCATTTCAAAACCCAGCAGGGTATTAAAAACTTTACAGATGCAGAAGCTGCAGATATGCGTGGTAAAGCACCTGATTTTGCCCAGCACGATCTGCTGACACATATTGATAACGGTGACTTTCCAAAATGGAGCCTGAAAATACAGGTAATGCCGGAAGCTGATGCTGCAACGTACCACCTTAATCCCTTTGATTTGACCAAAGTATGGCCACATGGAGATTATCCGCTGATTGATGTAGGTGTGTTGGAACTTAATGAAAATCCCGACAATTATTTTGCTCATGTGGAGCAGGCTGCTTTTGCCCCGGCGCACGTGGTAGATGGTATTGGCTACTCGCCCGATAAAATGTTACAG
Source organism: Mucilaginibacter sp. P1_A3 (assembly GCF_056406855.1). Taxonomy (NCBI): domain Bacteria; kingdom Pseudomonadati; phylum Bacteroidota; class Sphingobacteriia; order Sphingobacteriales; family Sphingobacteriaceae; genus Mucilaginibacter; species Mucilaginibacter sp. P1_A3. The sequence goes on from NZ_JBFTZJ010000007.1 coordinate 73,287, forward strand.
GGAAGGATATTATCATACCCGGATGCCCACCGTTACCGCTTAGGAGGTAATTATGAGCAAATTCCGGTAAATAAATGCCCCTACCTGGTAAGCAATTATGAAAGGGACGGACAAATGAGGGTTGACGGCAATGGTGGTTCGGGACCTAACTATTTCCCAAACAGCTTTGATGATATTGAAGCCGATCAAAGCTACAAAGAACCTGCCTGGGATTTTGGAAACTCGGTAGGCGATTGGTATGACAGGAACGCGGAAGGCGAGAACGATCATTACACGCAGCCAGGCGACTTGTATCGTTTAATGGATGCGCAGGCCAAACAGGATCTGATCAACAATATCGTGAACTCTATGAGTGGCATAGATGGCCCTAAGAAGGACATTATCACCAACCGCCAGCTTTGTCACTGGTTTAGGGCTGATATTAACTTAGGTATGGCTATTGCCAAAGGCCTCGAGCTTGATTTGGCAGAAACCATGAAACAAATGCCGGCTTAGGTTAGTTTGCAGTTTTTGGTTTGCAGTTTGCAGGCTCCAATATAATAGAAAAAGCGATGGTTTAAACCATCGCTTTTTCTATTATTAGTCTTTTGTACCCGCTGTTTGTGTCCTCACAAACAGCTTGCAGAAAGCCGCTCTCATAGTTGTTTGTGAACACACAAACAACGGAAGGGGTATTTTTCTCTTTAACCAAAAATGAGATTTGAAATCTGTACCCGCTGTGAGGACACCGGAAAAGGATATTAAACAAAAATGAGATTTGAAACGCTTTTGAAGCTTTCTCAAATCTCATATCTAACATCTCATATCTATAACTACTCTACCGTAACAGATTTGGCCAAATTCCTTGGCTGATCAACGTTACAGCCGCGCATTACAGCAATGTGGTAAGCCAATAGCTGTAATGGTATGGTAGCAAGCAGCGGCACAAAAGCTTCGTTGGTTGCGGGGATTTCAATCACATAATCGGCCATCGCTTTAACTTCTGTATCACCCTCGGTAACTATTGCTATTACGTGGCCTTTGCGGGCTTTAACCTCCTGTATATTGCTGATCACTTTCTCGTACGATGAACTTTGGGTAGCAATTACCACAACTGGCATGTCATCGTCAATTAAGGCGATAGGGCCGTGTTTCATTTCGGCAGCCGGATAGCCTTCCGCATGTATGTAAGAGATTTCCTTTAGCTTCAAAGCACCTTCCAGTGCAACCGGGAACGAGCTACCCCTGCCCAGGAATAGGCAATTGGTGGAGTCTTTAAACTTAGCGGCAATCTTCATTACATGGTCATTGCATTTTAAAGCCTGCTCAACCAGCTGCGGTATTTCATCAAGCTCGGTTAAATATTCAACCAGTTTGCTTTGGGTTATTGTGCCGCGTTGTTGCGCTATGTAAAAAGCGATAAGGGTTAAAACACTCACCTGTGCGGTAAATGCTTTGGTTGATGCTACACCTATCTCGGGCCCGGCATGGGTATAAACTCCCGCATGTGTAGTGCGGGGTATAGATGCCCCAACTACGTTGCAAATACCAAAAATGGTGGCTCCCTTTTCTTTGGCCAATTCAATGGCTGCCATGGTATCGGCGGTTTCGCCGGATTGGGAAATGGCTATAACCAGGTCTTTCTCTGTAATAATAGGATTTCGGTACCTAAACTCCGATGCATATTCAACCTCTACAGGTACACGGGCATATTCCTCAATGAGGTACTCGCCTACTAAGCCGGCATGCCATGAGGTTCCACAGGCAATAATAATGATCCTGTCTACATTCTTTAGCTTCTCGGTGTATTCTTTTATCCCACCCAGTTGTACTTTGCCCTGCTGCGGGTAAATACGGCCGCGTAAACAATCGCGGATAGAACGTGGCTGCTCATAGATCTCTTTCAGCATAAAATGATCGTAGCCGCCTTTTTCCAGCATTTCCAGCTTAAGATCGAGTTCCTGAATATATGGGGTTTGTACCGAATTATCGATATTTTTTATCAGCAGGCTATCGCGGTTAATAAAGGCAATTTCGTTATCATTTAAATAGATCACGTTTTTGGTGTACTCCACAATAGGCGTAGCATCAGATGCAACAAAGTATTCGCCCTTACCAACACCAATTACCATAGGGCTGCCTTTCCGGGCTGCTATAAGCAAATCGGGCTCATTGGCACTCATGATCACAATAGCGTAAGCACCTATAACCTTGTTCAGGGCCACCCTTACTACTTCGCGCAGATCAAGGCCGGTTTCGTCCTGAATATCCTCTATCAGGTGTATTAAAACTTCTGTGTCGGTATCGCTTTTAAAAACATGGCCTTTGGCGGTAAGTGTTTCCTTGATGATGCCATAATTCTCGATGATGCCATTGTGAATGATGGTAAGCTTACGGTTACCTGAAGAGTGCGGGTGAGAGTTACGATCGCTTGGAGCACCGTGTGTGGCCCAACGGGTATGGCCCATGCCTACTGTCCCTTTAAGGTCAATATCTTTAACAAATTTTTCAAGGTCATCAACCTTTCCGGCCTTTTTGTAAACTTTAAGTTCCTTATCAAATAAAGCTACGCCGGCGCTATCATAGCCCCGGTACTCTAAACGATGAAGGCCTTTTATAATGATGGGATAAGCATCCCTGTAACCTATATAACCAACAATTCCGCACATAGTAAATTTTATAAAATGTAAATGGAGCAAAAATAATCAGCTATATAACATACTTCACAGCTAATTATTTTAATTATTTGAGAATAGTGCAAGGTTTTTACTTACTTAAAAATTATTTTTAAGAAGTGCTGTTGGCTTAAACAAAAAAATCCCCTAAGCGGGGATTCTTTTTATTTAACTTGAAGTTTTTTTACTTGGGGATCTTGGTATAAATGATATTCAACTTAATGCGGTAAGGTGAATTTTTATCGTTACCGATCAGTATAGCGCGGGCAGCGGTTTGTACACTTGTAGCAATACCCGATGCACCTGTTGTTGAATTTACCTCGGTGGTATCAATAGGAGCTATGTAAGTTCCGTAATCCACCGTCTTTTTACGGATCAGGTCCTGAATGTAGCCGGTGATAACAAAACGGTAGGCTTTAACAGGCTCTTTGGTTGTTCGGGTATAAAAGCCGCCAAATAAACCAGCCTGGTAACGGGCATCAGTTGACGAAGCATCCTGTATCAGGATACGCTGATGTGCAATATCCAATTGATACATTGTCAATTTAGAAAAAGGCGCATATGGTATTCCTGAACCTTGTACCGGTGTTATAACCAGTTCGGCACGGTTTAGTACAATTGAATCCGGATTAAGCTTGCTCAGTCCAGGGAAAGAAATCTTACTGCGTAAACCACCTAAGCCTTGTAAGTAAAAAGTGGCTTGTGTAGTTGTGGCGGCCCTGGCTGCAGTTATGGTTGAATTATATTTGTGGATGATCTCTGCCGCATGTATCGGGAAGGTTAATGACACGGTTGTTGTATCGGTTGTCGTGTCGTTTTTGGCCTTGTAAAAAATATCTAAATGAGATGCAGTAGAAGCAAGATTTAACTGTAAAGTACCGCCTGCATTTGATGGCTGAGCCCTTTCTACAGTAAGGTATAAACCCTTAACGGCATTTTGAAAAGCCGCGTCAGATGATAATTGAGTACCACTTGCATTAAACAGGTTATCATAAATGAATTTTTTGCTGAATGCTACGCGTAATTGAGGGGCTACCCTTTGCACAGTATCAATTGTGTCTTTACGTATCCTGGCAATTGTTAAACTATCATGCGTGTTAGCTGTAAATGTTTTGGTTGCTAAAACGGTTGCCTCATTATCCCAGTGCTGGTTACTATAGTAGGTTTGATTAAGCGGCTTCACTTTTAGCTGATACACATTGATCTTGTAACGTGTAGCTACTGAGTCGCCATAAAAACCATTTGCATACCCCAATACCAATACAGCCGAATCAATGGTAAGCGTACCCGGAGGCACCGTATAAGGAGCGGTAGGCAAAAGCATACCTAAGGCAACATTTGCTTTAACTGTGCCAAAAGCAGGATCAACAAAATCACCCAGTGGTGTTTTGGTAAGGCCTGATGTAATTACCGTGGAAGAGTCTTCGGCAACGGTATTGATAACCACATTGGTATCAACAATTAAGTTACCGCTTATCTGGTTTGATGTATCAATACCTAAACCAATGCCATCCTGGCGCTTACAGCTATTCAAAATAAAAAGACTTATTAACAGGGTCAATAAGTCTAATCGGAAAAATTTCATATATAATATTAAGTATTATGCAACATGCACCAATTCGTCGTTGGTAATTTCGTCGTAAAAATTGTAATAATTTTCGAAATCTGCGGTAGAATCAAATTCTAAAACCGATTTATTGCTGTTTTTAACATTATTTAACACATCTGCATCGATATTTTCGCTGCCCAAAACAATGCCATCAGAGTATTGAATGGCGCCTGCATATAGCGCAGAATTTGTACCTTCCTTATAGGTATCCACATGCTCTTCGGTCATGTTGCTCATGATTGCTTTTTGGGCGAAATCATTAGCCAACTTGTCCTTAAAGTCATTTTCATAGATGGAATAGATGATCTTTGAATTTTTAAATGTCGGATCGTCTTTGTAGGTAGTTTTTAAATAAGCAGGTACCAAAGCGCTTAACCATCCATGGCAATGGATGATATCAGGAGCCCAGCCTAATTTTTTAACTGTCTCCAATGCACCTTTGCAAAAGAAGATCATCCTTTCATCGTTATCGGCGTAAAATTTGCCGTCTTTATCACCAAACACATGTTTACGCTGAAAATATTCTTCATTATCTAAAAAATATACCTGCATACGTGCTGCCGGGATAGATGCTACCTTGATGATCAGCGGGTTATCATTATCGTTGATAATAATATTCATACCCGATAAACGGATAACTTCATGAAGTCTGTTCCTGCGCTCATTGATATTGCCAAAACGAGGCATAAGGATACGGATCTCGTAACCCTTCTCCTGCATTGCCTGCGGAAGTTGTCTTGTTATTTCAGCAATTTTTGTGAGTTCAAGGAAAGGAGACATTTCATGAGTTATAAACAATAGCTTAGATTTACCCATCACTTAATCAGTATTAAAAATATGTAAAGAAGTCAAAAAATTTGAGTTTGCAAATGTAATCATTATTATATAAACTGTCAACGAATTATGCAAGTAACTTTTGGAATTTTTTACAAAAAAGTACACCTTTGCCAAATTTTGTAATTTAAATTGCATTGAAAATATTTACCACCAGGCAAGAGGTAGCGCAGTATTTTACCTATAAAACGGGCAAAACTATTGGCTTTGTTCCTACTATGGGCGCGCTTCACAACGGCCATATATCATTAATTAAACAGGCGCAGCAAGTGTGCACCGAGGTTGTTTGCAGCATTTTTGTAAACCCTACACAGTTTAATGACCCTAAAGATTTAGAAAAATATCCCCGCCCGATAGCTGCAGATATTGCTATGCTGGAGCAGGCAGGCTGCGATATTTTGTTCAATCCAACTGTAAGCGAAATTTATGATGACGATGAGAAATGGCATTTGGACATAGGCGATATGGAGCATTTGCTGGAAGGCAAATTCAGGCCGGGGCATTACCAGGGTGTGATGCATGTGGTAAATAAACTGTTTAATATTGTTAAACCAGATATGGCTTTTTTTGGCCAAAAGGATTACCAGCAGGTTATGGTAATCACTAAAATGGTTGAACTGCTGAACATGCCTGTTAAACTGGTGATGTGCCCCATACAGCGCGAAACCGATGGGCTGGCCATGAGCTCAAGGAATGTTCATTTAACAGCTTATGACAGGGAGCACGCGCTCATCTTATCTAAAACCCTGGGCTGGGTTAAGGCGCATTTTAATGTGGATAGCATACCAGAGCTACAACAACAGGCAGAGCAGATGCTGAATAACGAACCTGGCATTATCCCTGAATATTTTGAAATAGTTGATGGGGATACCCTGAAACCGATTACCGCCGCTACAAAAAAAGTAGTTGCCCTGGTGGCTGCCCGCGCCGGTAAAACGAGATTGATAGATAATATGTTGATATATTAATGAATAGATGGTCCTATTTAGGGCATGTTAATTGGGTTATTTATAGCTAAAATGCAGGTGATAATCATTTTACAATCCATGGACTATCGACCATTAACAATGGACCGAATTATTTATAACTTTGCACCATGATTATTGAGATATTAAAGTCCAAAATTCACAGGGTGAAGGTAACACAGGCGGAACTGAATTATGTGGGCAGTATTACAATTGACGAAGATCTGATTGAGGCAGCCAATATTATACCTAATGAGAAAGTTCAGATCGTAAATAATAACAACGGCGCCCGTTTTGAAACGTATGTTATAAAAGGCGAGCGTGGCAACGGCACGGTTTGCCTAAACGGTGCTACCGCACGGCTGGCCCAGGTTGGCGATGTGGTTATCATCATGTCATACGCATATATGGAGAGGGAAGAAGCCCGTGTGTATGAGCCAATATTGGTATTTCCGGATGGCGATAATAAGCTGATTAAATAACAGCATTCTTTTTCCCCAATAAATTCCTGCGGCGGCCCTTAAAAATGTCGCTTTAGCTTGCTCTGCAATTGCTCATGCGCCAGATGAGTTAATTGTATAACATCTGTTTAAGCAGTAATTAACAAATTATCGCTGCCTCGGTTCGGCGCCGATGCCAAGTGATACTTTTAAACTGATATCAACGTCGGAGGCTTTGCGCAGCAAATAAACCATTCTTACGCGTACGCTCGGCTGGCGTACAAGCTCATCCAAAAAGTGGGAGTTATCAATATCAAGAACAATGCTATTGCCTACGTTTGGGGTAATATCCTTACGTACAGCCACTAAAACCTCGTCGCTGCCATCGGTTTTTGACATATAAATTCTTAATGCCTCAATGTTGCCAATATTATAATCTGACGGATCTTTGGATTGTAATTTAGCCGAGATAATACGAACCTCGCTGATTCTGTTGGCGTTGTTACCGTCTTTTGTAAAATCCTGATCGAAACTGTTTGCAATGCTTATGGCCGTATGAGGCTCACCTACCTTTGACGATGCAGGGATTGCCAGATCGGCAGTATAAGGAAAAGTAGATTTCATTATTGACTGCAGCATACCGCAACTTCCTAAAAACAAAATAGCAGCAAGCAAAAAAAATGTTGGTTTCTTCATCATGATTATCGCCGTAAGGTAATTGTAGAATACTACAATTACAAGTTTAATTGGTTTATTAGGTAATTTACACACTATAAATATATTAAGATTTTATGGAAACAACAGGCTTATTGCAGGTATTGAATAATATAAATATGTATACGAGAGGAGATGAAAATCGTCCCCCCGGAGATAGTTGTAAACGGCTGTGATAGGCGGCTTGTTGATGTATCCATCTCTTATTAATAAAAGAAAATGTCATTTCGAGCGAACCAGAACGGGAATTGAGCGCCGTGGTGAGGAGAAATCTTCGACGCCTGCATAGTCGACGCCTGTCGCATAGGATTTCTCTTTCGCGCCCCGCTCATTCCTCCCCATGCTCCATCGAAATGACATTTTTTTTTAACAATCCCGGGTGGAAAGATGTGTACTCCCTACTGGGACTAAATCCCGAAGCCGGAGCTATATACACCTTATGCACCGCTTTGGGCGAGTTTTTTTATCATACCAATATAAAAACCCCTAAATGGATTGGCTACATTTTTCAAAGACCCGAAATGCATCGCATACACCACGAGTATGAAAAACATACCAGTAATTACGGCGATATTGTTTGGTGGGATATGTTATTTGGCACCTACGTAAATCCACAAAATTTTAATACATCATGCGGGTTTGATACCGAAAAGGAGCTTAAACTCATCCAAATGCTCAAATTTAAGGATGTACATAAAATATAAATATTAATTCAAAAAAAAGATTAATTGTGTTTAACAAAACCCTATCTTTGCACCCCGACACTGAGGTCGGGATTTCTCGCCTTCAGTGCATAGGAAAAATCGTTTACAGGCTTGCAAAAAGCCGGTAACTTTTGACTTAGAACTTTTGAATTAAAAAAAAGCCCTATGCCCAAAGATAATTCCATCAAATCCGTTCTGATCATTGGCTCTGGTCCCATCATTATTGGCCAGGCCTGCGAATTTGATTACGCTGGCTCACAAGCCGCCCTTTCCCTTAAAGAAGAAGGTATTACCGTATCCATCATCAACAGCAATCCGGCAACTATCATGACGGATAAGGTTATTGGGGATCATGTTTACCTGCTTCCACTCACCTGCGCAAGTATTGAACAGATACTTACCGAACAAAAAATTGATGCTGTACTGCCTACCATGGGCGGCCAAACCGCGCTCAACCTTTGTATTGAGGCTGCCGAACGTGGAATTTGGGAAAAATACGGTGTTAAAATTGTAGGTGTAGATATAGCCGCAATTGAAAAAACAGAAAACCGCGAGGCTTTCCGTCAATTAATGGTTGATATTGGTGTAGGTGTTGCAAAATCAAAAATTGCCAACTCTTTTTTAGAAGGAAAAGAAGGCGCACAGGAGATTGGCTTCCCGCTGGTTATTCGCCCAAGTTATACACTGGGTGGTAAAGGAGCAGGATTTGTTCATAAAAAAGAAGATTTTGACGCCGCTTTAAACAAAGGCCTACAGGCATCGCCAACCCACGAGGTTTTGGTTGAGCAGGCCGTTATAGGCTGGAAGGAATACGAATTAGAGCTGCTGCGCGATAGTAACGACAACGTGATCATCATCTGCTCTATCGAGAATTTTGATCCGATGGGAATCCATACCGGCGATTCAATCACCGTGGCCCCGGCCATGACCCTGAGCGACCGCTGCTACCAGGATATGCGTAACCAGGCTATCCGTATGATGCGGGCCATTGGCAACTTTGCCGGCGGCTGTAACGTACAGTTCTCGGTTAACCCTGCCGATGAATCTATCATCGCTATTGAAATTAACCCACGCGTTTCGCGTTCATCGGCACTGGCATCAAAAGCAACAGGTTACCCAATTGCTAAAATCGCTGCCAAGCTGGCCATAGGTTACAACCTTGATGAAATAGAAAACCAGATCACCAAAACAACTTCGGCCTATTTTGAGCCTACTTTGGATTATGTGATCGTTAAGATACCCCGCTGGAACTTTGATAAGTTTAAAGGCGCAAACAAAGAGCTTGGCCTGCAAATGAAATCAGTAGGCGAAGTGATGGGTATTGGACGCAGCTTTATCGAAGCGTTGCAAAAAGCTTGTCAGAGTTTGGAGATTGGTCGTGCCGGTTTAGGTGCCGACGGTCGCCAGAGCCGCAACCTGGATGAGATCATGTACAGCCTTGAGCATCCAAGCTGGGATAGGTTGTTCCATATTTATGATGCATTAAGCTTAGGTGTGCCTATTGAATCGGTACGTAAAGTTACCAAGATAGATCGCTGGTTCCTGAACCAAATCATGGATGTAGTTAATTTAGAGAACGAACTGCGCCGTTATTCACTGAATAACATTCCAGAGGAATTCTTCTTCACCCTTAAACAAAAAGGTTTCTCGGATACGCAGATTGCCTACATTTTAGGTAACGTAACCGAAGAGGATGTTTACCAGCGCCGCAAGGGATTGGGCATTAAGCGTGTTTACAAGATGGTTGATACCTGCGCCGCCGAGTTTCCTGCTAAAACCCCTTACTACTATTCAACTTACGAGGGCGAGAACGAATCCGTTTGCTCAGATAAAAAGAAGATTATTGTGTTAGGATCAGGCCCTAACCGTATAGGACAAGGTATTGAGTTTGATTATAGCTGCGTGCATGGTTTATTAGCCGCAAAAGAATCAGGCTTTGAGGCCATCATGATTAACTGTAACCCGGAAACAGTATCTACCGACTTTAACATGGCTGATAAGCTATACTTTGAGCCGGTTTACTGGGAGCATGTTCGCGAGATTATTGAACTGGAAAAACCTTACGGTGTAATAGTTCAGTTAGGTGGGCAAACTGCTTTGAAAATGGCAGAGAAAATGCAGGAGCATGGCATCAACATTATCGGAACATCATTTAATGATATGGATGTGGCCGAGGATCGTGGCCGCTTCTCAGATTTGCTGAAAGAGCTTGATATTCCATATCCTAAGTATGGTGTTGCCGAAAGCGCTGAAGAGGCTCTTGAGGTTGCTCACCATGTAGGTTACCCTGTGTTAGTTCGCCCGAGCTATGTTTTAGGCGGACAGGGTATGAGTATAGTTATTAATGACGAGGACCTGGAGAAAGCTGTTGTAAGCTTATTGCGTAACCTGCCGGGTAACCGTGTACTGATAGATCACTTCCTTGACCGTGCGGCGGAAGCCGAGTCGGACTCGATAAGCGATGGAGATGATGTACATATCATTGGCTTAATGGAACATATTGAACCTGCCGGGATCCATTCTGGCGATTCATTTGCGGTGTTGCCGCCCTTTGATCTTTCTGACAATGTGATCAGCCTCATGGAGGAATATACCGTTAAAATTGCCAAAGCATTAAATGTGCGTGGCTTGCTGAATATACAGTTTGCGGTTAAAAATGATAGTGTGTATGTAATTGAAGCTAACCCGCGCGCATCACGTACGGTGCCTTTTATCGCGAAAGCTTATGACGTGCCATACATCAACATTGCCGCCAAAGTAATGCTTGGAGTTAATAAACTTAAAGACTTTACCATAGAGCGTAAGCTATGGGGCTATGCTATAAAAGAGCCGGTATTCTCCTTTGATAAATTCCCTGAGGTAACTAAGGAATTAGGCCCCGAAATGAAATCAACAGGTGAATCCATCCGCTTTATACCTAACCTGCAGGATCCATACTTCAGGCACTTGTACAAAGAGAAATCAATGTACCTGAGCAGGTAGTAAAATATTGAATTACTAAACGTTGTAGTTTAAACGCTTATAATAGTTGCCTGTAACCCCACCCGGTTACAGGCAAATTATGGTTAAATTTAGTTGCTATAGTTTGAAAGTTAATTTGAGTAATAACCAGGCATTCAACCTAAATAATGTTGATCCTGAGGATTTGGATGACGTTCTTGTAAAAATTGAAAGATCATTTAATATCAGTTTAGAAGATACATCTTTTAAAGATGTTAAAACCTTCGGCAAACTTTGCGATATCGTAGTTGAAAAAGTAAAGCAAACCAACAACGAAAGCTGTACCACACAGCAGGCATTTTATAAGATCAGGAATGCCATTAACACCACCATTGCCGCCCCTAAAGAGCTTGTAAAACCCCAAACCAAGCTGGAGGATATCTTTCCCCGTGATAATCGTATTGTAGTTATAACCGAGATAGAAAAAGAAATGGGCTTTCAGCTTAACCTGCTGCAGCCTAAGCAAGGCATCATAACTGCATTTGCATTTATACTTATCGCATCATTAGCCGGGTTCTTTTTTCAGCCTATGATGGCTGCTTTAGGCCTTGTTGTTGCCGGATCAGGATTTGCACTTGCCGGGAGGTTTGGCAAAGAGCTAAAAGTAAAAACGCTTGGCGATCTGGCCGAAAAGGTGGCAAAAGAGCATCACCTGAAATGTAAACGTGAAGCCGCTACCGTGAACCGGGCCGAAATAGCGCAAAAAGTAAAAGAGCTTTTCACTCAAGACCTTTACCTGGAGCCGGCAGTATTAACCCGCGACGCGAAATTTAATTAGGCATATCCGTATTTTGTAATTTCAACATATTGTATTATTTTTCAAAGGCTCTGTTCAGGAGCCTTTGTCATTTGCCCTAAATCAACCTTATGAATACTGCCTGCAAAGCTGTAATAGCCCTTATCCTGTTTATTTTTATCACCGGTTACGCCAATGCACAGGCGAAAAATGCAATCGGACTTGGCCCTGCGTTTAGTACGTCAGCAGAAAATCCTACAGGTTTTGGCATCGTTTTCCAGGGCGAAATAAAACTCAATAAAAGTTTTAGTATAGTACCCTCGGTTGGTGTAGAGGTACCTTACGTTGTTTATGCAGGATTGGCCGGAAGATATTATGTGGAGCCCCGGTTTTATGTGCACCTGGGTGGTTTCATTCGTGCCGGCGGCGATACTTTCAGCGATAGCGGCCCCGGCGGAACCGCTGGCTTAGGGTATATGCTGCTCTCCACCAAAAGAAACGTTATTGATCTTAACTTCCATGGCGACATCTTGAGCTCTGAAAACAGATCAAGGGCAGTAGGTGGCATCCGTATAATCTATAGTTTTTCGTTTACACGCCTGGATAAATAAGTTATTGGCAAAAAGAGGCTACTTATCCACCATCAGCCCTGTCACCTCAAAAATTAATCTTCTCCTGGCATCTGTTTTTACCTTGTGTTGCTTTTTTCCGGTAACGGTGTCACCGGCCAGGTGTTGCAGATCATCAGCGATAAATAGCTTTTGAGCAACACCTTCAATAATTACCCTGCGCCCGGTTATATTTTGGGGAATGGTGATGTTATAATCTTTAAAATGAGCTGCAATTATTTTTCCGCTGCCCGCATCCATTTCAAACCAGCCGCCTTTTTGTTTGGTCACCCGCGTAACCTTGCCCTCAATGGTCGTGCTGATCCGTGTTTTCTTGCCCATAAATGCCTCCGTTTTGGCGGCAGTCATTAAGGTGGTGGTATCCGGTTTTTTTCCATAAACCATACCATGTGGCAGCGGTGTATGCAATTGGGCCAATGCCATTGTTGTGCAAAACACAGGAACTATTAACAGCGCTGATTTCATTTTATAGTTTATTGCTGAATAACATCATAAAATGTAAAATGTTGGCCACTCTTTTTATTGAATTTTGTTTGTTACGTTTTAGCGTAACCAAACGTATATGTTCACAGTAAACTCATTTATTTATGTTCAATTTGCATCTATCATTTGTTAAAATGTTAATGAATGTTAAAATATCTTAATAAAGTAATAAGCTTTAACAAGTTGGACTATTTTTACAGCTAACAACATACCCTTGCTTAATTAATTCATATAACAACCCAATGAACAAAACCCATACTAAATTAGTCCTGTTTGTGGCAATCCTTTTTGCTTTTGCCGTTACAGGATGCGTTAAAAGCAGCGATCCTGTGGCTGGCTCTATACCAGTAATTACTACTACCGATGTAGTTAAAGATGCCGCCGATACAAGTGCCCACAGCGGTGGATTGATCACCGAAACACTTACCGCTGGTATTACTTATTATGGTGTTTGCTGGAGCACTACAAATACAAGCCCTACCATTACCGATTCAAAAACCCAGGATACTGTTATCTCGCTAAGTTTTACAAGTAAAATGAAAGGGTTAAAAATCAATACTAAATATTATGTGCGTGCTTATGCAAGTAATGTTGTTGGTACCGGTTATGGTAAAGTAATTGAGTTTACTACCGGAGGTGATCTTACCTCAAAAGTTGGTACAGTAAGCACATTTGCAGGTAATGCTGCCCCGGCCTTTGTTGATGGTAGTGGTACCGCTGCATCTTTTTACAGCCCACAGGGTATTACGCTTAGCAGCGATGGTAGTTTTTATGTGGCCGATGCATTTAACAGCGCGATAAGGAAGGTTACCAGCGCCGGCGATGTAAGCACACTAACCGGTAACGGAACCATTGGCTACGTAGATGGCTCATTGGCTAATGCCCGTTTTTATGCGCCGCAAAGCCTGGTAACTGATGCTGCAGGTAACATTTATGTGGCCGATTTCAGTAATAATATTATCCGTAAAATTACACCTGCAGGCGTAGTAAGTACCCTGGCCGGAAGCGGTAGCGCAGGATATGATGACGGAACAGGTGCGGCGGCTTCATTTAATAATCCACGTGGCCTTGCTATTGATGCTGCCGGTAATATATACGTAGCCGATAGAGGTAACAACCTTATCCGTAAAATTACACCAGCTGGTGTGGTAACAACGTTTGCAGGTAACAGGTCATCTGCCTATGTTGACCAGGTTACGGGCACCAGCGCTTCATTTAATAAACCATCGGGGCTGGCAATTGATGCTGCCGGTAATATTTATGTGGCCGACGCGCAAAACTATGCTGTTCGTAAAATTACATCTGCTGGTATTGTTACTACTTATTTGGGCAATGCAAAACACCAGGTGCTTGGTTCACCATCAGCAATAGCAATTGATGCTAAGGGAAACCTGTTTATAACTGACCAAACCGGTCGTGTGTTTGAAGTTACTACTGATAAGGTTTTATTGCCATTAGCCGGCCGGAGTTCAACTGCAGGTTTTGCAGATGGTGCTGGAGCAAGTGCTTTGTTTAATTCACCACAAGGTGTGGCTGCTGATGCCAATGGCAACATTTATGTAGCTGATGCCGGCAATAACCGCATCCGTAAAATAGTATTACCTACTTTTTAAGCTAAAAGGTGAAAGCCAAAAGCTTAAAGCAAGACTTTAATAAAAAAGCTCAGGGAAACATTCTCTGAGCTTTTTTTTGATTAGCTTTTTGCTTTGAGCTTTCTGCTTTAAGCATTCCCTGCTATCCAAATAGCTGGCCAAAAACCTCCTCTATGCTGCTTACAATTTTTATGTCGATATCATAGCGGGATAGGTCCATTCGTTTTTTGTCCTGCCCTCCGGATGGGAGGTTGTATTTGGAGATAAATATTTGGTTGAATCCCAGCTTTTGCGCTTCGGCTATGCGCTGTTCTACACGGTTTACCGCCCTGATCTCGCCAGAGAGCCCTATCTCGCCGGCAAAGCAGGTTTTAAAGGGCACAGGCATATCCTCATGCGATGATATGATGGCTGCTGCCAAACCCAGGTCGATAGCGGGATCTTCAACCCTGATGCCCCCGGTAATATTCAGGAACACATCTTTGGCCGCCAGCCTGAAACCACAGCGTTTTTCAAGCACGGCCAATAACATACTCATCCGTTTGGTATCAAAGCCCGTAGCGGTGCGCTGAGGCGTGCCATAGGCCGATGTACTTACCAATGCCTGGGTTTCTATCAGCATAGGCCGCATGCCCTCTAAGGTTGCAGATATGGTGATGCCACTCAAAGGTTCATCCCGGTGTGATAACAGTATTTCGGAAGGGTTGGATACTTCCCTGAGGCCCTCGCCTAACATTTCATAAATACCAAGCTCGGACGAAGAGCCGAAACGGTTTTTTATAGTGCGCAGGATGCGGTATACATGGTGCCTGTCGCCCTCAAACTGCAGTACGGTATCAACCATGTGTTCCAGTATTTTGGGGCCGGCTATCATGCCATCTTTGGTAATGTGGCCTATCAGGAATACGGGGGTTGAAGTTTCTTTGGCAAAGCGAAGCATCTCTGCCGTACATTCGCGTACCTGTGACACACTCCCCGGAGTAGATTCGATATGCGATGAATGCAGGGTTTGGATAGAGTCGATCACCACCAGGTCGGGCTCCAGTGCCTCTATTTGCTTAAATATGTTTTGGGTGGATGTTTCACAAAGCACGTAGCAAGCCCCCCCGCCCCCTGAAGGGGGAGTTTCTGAGTTTATGATTAATGAGCTATTCTTTTTAGCTCCCCCTTCAGGGGGCGGGGGGGGCATCGCCAGCCTTTCTGCCCGCATCTTAATCTGCCTTTCGCTTTCCTCGCCCGATACATAAAGTACCTTGAGGTTGGGCATGTTGAGGGCCAGCTGCAACATCAGGGTTGATTTACCTATGCCCGGCTCGCCGCCTATTAATACCAGTGAGCCTGCAACTATACCACCACCCAATACCCGGTTAAACTCTTTATCGGGAGTAAGCATGCGGTGTTCTTCACTAAAGGTGATATCGGCAACCTGCACCGGCTTATTGGCTCTTTGCTGGGTGTTTGAAGTAACCTTCCATGTAGGTACAGCGTTGTTGGTGTTACCCTTATCTATAATCTCTTCTACGAAGGTGTTCCACTGCTGGCACGAGGGACATTTACCCAGCCACTTGGCCGATTCGAAGCCGCAGCTTTGGCAGAAATACGCAAATTTAGTTTTGGCCATTATTGTTATATGTGCAGATTACAAATTTCAGATGTGCAGATTTTTTTTCTAAAGCATTCATGAAACCACGCCATTTTAGATGTACAAATATGCAGATTAAATCATAGGTTTTACTAATTAAATTAGTAAAATATACCCGTTCGCTTTTTGGTGAGTATAAGTATTACCGGGGATTTACTCAAAGCAGGCACGCTGTTTGTAAAAATCAGAACAATGACAGGATCATAGCAGTGTTTTTTATCAGGCTTTATCACTTATTTTTGTTTGATAACCTCTTAAATTAGCCAACCTATCATTTCAAAAATAATGAAGCCTATGAAAACCATATTTGACCAAACAACCAGGGAGGAACTATTAACCCGAATTAAAAAACTTGACGAAACCAATACTGCGCAATGGGGCAAAATGAATATTTACCAAATGGTGAAACATTGCACCCTTTTTGACGAAATGGTATTGGGCAGGCAAAAGTATAAACAATCTTTCATCGGTTATTTATTTGGCAGGATGGCTTTGAAAGGTATGATTAAAGATGAGCTCCCGGTAAAGAAAAATATGCCTACTGTTGCCGGATTTAAAGTAACCGGCAACGGGGATGTTATAGCCGAAAAAAATAAATGGATCGGCCTGGTTGAGGAGTATTCGGATTTTTCAAACTATGATTTTGTTCATCCATTTTTCGGAAAAATGACTACTGAACAAATTGGCTATTTGGTTTATAAACATACCGACCACCATTTGCGGCAATTTAATGCTTAGCGATCAACAACAATTTACTATTAGCGCATACTGCCGATCCTAAACAATTGGCCGGTTTAAAATCCGGACTATAAAAAAGGCAAGTACTAAAAATGTGTAAGTACCTCGTTGACTACCCTGGCCGGGTTGCCATACGCCACAGAATTGCCAGCAATGTTGTGGGTAACCACTGAGCCGGCTCCTATGGTAACATTAGAGCCAATAATTAGCCGTGGTAAAATAGTTGCATTGGCGCCTATGCTGCAATTAGAGCCTATCTTTACATCTCCCAGTATGGTTGCCCGTGGTGAAATTTCGGTAAATTCGCCAATTTGAACACCATGATGAATTTGGGCTCCGGTGTTTATTAAGCAACCTTTTCCAATCACAACTCCCGAGCCAATGAAACAATTTTTCATCACATCGAAACATAAATTATTTACAAATTGACTAAATGTAGATGTGATGGATTTTAACGGGCAATACACCCCTCCCAGTTTAACAAACTTGTTGAAAAGAAACCGCCTTTTAGCAGGATCGCCAATGCCTAAAATGAAATTGAATTTACCATGTGAAATACCTCTAATATCATCTGCTGATTTCAGTACATCGTAATTCCGCAATCTGACGTTTGAAATATTGATGTCGTCATAGAAAAACATCTCATCAGTTACCGGATTTTCCAATAACACATCCAGCACTTCTAATGCGTGTCCGCCTGCTCCAATTACTATCATGTCAATTCGTTTTTTGTATTATTTGGTCTATTTCATTTAAATGCTTTAGGTTATTGCCTGCTTCATTAAAATTTTTAATTCTTAAAAAAAAAATCAACATTTAATATTGATATGAACCCGGCTTTGAGACATGTGTTTATTGCAATAAACGTACCAACGCTATTTTTTAGTGTTCATTAATGATTCATTTTTCAGCTAATTTAAAATGCTTTTCAGCTGTAAATCAGCTGTGAAACAGACATGTATTTTTTTGCCGGTTTGTGTCTAATTGTAAAGAGATTTTACACTTTTTGTAAAACATTTGGTTGCTATTTACAATTTTATAAAATTATTACAAATTTCTATAGCATTGACTTTCAATTAAATACATTTGGAAAATGAACTTTGGGCTGAGCAATACTTGCAGGGTTTTGCAGACACTAAATTAAAACGGTATCCAATAAAGGGCACAAGTTGCTTACAACCTGCATTATCTACTTTAACCTTTAGCTAATTTTATCGTTTGCAAAATAAACCGAAATGAGTGAGTTATGATGAAAAAGCGCGAATTAGTGGTAAGCATATGCTGTATTACTTTCAATCAAAAACAATTTATTTTCCAGGCGCTTGATGGCTTTATCATGCAGCGAACTAATTTTAAATTTGAAATTGTAATTGGAGACGATTGCTCAACCGATGGTACATCGGAGGTTGTTAAATTTTTTAAAGAAAGCTATCCTACAAAAGTTACAGTGATTGCAAATGAAAAAAACAAGGGTTGTTATTATAACCTGATGAACACACTTAAAGCTTGTAAAGGTAAATACATTGCGCTTTGTGAAGGTGATGACTATTGGACAGATGAGCATAAATTACAAAAACAGGTCGATTTTTTAGATCAGCATCCCGAATACATAGTTTGTTGCCATTACACCCGGGTAATTGACGCGTTTGGCAAAACGCTGCACGAACACCCAAATCCGGTACCGCGTGAATATACGTACCTCGATTTACTTGTGGGGAAGCAGGAAGAAACCAAAACAGCCACCGTGGTATATCGTAATGTACCGCAGGTAAACCAGTTTTTCCAGAAGCCCTGGTATTTCAACGTTTTTGCTGCCGATAAGCTATTAAAGATTTTTGCAACCTATACCACAGGTCTTAAAATATATGTCATGCCAGAGGTAATGAGTTGTTACCGCAACCACGTTGGCGGTATCTGGAGTATGATAAAAGATGATGCGCGGATGGAAATGATGATCAGTGATTTTAATTTGATCATTAAACAATTTGGCTATCCCGTAAGGGAGAAAAGAAAGCTATTGCTGCTTTACATAAAAAGATATTTATTATTTGAGCTTACACGGTATAAAATGCGGAAGGCTTACAACACCGTAAAATACCTGCTTTAAGTATTTGGATGCGTGTTCGGGCGGTAGCGCTGTTGATTACCCTTTTGTCATCCTGGAACGCAGTGAAGGGGCTGTTAATCGCCATGCCGCTTCACCCTGTAGAGCCCGCGAATAGATCCTTCACTATCGTTCAGGATGACAAATCTTTTGGAGCGTTATTTCTTTTTTAATAAATAAAATCGAGATTTTTAACCTACTACAACCGCACTTGGTTTGTTCTAAAACAAAAAATGTGCAGACGTTTTATCAACATCTGCACATCTTATACCTGTATATCTAAAAAACTTACAGCTTAATCTCTTCGTCTTTATTGGAGAAGAAGTGAAACTCGGTGATCTGGTAGGCGGGGTTACTTTTAACTTTAATCCACTGCCCGTATTTCAGGAACCACTTCATTTGGCGGGTATAAATACCCTGTTTAATAAAGGCTTCAATATATGGGTGCACGGATAGGGTAATGCCCTTTTCGTTTTGCTCATCCAATATATAATTGAAGTTATTTTCAATGTCGTCCATCAGCAAAATGGTTGGCCTAATGGTACCTGTACCATTACATGTAGGGCACACTTCGCTGGTTACAATGTTCATTTCGGGCCTTACACGCTGGCGTGTAATTTGCACCAATCCAAATTTACTCGGAGGTAAAATGGTATGCTTTGCCCTGTCCAAAGTCATTTCGGTACGCAGGTAATCAAACAGTTCTTTACGGTTTTGGGGCTTGTGCATATCAATAAAATCGATAACAACAATGCCACCCATATCGCGTAAACGTAACTGGCGGGCAATTTCTTTAGCCGCTTCTTTGTTTACCTGGTAAGCGTTCTCTTCCTGGTTTTCTTTACTGGCTGTACGGTTACCGCTGTTCACGTCAATAACGTGTAACGCTTCGGTATGTTCAATAACCAGGTAAGCGCCGCCGGCAAGGTTTACGGTTTTACCAAAGGCTCCTTTAATCTGTTTATCAACGCCAAAATGCTCAAATATAGGCTCCTTATGCTTATGCATACGAACTATACTTTCCATATCGGGCGATATTTCATGGATGTATGACCGAATTTCTTCGAACATACCGTTATCATTTACATAGATATGCTGAAAATCGGGGTTCAATATATCCCTTAGGATAGTTGATGTACGCCCAATTTCGCCCAAAACCTTTTTAGATGGTTCTGTTGACGGCAACCTTGTTATAAATGATTCCCACTTTGATATCAGATCAAGCAAGTCTTTTTGTAATTCCTCAACGCCTTTACCTTCAGATACCGTACGGATGATTACCCCAAAATGCTTTGGTTTAATACTTTCAACAACCTTGCGTAAGCGGTTACGCTCTGTATTACTTTTTATTTTTTTGGAGATAGAGATTGCTTCCGAAAACGGAACCAATACAACATATCGCCCTGCGATAGAAAGATCAGAACTTAAACGCGGTCCTTTGGTTGATATAGGTTCTTTGGCTATTTGTACCGGTATAAGCTGGCCCTTTGTCAATATATCAGAGATCTTACCTCCTTTATTGATATCGGCTTCCAGCTTAAAGCCATCCAAAAGCTTTGACTGATATCCCCCGCTACGTACTTGCTTGGTCAGCTTCAGCAGGCTCTGCACCTGCGGACCAAGATCAAGATAATGCAAAAAGGCATCCTTCTCGTAGCCTACATCCACAAAGGCAGCATTTAAACTGGGCATAATTTTCTTTATACGCCCAAGGTAAATGTCTCCAACAGTATAATTATTGCTGGTTTGTTCTTTGTGAAGTTCTACAAGTTGTTTGTCCTGTAATAATGCAATGGTAGCCCCATTGGGGGATGAATCGATAATTAATTCTTTTATCAACTGCTACTCCATTTCTTAAAACGGCAAAAACCGTATGTAAATAAGTGGGTAAAAAACACTCGTAATAAAAAGTTACCCACCTTTAATAAAGGCAGGTAAAATCTGCTAATTTATAGCAGCTTATTTCTTTTTATGTCTGTTTTTTCTTAAACGTTTTTTGCGTTTGTGGGTAGCCATTTTGTGTCTCTTACGTTTTTTACCGCTCGGCATAGTAATAATTTTTAAATGTGATTAATTCTTTAATTCCTTTATGTATTCATCAATACGTTGCCCAAACACTTGGTCGGGCATCATTTCTTTGCATTTTTGGTAAGCAGCAATTGCTTCCTTTTTCATGCCCAGTTGTTTGTAACTTTCGGCCAGGTAAAATGTTGGCTCCAGTTCTGTTTTTTGGGCAAGTAACGTTTTAAACCTTGTAACCGCTTTTTCGTACTGTCCCGATTTCATGGCAAACATTCCTAAGTTGAGGTTTGCACTCCAATTGTTCGGGTCTTTTTTAACTACTTCAAGCAGTAAGGCTATACCTTGCATAGGGGCACCTGCGCCATTAACGTACGCTATGCCTAATCCTGTTTTACCCACAAGGCTTTCAGGTTGTAACTTTAAGGCATTTTGAAAAGCCTCTGCAGCGTTTGTTACAAAAGCAGGCTGCAATAAAGTATCCTGGGTAATTTTGTATGCATCGTTAAAACGATTACCTGCATTTAACCAATCTTCGGCTTTATTTTGCTTACGGGCCAAAGCCTGGTAGTAAAATGCTGCCGGTGCAGGCTGGTTATCATCATCCCACTGTTTTGCCAGTTGCTGTTGCAACATATCGGCATCAGTGCCTGATGCTTTTTTTAATTGCCCTTCAAGGTCGTTTATCTTAGCTGCCAAACCCGCCCCAATTGCGGCTTTGGCCGGTTCTGATACCATATCAACCGTTACTGCTGTAGCCTTGCGGCTGGTGAGCACGTTTGTTTTATCGCTTTTGGCCTCTTTGGGTTTTATTAAACCTTTAACAGGTAAATAATACAAATAGCCCATAACAATAACTATTGCTACACTTATGGCTATTTGTTTCTTATACATATCTTTAAAATTATTTGGTGGTTTTGTTGCCTGTTTTTACTTTCTCAACAAAAGTTTTTGCTGGTTTAAAGCTGGGCACAAAATGCTCGGGGATAATGATGGCAGTATTTTTTGAAATGTTACGTGCTGTCTTTTTTGCTCTTTTCTTTACTACAAAGCTACCGAATCCTCTAACGTAAACATTTTCGCCGCCAACCATTGAGCTTTTAACAACTTTAAAAAACGCCTCAACAGTTTCCTGCACGTCTACTTTCTCTATACCTGTCTTAGATGAGATTTCAGTTATAATTTCTGCCTTAGTCATATCTGATTTACTTTTATTTAATTATATAAATACTTAACTGTTTTGGGGTTGCAAAAGTATCGCTTTAAAATTTAAGAGCGAAATATTTAATAGATTTTTTTTACTCAGTACCTAAAACGCATATTTTCGTTACAAAGTATAGACAATTGGGCTTATTTACGCCGCTATATGAATACGTTTTTTGGGATGAAAGATTAGTTGAATAAAGAGTGAAAACCTGGCAATTCTCCCGGCTTTTCAAACGGCACTTTTAGCCAGTATTTTTCTTTCGTTTGGGTTATTTTATTATCCCTGTTGTTTCTTTTAATCCAGAAATCGTCCGTCTTAAATTCCTGCCACCAAATCCATTACTTTTACATCAATGAATTTTACCGACGAACTGGTGCAATGGTACCTTGAAAATAAACGCGACCTGCCCTGGAGAAACACTACTGATGCTTATACCATTTGGCTGTCTGAAATTATTTTACAGCAAACCCGTGTTGAGCAGGGTTTGCCTTATTTTAACCGGTTTGTAGAAAAGTATCCGACAGTAAGCCATTTTGCTGCAGCCCATGAAGATGAGGTACTTAAGCTATGGCAAGGGCTTGGTTATTACTCCCGGGGGCGCAATATGCTTAAAACGGCGCGCCTTGTGCAGGAGGTATATGAGGGCGTGTTCCCGCGAAGTTATGATGAGCTGATTAAGTTGAAAGGTATTGGCGAATATACTGCCGCAGCGATAGCGTCGTTCTCGGCAAATGAGGCCAGGGCTGTTGTTGATGGTAATGTTTACAGGGTACTGGCCCGCTATTTTGGAATTTATGATGCTATTAACTCTACCACCGGCAAAAAGGCATTTCAGAACATCGCAAACGATTTAATTAATACGAAAAACCCCGCGCTGCATAACCAGGCCATGATGGAGTTTGGGGCTATGCTCTGCAAGCCCAAAAATCCGGCTTGCGGCACTTGCCCGGTACGTACCGGCTGCGTGGCGTTTATCAGCAATGCAACCGCTGCCTTACCGGTAAAATTAAAAACGGTTAAAGTTCGCGAGCGCTTTTTTAACTACTTTTTAATTACTGATGGTAACACTGTATTGATGAATAAAAGGGGCGATAAGGATATCTGGGCCAACATGTTCGATTTACCAATGGTTGAAACCTCCTCTTTACTGACTGCCGGCGAACTGGTAAAACTACCAGAAGTGGTAGCGATTTTTGGCGACGGCGCTGCCATAAATATTATAGAAGATACTCCCCCATTGAAACACATTCTTACCCATCAGCGATTATTTGTGAGGATGATTAAAACTATTAGCACCCCCCAAATGTTAAATAAAAACTGGATATATATACCCATAGTCGATTTGCATGAATTGGCGCTTCCAAAGGTTGTTTTTATATTATTAAAAAATATTTTTAATTTGTAAATAATTTTTCAGTACTTTATACCATGTCTGGAATAAATAAAGTTATCCTTGTTGGCCATTTAGGCAAGGATCCCGAGTTGCGAACATTAGATGGCGGGGTTGCTGTAACAAGTTTCCCCTTGGCTACTTCTGAAACCTTTAATAAGGACGGGCGCAAGGTTGAACAAACCGAATGGCATAACATTGTTATGTGGCGTGGCCTTGCCGAGATGGCAGCCAAATTTTTGCAAAAAGGTAAACTCGTTTACATTGAAGGTAAGCTGCGTACCCGCTCGTTTGAGGATAGGGATGGAGTAAAGAAATACACTACAGAAGTAGTTGCTGAAAACTTCACAATGCTTGGCAGAAAGAGTGATTTTGATCCTGACCTTACAAAACACGTTGCAAAACCAGGCGAATCATTTAATTATATTGAAGGGGAAGATAACGTTAACGGTTACTAAGCATAACACATTTTTTAAACAACGATAATTGGATACTCTTTGCTGTTAAGCAAGGGGTATTTTTTTGTGCTTTTTACTTATGAGGTGTGAATTGGAATTGTATTTTATGCCTATATTCAGCACATAAAACCTTACCATTAGTATTATGAAGTTTTTAAAGAGCCTCCTCTTCACCTGCTTGTTACCGGTTATGTTGCTGGCGCAAACTACGCCGGATATTAAGGAGTTTGATAAATACGTGCAGCAGGCAGTTACTGATTGGCATGTGCCGGGTTTGGCTATAGCTGTTGTAAAGGATGGCCGGGTAATATTTGCTAAAGGCTATGGCCAGCGGGAGTTGGGCAAACCAGGTAACGTTGATACACAAACCATTTTTGGTATTGCATCTACAACAAAGGCACTCACAGCTGCCTGTGCCGCAATGCTGGTTGATGAGGGTAAGCTGCATTGGAGCGATAAGGTTACAGATTACCTGCCCGATTTTCAGCTCTATGACCCCTATGTAACCCGTGAACTTACCGTTAGCGACCTGTTTCTGCATGATAGCGGCATTGGCAATACCGATTATTTATGGGGAACGATGAATATATCATCTGATGAGATCCTGCACCGGATGAGGCTGGTAAAACCTCAGTATGGCTTTAGGGCGGGCTTTGTTTATCAGAATATATTTTACATGGCCGCAGGTAAGGTTATTGAAAAAGCCAGCGGCATGCCCTGGGAAACTTTTGTTCAGAAAAGAATTTTTACGCCTTTGAAAATGACACGCACGGTGCCTGTTTTTTCAAAATCCAAAGGTATGCCTAATCAAACGGCGGCTCATGTTAAAGTTGACAGCACCATTATTGTAGTTGAAAAAGATATGACAGATGCCATCGCTCCGGCAGGTGGTGTGTGGTCATGCGTGGATGATATGGCCAAATGGGTTAACTGTATGCTGGATAGCAGCAAATACGGCAATCAGCGTTTGCTGAAACCCGAAAGCTGGGCCAGGTTGCTTAAACCGCAAACATTTGTATCGCAGGAAGAATTTTATCCAACCGCGCGCATTACCCAACCGCATTGGATCACTTATGGCATGGGCTGGTTTCAGCAGGATTATAAGGGGCAAAAGGTTGATTTTCATACCGGTAGCCTTGGTGGTTTGGTAGCTATTAACGGCATGATAGTAGACAAAAAGATAGGCGTATATGTATTGGCCAATCTTGATCATGCAGAAGTGCGCCACGCGCTCATGTTTAAAGCCTTTGATTATTTCGCGTTGGGTGGCGATAGGGATTGGAGCAAAGAATTTCAGACCCTTTACGGCGGATTGCGGGCCAAAGGTGAAAAAGCCGAAAAGGATTACGAAGCAAAAAGAGTAATGGACACGCACCCTACATTGGATATAAAATCCTATGCGGGTACCTATACTGATCCGCTTTACGGCTCGGTGGTGATAACCGCAACCGGGGATAAGTTAAGCCTGGATATAAACAAGTTCCTTAGCGCCGAAGCCACCTGCTGGAACTACGATACTTTTAGAGGGCCATATGCCCGCAAGGAGTACGGCAAAGTAACCGCGACATTCAGTGTTGATGAATTTGGTAAAGTGAGCACGGTGAATGTTGATGGATTAACGTTTGCAAAGCAGTAGTAAGTATTGCTTCCGGGCCGACAAACGTGTTATAAACTAACCCGTTAGGGGTAACCTCTGCGAGGCAAAGGTAAATGTTCTGCGTTTTCTACAAATAGGGAGTACCTAACGGTGCAGAGCTGCCTTTTATTGGGATATAAACAGTAAGTCACCCTAAAAAATAGTTTTTTTTGATTGGTTGGCTAAAATGAAGCCCCCCTTAAAACCTGCGTATTTATTTTATACTCTTCTTCAGCACTATAAAATAGCCCAGTATAAAAACAACTGCGGCTACCGCCATGCTTACAAAAACATCTTTGGTAAAAATATCTATTTGGATTCCCTTTGCCGGATTATCACCACCATGTAACATCGTAGCTATAGCTACCATAGGGTGCGAATATGGAAAAAGGTAACAGTACTCCCAGTTTTTAGTTGCCAGGATAACGCCTGTAATTGTGCAAACAAAGCCTATCCCCATCGGCTTTAAAAAATCGGCCCAAAGCAGGCTGAGCAAAAATTGGATGGAAAGTATACCCAATGATGATAAAAACAATTTTAAATATACCTGCCCCAGCTCCTTTTCCATATGGTAATTATCAAACCGTAAGTCGGGTTTTACCACACTTAACAAGTTACCAAAACCTATAGTGAACAGCACAAACAGCGTGAGCGTTAAAAATATCAGGAACACCGCATATGAAAACTTAGCGCCATATACCGCCCAACGCGAAATTGGTAAGCTAAACAGGCTTTTCCAGGTATCCGCCTTATGCTCAATACTATTTACCGAGTAGGCTATAAAAATGGTGAACATGGGTAATAACAACGACCCCATGATGCCTAATATAGCACCCGCAAATTGCAACCATAACGTAATGGGTGGCATACCGGTTAGCTTTTCGCTTTTAACATAAAAGCCTACAAAAAGTAATAGACATATAAACAAAGGCAATAATATGGCCGCCCAAAAACCCAGCGTTTTGCGGCTCTTGTAAAACTCCGAGCGGAACGATAATATAAATCCATTCATGGGGTTCAGGCTTTTTGGGTAATATCTAAAAACAATCGCTCCAGATCTTTTTGTTGCTTGCCAATACTGTATACAGCATGCCCATTGCGATTTAGCAAGGAATTGATCTCGGCAATTTTTTGTTTGTTGCTATAAGGTACATACAAGTAGTTATCGGTAACATCGGTTACCATAAAATGATTGCGGGTAAGCAAATTAGCGGCATCAACCGTATTATCAGCTTCGATACATACCTGCGGCTGGCTCAATGCCTGCAATTCATTTATACTGCCCTGAAAAAGCAGTTCGCCATTGTTAATGATGCCTACATGTGTAGCCATCCGTTCCACCTCGGCCAGTAAATGGCTCGATATAAATACGGTTTTGTTATATTGCCTTACCAGTTTAATAAGTAACTCGCGTACTTCTATAATACCATTAGGGTCAAGGCCATTGGTAGGTTCATCCAGTATAAGCAGTTTAGGATCAGCAAGCAGGGCCAGCGCAATACCCAGGCGCTGTTTCATCCCCAATGAATACTGACCTGCCTTTTTATCGCCAGCGCCGGTAAGCTGCACAAGCGCCAGCATATCATCAACCCGCTTTACAGGAACACGTAATAACAGGGCACGATTAAGTAAATTTTCTTTTCCGGTAAGATGCTGGTAAATGGCTGGCTGCTCAATAAGCGAGCCTATTTGTGATAATATATTGATGCGGTGATGTTGAATATCCTGTTCAAATATGTGGATGCTGCCGCTTTGTACTTTCAGCAGGTTTAACAGGAGTTTGATGGTGGTGGTTTTCCCGGCGCCATTTGGGCCAAGAAAACCGTATATGCTTCCCTCAGGAACTTGTAGACTTAGCGATTTAACAACTTGCTGATCGCCAAAGTTGAAAGATAAGTCCTGGGTGCTAATTACCATACATTGTTACTTTTTGCTATAGAGCAAACAGTCTTAACAAGGCTTATACCTTTGTAAAACAATGAAGTAGCATGCACAGCTGAAGCACCCATCATTGATGATTCCCTTTTTTGTTCAAACTGATAGCTTACACCTAAAATAAGGGCAAACATTACAGGTATCAATAACATGATAAAAGGATTTGAATTTTTGATAAGCGTTTTCATTGCGAGTGATTTGATAGAACAAAGAAATACTTATTTCTTCACCCGCTAAAAAGTATTAGACCAACACACGGAGTTTATAGATGAACGGCTTTTTACCCACTTTAAGTGGTTCATCGATTGTAAAGGCCAGTTCATCGACAAAATAAATTACTATATATAAATATCCCCCCATATCACAATCAAAATATTAAATTACATGCCATTACCACTGGTATATAAAGGTATTTTCAAAATAGCATGCAGGACTCTATTTCAACTGATAAACAAACCCGTATTATAAAAACAGCCTGGCACATTTTCTGGCATCTGCTTTTTTGGCTTGCCATGATCTCATTCTTCGTTTTTCTGGCAAGTATGAATGATCATTTAAACACCAGGCAACTGCTGATTATATTTTTATTATACCCCGCAATTAATATCAGCTTGTTTTACCTCAACTTCCTGCTCTATATTCCACAGTTTCTTGATAAAAAACGATACTGGGCTTATGCCTTTGTTATACTCATCACCATTATTGTTTATGGTGTTAGCAAATATGGCGTAGGTCTGCTTTTTAAGGATGTTGTACTCACCCGGATGAAAGGCCAGGTAATCAGTTTTACCGCCTATTTCTTCAGTACGGTTTTTGCCAGTTTGATATTTGTTTTCCTGAGTACGGTACTCAAGTTTACAACAGATTGGTTTATGAACGAACGCATTCAGCGCGACTTGGAAAATCAAAGGCTAAGCGCCGAACTGGCTTTCCTTAAATCGCAAATAAACCCGCACTTTTTGTTCAATTCGTTAAACAGCATTTATTCGCTCGCCTATCAGCGATCTGAAACTACGCCCGAAGCCATCCTGAAGTTATCAGAAATTATGCGCTATATGCTGTATGAATGCAATGATAATAAGGTTGATTTAACTAAAGAACTCCAATACCTGCAAAACTATATCGACCTGCAAAAAATCCGCTTTGGTAACAAAGCGTTTATTGATTTTAAGGTGATGGGAGATGTAACTAACCAGCAAATTGTTCCCTTACTCCTTATTGCTTTTATAGAGAACGCCTTTAAGCACGGCGTGGCTAATGATGTGATGACACCAATTAAACTGCTCATCAACGTTGAAGAATGTAAGCTTCACTTTTACATCCAGAATAAAAAGCATACCCATAACCGTGATGCCATAGGCGGCATAGGCTTAACTAATGTGCAAAGGCGGCTCAATTTGCTCTACCCCGGAAAATACACTTTAAATATAAGGGATGAGGCAGACACCTATACTTGCGAATTATCTATAATTTTATAAGATAATAACCAAACCTATGAACCAGTTAAAAAGCACCTTACTTTTCCTGTTTTTAGTAGTATGCGGATACCATGCTTCAGCCCAAAACGACCCCAAGCTTACCGAAGTATGGGATCCGGAGCCTGCTGTTGTATTACCGGGCGCAGGTAATAAAGCGCCATCAGACGCTATTATTTTGTTTGATGGGAAAAATCTTAACGAGTGGACCAATCAAAAAGGAATGCCGCCGGGCTGGACCATCAAAGATGGCATCCTCACCGTTAAACCGGGCAGTGGCTCCATCATCACCAAAAGAAATTTTGCCGATTGCCAGCTGCATATTGAGTGGCGCACACCAGCGATAGTTAAAGGTGAAGGCCAGGAACGTGGCAACAGCGGTGTAATTATGCAAAGCCGTTACGAACTGCAGATATTAGATAGCTATAAAAACCGCACTTACTCCAACGGGCAGGCAGGCGCTATCTACAAACAGCATGTACCCCTGGTTAATGCCTCGCTTAAACCCGGCGAGTGGCAAAAATATGATATCATTTACACCGCGCCCCGTTTTAATCTCGATAGTTCGCTTAAAACACCGGCCTATATTACCGTATTGCACAATGGCGTATTGGTACAAAACCATGTAGCTATAAAGGGTACAGTAGCCCATGTTGGTCAACCTAAATATACCAAGCATAATTTTGCGCAGCCTTTATTGTTGCAGGAGCATGAATTTCCGGTATCGTTCCGTAACATCTGGATCAGGGAGATCAACGTGCAAAAACTATTTAACGGCAAGGATAAAAAAGGATGGTACACGTTTTTAGATACTTTGGGTAAAAACAATGATATCCATAACAATTTCGCTGTTGAAAATGGTGCGGTACATGTAATGGGTAAATATTTTGGCTACATGAGCACGCTTAAATCGTATTCCAATTATTACCTGAAAGTTGTATTTAAATGGGGCACCAAACAATACGCTCCACGCCAAACAGGCAAGCGTGATGCAGGTATTCTTTACCATTTTGGATTAACGGAAGAGGATACGGTTTGGCCAAAATCAATAGAATTTCAAATACAGGAACAGGATTGCGGCGACTTTTGGTGTGTAAAACATACCAATGTTGATTCGCCCAATAAATCGGAAATAGCCTGGGATCAGAAACATATTTTCCGTACAGCAAATTTCGAGAAACCGAACAGCGAATGGAATACCATTGAAATTATTTGCAATGGCAACCAAATTGAGCATTATGTGAACGGGCATTTAGTTAACTGGGGGTTGGGCTCCATTTGGGAAGGGAAAATTTTGCTGCAATCAGAAGGGGCAGAGATTTTTTACAAGTCGGTGGAGTTAACACCATTTTAACAGGGATAAAAAAATTAATTATTAAATCATTTTAACACTTATTTTTACAGCATGATCAGATGCCTGGTAGTTGATGATGAGCCTTTAGCGCTGCATATATTGGAAGATTATATATCCAAAATGCCCTTTTTGCAATTGGTGAAAGCCACAACCAATCCTATTGAGGCCCTTACCTTAGTACAGGCGGGTGAAGCAGACCTGGTTTTTTTAGATGTTCAAATGCCCGAGCTTACCGGCATTCAGTTTTTAAAAATTGCCAACGGTAAGGCCAAAGTGATATTAACCACTGCCTACCCGCAGTATGCGCTTGAAGGTTATGAACTTGATGTAGTGGATTACCTGTTAAAACCGATAGCTTTTGACAGATTCTTTAAATCGGTACAAAAAGCGCAAACCATTATACAACCGGTAACCAAAACCGTTATACAGGCCGAACCCGCGCAACAGGATGATTTTTCTACCGATTTCATTTTCGTGAAAACCGAGCATAAAATACAAAAGGTTTACCTGCACGATATTTTGTTTATTGAAGGCCTAAAAGATTACATATCCATATTTACCCCTGCCGAGCGTATAATCACCCTGCAGGGTATGAAAAAAATGGAAGATGCCCTGCCCGAAAAGCATTTTGTAAGGGTGCATAAATCATACATCGTTGCCCTCAATAAAATTGACAGCATTGAGCGTAGTCGCATCCAGATAGGTGAAAAGATTATTCCGGTTGGCGATACCTACCGGGATGAATTTTTCAAGATCATAGATGATAAGAATGTTTAAGCCCCCTAGCCCCGAAGGGGGAACTATGGTGGTTAGCGCGGGCATAAGCACGAAGTTTTTGCAAGAAAAACTTTTTGTCATCCTGAACGCAGTGAAGGATCTATTGTTCGCCATGCTTCTTCGCCCTGTAAGTCTGCGAATAGATCCTTCACTGCGTTCAGGATGACAAATCTTTTTAAACGTTTTTTCCTTCAGAGCTTCCCGAAATTTTGTCCCGCGCAATAAGGTGATTAAAACACCTTGCCGCTTGATTCAAAATTTGCACATCTGGAATTTGCACATCTGAAATCTGTAGCTATTCCACCTCTACAGTAACCTTTTCGCCTATTTGCTGGCGCCACATGGCGTAGTAGAGGCCTTTTTGAGCAATCAGATCAAGGTGCCTGCCCTGTTCAATTATACGGCCTTTTTCAAGCACGTAAATACAATCGGCGTGCATAATGGTTGATAGGCGGTGGGCAATCAGGATAGTGATATGATTTTCCTGTTCTGATACATTGCGGATTGTTTCTGTGATCTCTTCTTCGGTAATTGAATCCAACGATGAAGTAGCCTCATCAAACACCAGGATATCGGGCTTACGTAATAGTGCACGGGCTATAGAAAGGCGTTGTTTCTCTCCGCCGGATACTTTTACACCACCTTCACCAATCACAGTGCTCAAACCTTTATCAGCACGGGCCAGCAAGGTTTGACAGGCTGCACGCTGCAATACGTTCATACACTCCTCGTCAGTGGCATTGGGGCGAACAAACAGCAGGTTCTCGCGGATAGTGCCCGAGAACAGCTGCGTATCCTGAGTTACAAACCCTATCTTCTCGCGCAGCTGATCAAGATCAATCTCCTTGCTTAAAATATTATTATATAAAATATCACCTTCCAACGGCTGATATAAACCTACCAGTAACTTCACCAGCGTAGTTTTCCCCGAGCCCGACGGGCCAACAAAGGCGATGGTTTCGCCGGTATTGGTTTCAAAACTGATATGGTTTAGCGCGTTGCGGTTGGCGGTTAAGTGCTTAAAGGTAACATCGCTAAAGGTTAGGGTATTTACTTTTTCGAGCAATACAGGTCTTTCGGGCTTTTTATCGATAGGCGTGCTTAGTATTCCCTTAAAATTACCTAAGGAAACTTCTGCTTCGCGCCACGAAAGAATCACATTACCTAACTCCTGCAAAGGGTTAAACAGGAAGAATGAGTAAAATAAAAAGCTAAAATATTGCCCCGGCGATATGGTGGTCTTGAATATCAGCAGTAATAGTACAACCACCATTACACTGCGTACAAAGTTAACCGTTGTGCCCTGCACAAAGCTCATGCTTCGTACGTATTTCACTTTCTTAAGTTCCAGATCGAGGATCTTGTAAGTGGTGTTATTTAATCGCTCTATTTCCTGTTTGGCAAGCCCAAGGCTCTTTACCAGCTCTATATTCCTTAATGATTCGGTAGTGGAGCCTGCAAGGGCAGTAGTTTCTGAAACTATCTTTTTTTGGATGGTTTTAATTTTACGGCTCATGGCCATGCTCACAAAAGTGATAATGGGTATGGCTGCAAAATAAACCAGCGTTACCTGGTAGCTAACACTTACAGAGTATACGATAACAAATACCATCCCGATAAGGGATACAAATAATATGCTGATAAAGGCTGTAATAAACTTTTCACAATCCAACCTCACCTTTTGCAATATGCCCAGCGTTTCGCCGCTGCGCTGATCTTCAAAAACCTGGTAAGGCAGCTCAAGCGAATGGCGCAAACCATCGGCATACATGGCAGCACCTACCTTTTGGGTAATAATGTTGGTAAAATAATCCTGGAAATTTTTTGCTATGCGCGATACCATCGCTACGCCAATAGCCGCGCCAACCAGCAATAATACCTGGTGCAGGTACTGCTCATACTGAAGGCTGCTGCGTTTTTCAATAACACGATCAACAATACGACCGGTTATCCATGGATCAAGCAATGAAAACCCAATATTCATGGCCGCCAGAAATAGGGCCATAACCACTATCCAGCGGTGCTTTTTTAAATAAGAAAGTAGTATATTCATGTTTCGGCAGTAAAAATAAAAAAAGGGAATGGCTAAGTAGCTCATTCCCTTTTAATTTGACATAAGGTTAATATTAAACCGTCATGATATCTTTTTCTTTGGCTTCTGAAAGCTGATCAACCTTAATAATATAAGCATCGGTCAGTTTTTGAATTTCGGCTTCGCCTACTTTTATCTCATCTTCAGATACACCTTCAGTTTTTAATTTTTTGATTTTTTCGTTGGCATCTTTGCGGATGTTACGAACAGCTATTTTACCAGTTTCGGCTTCGGCTTTTGCTTTTTTAACCAGATCACGGCGGCGCTCTTCAGTTAAAGGCGGCACATTGATACGGATGATGATACCATCATTTTGTGGGTTGATGCCAAGATTAGCTTCTTTTATAGCTTTTTCGATAAGTGGTAGTAATGATTTTTCCCATGGCTGTACTATAATCGTACGCGCATCGGGAGTGTTTACGCTACCAACCTGGCTTAGTGGCGTTGCTGTGCCATAGTAATCAACCATAACATCATCCAGCATAGATGGATTGGCTTTACCGGCACGTATTTTATTCAATTCGCTGTCAGCATGATCAATGGCTCTATCCATGGATGCCTTTGCATCAGTTACTTGTTTTTTAATGAGTTCGCTCATCGGGTTTTAATTTTTCACAAAAATAATAAAATCTATCATTTTACCGCCACCGGATGTATTAATCACTTAGCACTGGTTGAGGTTTGCCAATTAACGTAAATATTATCCGTATGTTTTTGGCAATAAACGTAAAATAACTTTTTTTTACACTTGAAATGCCGATTTGTATTTATATTAGTATAAACCTGTTACAGCCATGAAAAAAGTATTCCTATTTACGATGTTGGCTACTTGCACCGGCCAGGTAATGGCACAAACTTTAAACCAGCCTCTTTTGGGTAATAAAAAATACTGGAGCCCCTATTTAAAACCTAAAACGGGTAACGATCTGTTTAAAATAGCTCCTGTACTGCCACAATTAAATCAGCCTTTGCTAAATGATCTGGAAATAACCAAAACCATACCGGCTATTGCAGACGCCACGCAGATGAAATATAATATGCCAATAGCTAAGGTTTCAAGTAATGACAGGATGCCGATAGTACAAACTGATGAACCGGGCGTTCATTATACCATGCTTGTTAAGCGATACGGCTTACTTAAACCGGATAGTTTGGCTAAGATAATTCCTTAATCAGGAGTTGCCAGTTCAGCTTCCTTTACTTTGGCCCATATAACTTCTTTTTCTTTACGGTTTTCAACCACCGCTTCAAAGTTTTTCTCATAATCTGGGTGGTTGGTATTCATCAGCCTGTCCCAGATGTTAAAATACAGGCCGTAGTTGCACTTAACCAGGCGATGGTGCATGTTGTGATGGGTAGATGTATTGTGCCATTTAAACAGCTTATGACTTGCAAATCCTTTAGGAAAAAGTTCAAAGCCCAGGTGGCCGGTAACATTCAGCAATAAAGAATAAAGCGAAAACAAGGTTAAAGCGGTACCATGATAGGGTATGGTGAACGCTATCAATGGAACTATACCAATTTCAATAACAGCCTCAACAGGATGGAAGGCGTATGCAGCGAATGGCGTAGGGTTTGTTGACAGGTGATGGGTTTTATGCACCAGCTTAAACAGTGGCTTCCAATGCATGGCACGGTGGGTCCAGTAAAAGTAGGTATCGTGCATAAATATCATCAATACAATACTGAAAATGTAATAGCCATAGCCGCGATCGCTTATGCTGGGGTAAATGCGGGTATAACCTGCCTTACTGGCAAAAATAACCCCCATGATCACCAGGCCAAAAATAATGATCGTAATAAAAGAGTTCACGATCTCGCGAATCACGTGTTTATTTTCGGGATAACGTTGCTGAATTTTGGCGCGCCAGATGGCCTTGTTCTTCCAAACATAAAACACCAGGTAAAAGGACCCTGCAAATAACAGGTAGCGAAAGGCCAGCCGAAGTAAAACGTTCGATATCGTGATTAACTGCTCTATGTGGAAATCATCAAACATGGCTTTAAACTATATATCCATTTACCTGGTATTAAACGCTTATTGAGCCAGGATTATATGCCATATTAAAAATCCTTATTCAGCACTTTTTCCAACTCGGCAAAGCTGATATTCATTTTTACACGCCCTTGTTTGGCGTAAGATATTTCGCCGGTTTCTTCGGATATGATAATGGCTGTTGCCTCGTTAGCCTCGGTTACACCTATACCCGCACGATGGCGTAGCCCAAACTGTGCGGGCAGATCTGTTTTTTCGGTAAGTGGTAAAATGCAGCTTGCCGATTTAATTTTATTCTCAGATATCACTACAGCCCCGTCATGCAGCGGACTTGTTTTTTGAAAGATACTTTCCAAAAGGCGTTTAGAAATCCTGGCCTCTACCACCTCGCAGCTGTTTTGGTAAAACTGCTCATCGTAATATTTAGCAAACACAATGAGCGCGCCGGTACGGGTTTGCTTCATGCTTTTACAGGCATCAATAATTGGTTTTATACGGGCGAAGTTATTCTTCTCCACCTCCTTTTTACCAAAAAAATACTGCCACCATGCTTTATTGCGCTGTAACGACGCGTTTTTACCCACGAGCAGCAAAAAACGCCGTACCTCCTGCTGAAAAACCACTATAACGGCAATGATCCCCACATCAACAAACTTGCCCAATATGGCGGTAAGTAATTTCATGTGCAATTGATTAACCACCAAATTCATGGCAAATATCACCGCGAAACCAATAAAAATATTGGCCGCTATTGTACCCCTGATAAGATTATAGAGTTGGTAAATGATGAAGGCAACCAAAACCACATCCACTATATCGAATACGGTGATCTTTGGAAAGTTGAGGAAAAAGGAATGCATTTACGAAGTTAACAAGTTTATGGAAGTTAAGAAGTAGTTATTTGTTACCTAAATACGGGCCGCCAACTTCACCCCAGCCCCACCGCGGCATTGGCGCATCAATTGCCTCTGCTGCTTCATCCTGCTTTGAGTTAATTACAGCAATGCGGGTGCCCCATTCAAGATAGGCCAAAAAAGCCGAGCGAAATTCAGGATCATCAGGAAGCAGCAGCTCATCGGCAGTTTGCAGCAACAGCTCCATCCAGCGTTTACGATGCGCCTCTGTAAGGTATTTTTGCAAATGTTTGCTTATCATAATGAAGTGGCTCCCTTCTTCCGCGCTGTATAGTTTGGGGCCGCCTAAAACTTCGGCTACAAAATGTGCCACATGCAACCGGTGATGGGCCGACATGTGTTTAAATACAGGCTCCAGCAGTTCATCGGCTAAAACCTTATCGTAAAACTTATTAAAAAGCGCTTCGAATACCTTCATACCACCTGCCCACTCAAAAAGTGTAGGAATGTGTTTATCATGAGTTGCCATATCCTTGTCTGGTTAATTCATAATAAAGATAAATGAGATCAACCGATATGCGCCAACAAATTTTAAATAAGATGAATGATTGTTATTTATGTACTACGCTCGGTGGTGAAGCGTACCAGCTGCTCCAAAGCTTTATGCGAATCACTCTCGGGGAATGTGTTCAGTATGGCAAAGGCCTCGTCCTGGTATTTTTTCATTTGGGTTTCAGCATACTGTAAGCCACCGGTTTCGTTCACAAACTTAATGATCTGGGCAATTTTAGCGGGATCATCATTATGATTCTTAACCAGGTTGATGATTCTTTTCTTTTCGGAAGATGTGGTATTTGCCAGCGAGTAGATCAGCGGCAGCGTAACTTTCTTTTCCTTGATATCGATACCCAAAGGCTTGCCTACGTCATCGGTGCCAAAATCAAACATATCATCTTTAATCTGGAAAGCTATACCGATCTTCTCTCCAAACAAGCGCATTTTTTCAACCACCTCATCACTGGCCCCTGCAGACGAAGCCCCGCAGGCACAGCAGGATGCAATGAGCGACGCCGTTTTTTGGCGAATCACCTCATAATAAACCGGCTCGCCAATATCCATGCGGCGTACCTTTTCTATCTGCATCAACTCGCCTTCGCTCATTTGCTTCACGGCATCAGATACAATCCTAAGCAACTGAAAGTCATTATTCTCTATAGAAAGCAACAAGCCCTTTGATAGCAAATAATCACCCACTAAAACGGCGATCTTATTTTTCCATAAGGCATTGATGGAGAAAAAGCCCCTGCGCTGATAGGAGTTATCAACCACATCATCATGTACCAGCGAAGCGGTATGCAACAGTTCAACAAGAGCAGCGCCCCTGTGCGTTGATTCATTAATGCCCCCGCAAATTTTGGCAGCAAAAAAAACAAACATCGGTCTGATCTGCTTGCCCTTACGTTTAACAATGTAATGAGTAATGCGATCAAGTAATGGCACTGAACTTTGCATAGAAGACTTAAACTTCTCCTCAAACGCATCAATATCAGCTTCGATAGGTTTCTTAATGTCGTTGATGCTCAGCATTTAAACTAAACAAGCTTTAAGGTGTAAAACTGCCTTGTGGCAATATGAGGCAAACATAAGCTAAAATTATTTATCTGCATTGGCACGATATATTTTTTACTCAAATTAAACCATTGGCGTTACTTATTGTCAATACAGATGAATGCCATATTTTATTAAGTTGAGTTAAAGTTTTAGTGTGAGCGGGCCCTGTAAAAAGGTACCCGCTTTTTTATTGCCTATAAATGCAATAATATTTTACCTTTGCAATCCATTTAACAATCCGGAGAGGTGTCTGAGTGGTCGAAAGAGCACGCCTGGAAAGTGTGTATACTTCAAAAGGGTATCGAGGGTTCGAATCCCTCCCTCTCCGCCAGAAAAGTTCGGTAGTACTTGAAATTACTGAAAGAATTTTTTAATTTTATAAGGCTGTTTCTTTGGAGCAGCCTTTTTCTTTTATTTTAATGGTACGGTGATAACCCCGACCATAGGCTAATAACAGTCATTACAACACTCTATTAATGCCTGTATTTTTATCTTTAAACATCTTAAAGAATGCTAATCGTATTTTTTGATAAATTCACCAAGTATCTTGCGTCTTTTGTACAAGGATCTTCATCTAAAAGAAGGGCAATTTGATCTTGCCAATCTGGATAACATTTCTTAATACCACGGCAGCATTTTAACAATCCGATAAGGATCATTCGATCATTATCACTATTAGTATAGGCGAAGTATTGTCTGTACCATTCTTTATAAAAACCCTTGTCCTTTGTTTGGTCAAATACATGGTTGCCATTTAGTTTATTGGATAAACCAATGAAGTTTTCAGATAATAGTTTTTCTGCGCTAACTAAATCACTATCAGTAGGACTATACAGACTTTTATAATTTAATTTAGACGTTAAAAAAAAGGGCTCATTTTTAATGATTACCCCTTTCTCTGAATAAAATTGGGGAGCCGCGATTAACGCTCCTTTTCGAGTAATTAGACTGTTTTGGCTTTTACAGGCAGAGCAAAAAGATAAACATATTAATAGTGTGATTATTTTAATCATTTCAAACTTGTAAGTAAAAAAGCACCGATCACGATTATTTGAATCCATCTTTATTTAATAATGATATGTTGGTGCAACGTGTATAATTGGTATATAATATAACCATAATGGCGTATTTGTTGCATTGCCATTTTGATCATTTACTGCACTATTTCTCGTACCGGGGATTAAAAGTACTCCTCCAAGTGG
Organism: Mucilaginibacter sp. P1_A3; assembly: GCF_056406855.1. Classification (NCBI taxonomy): domain Bacteria; kingdom Pseudomonadati; phylum Bacteroidota; class Sphingobacteriia; order Sphingobacteriales; family Sphingobacteriaceae; genus Mucilaginibacter; species Mucilaginibacter sp. P1_A3. The sequence continues at coordinate 112,137 of NZ_JBFTZJ010000007.1, forward strand.
ATCAGGCGTCCACTTACCGCCATTTCCAGGGTCAACAAAACTATAATTCGCTCTCAAACCAAGATGATTTTCAGAACGGATTTTGTTTTCCCACCAAGTAGCGACCTTATCACTATTAGATACATCTTCACTACTGCTGGCTTTGTACCAAGTAGTGCCGGTATTTTGTCCTCCGTTTTGCATTATGTCCCACACGTGCCCTAATTCATGCCCTAAGCAGCGCCATTCTCTGTTAATTGTCCTTGTGTATATGTAACCGTATGTTTTTTGCCTAATCCCAAAAAGCCCGTGTGAAATGTAACCTGGATTGTATCACCCAAAAAGTCGCCGTGCAAAACCGGATTATTATTCATGGCTACATAAGGGCTTACCGAATAATCCGGCTTCGGGTCCAAACTTGTCCAACGACCGGTTTTCGGATCTAAACTTCTAAAAAAGGCATCGTAATTATCAATTCCTTATTTTGTTCTATGCCATTAAATTTAAGAATCTGAAAATCAATATTTTCAACGGCTCAACATCTTGTTTTCAGTATGGTTAAAAACTACCTTTATTCACTTAAAGAGCAGGCCGCTATGAGCACATCTTTTGCGCTACTCTTTTACGTAAAGAGATCTAAAACTACCGGTGAAGGCCCGATAAAAATAATTTCAGTTTAATAACCTGTACTCACTCGGCGATTTCCCTGTTTTTGTTTTAAATATTTTTGTAAAGTGCGATGGGTGCTCAAACCCAAGTCCGTAAGCAATTTCGCTGATGGACTGATTGCTGCCCCACAGCATGGTTTTTGCTTTATCTATCAGTTCCAGATGAATATGTTCCTGTGTGGTTTTACCCGTGAATTTGCCCAACAGATCTGACAGATAATTAGGCGACAGGTTGAGCCTGGAGGCAAAATAACCCACGTTGGGCAGGCCGGTTTCTATGAGGTTGTTTTGAGAAAAATAATCTTTTAATAATTTTTCAAACTGCTGTACCACATCCGAATTAACCTTGGCCCTGGTATAAAACTGGCGGTCATAAAATCGGTTGCAATAATTCAACAGCAATTCAATATTACTAACGATAAGGCCCTGCGAATGCTTATCGATGTTTTGCGCGTACTCTTTTTCGATCTTGGCCAAACAATCTTTGATGATCAGTTTTTCCTCTTCCGAAATGTGCAGCGCCTCGTTTATCTCATAATTAAAAAACGAATACTGATGTATCTTTTTGCCCAGGTCGGTGCCATGGATCAGGTCTGGGTGGATGAACAGCGCCCAACCTTCTTCCACTTGAACATCAGGTCCGGGTCCAAGAACCTGGTCGGGAGCGGTAAACATCAGGGAACCCTCATTAAAATCATAATGTCCCTTACCGTATTTTAACACTCCGTCAAACTTTTTACACGAAATGATATAAAACCCGAACCGGTAAAACACATCTGCCTTAGGATTATAGCTTTTATAAAAGTCGCAATGATTTATCACACTCACCAGGGGATGCCTGGGTGGGGTGTATTGTACCATCCGGTGCAGATCGCTGATCGATTTGATTTCAATATATTTATCCGGCATGTTTTTATTGTAAAGTTAAAGCAAAAAATCATTGGCTGCCCAACCCGGGCAGCCGATGATTTTTAAATGCCCATTTGGCCCACTATCATGTTTTTGAAATCCACATCATCCATTTGATGCCTTGCCTCAATTATTGGCCCGGCGTCATGACCTACGGGGTAACGCAATTTTTCGGTACCATCGGTGGCTGCCTCATAAATGGCTTCAGCCACTTCGCCAATGTTTTCAGACATCGGCCATTGCTCTACCGCGCTGATAAATTTATCAAAGGGAGCCTGGTAATCGCCTGATTCGCCTACGCCGAAAATGGATATCGAACGACCTGCGAACTCAGTTTTATAGCCGCCCGGTTCAACAATTTTTAACCGGATACCCAATGGGTTGAGTTCGTATTGTATAGATTCAGTTAAACCTTCCACCGCAAATTTAGTGGCATGGTAAAGCGACGAAAATGGGAAGGTAACCTTGCCACCTATAGAAGAAACATTGATGATAACGCCCGATCTTTGTTGACGCATAACCGGTAATAAAGCTTTTGTCACTTCGATCAGCCCAAAGAAATTAACGTCGAACTGTCGTTTGATCTCAGCTTCGGTAGCGGCTTCCAACGCGCCAAATGAACCATAACCCGCGTTGTTCACCAATACATCAATCTGGCCAAACTTTTCGATGCCGGCTTTCAAGGCGTTCTGTATGCTGGTTTTGTCGGTTACGTCTAACTTAGTTACCAAAATTTGGTCAAGTGCCGATAATTCTGTTTCTTTTTCTGGTGAACGCATGGTAGCGATCACGTTCCAGTTGTTTTTATGAAATAATTTAACGGCTTCTTTCCCAAAACCTGATGAAGCGCCGGTTATTAATACTGTCTTTTTCATTGCTTTTATATCTAATTGCTGAAACAAAGGTGCGGCGAAAGGCGATGGCTGATTTATACTTTTCTACTGATCACTTATACATTTCGGGGATTATCACCCAACTACCGAAGAACAGTCAAAAAGCCCCCTTCAGGCTGCTTTTTTTCTGAGATTTTGTGCGATAACAGGTAAACCCCATTAAATCGTTACTTTTTCCCGGTTACCTTTCAATTTATGACAGGCACCGTTTAGCGGGCAATTCCTACAATTCCAGGCCTGGTATCTTTTTGCATTCTGTTCAAATCCGGTGCTGGTTTCCTTCCTGTAATTTCCAATGAAGTCCATCCGCTGGCCCATCGGGCAATTGTAACAATCCTTTTCGTGTTTATAAAGTTGGGAGCAAATGCCGCGATACAGGATTACAGCAACAAGAAATTGAGCTTAATAAAAAAAGAGGCTGATCATGACTTATGATACAGCCCCCTTTTATGGTTTATCAAAATTGGAGGTAATAAACCAGGTTGTTTTTTTATAAAAAAAAGCTTTTTTACTCACACCTCCTGAGCTTTTTTTGGTCTGTTAGTTTTTTCATTTCATCGCCTGTTTCTTCCTTTCTGTCGCTTTTTCAGAATTTAATTGAAGTATTTCTTTACTTACGTTGGGTTTGAATGGGGGCGAAGATTTATTTAAAGATGAAATAGAGATTGAAAATCCTACCGGGATTTACATAAATTTCTTATTATGAATGGTTTAAGCAGGAGTGCTTTTCTTGAAACTATGGATCAGGCTATTACTCCAATTATTATAGTTGATGATTGGGCAGGCGCAAGCGCACTTTATTTGAACAAGGTTTTTTGTGCGGAGATAGGATATGATATTCACGCAATCCCTGACAAGGCAAGCTGGTGGTTAACAGCGTATCCCGACCCTGACTACCGGGCAGAAATCATGCTCGCCTGGAATACAAAGCAAGCATTGGCCAAAAAAAGAGGCGATCCTCATTTTAGTTTAACAGCAAGAATACACTGTGCCGATAGCTCCATGAAATGGTACGAAGTTCATTGTGTAGAAGTTTATTGTTTAACTATGGGGCGGGTGAAAGTGGTCACCTTCCTGAACATTAACCGGATAAAAGAGAGAAACGAAAAACTGATTAATGTAATTCAGCAGAAGGCCTTATTGTTTTCTATCCTCACGCATGATATCAGATCGCCTTTAGGTAACATAAAGTCGATTTTGGATGGTTATGAGATGAATTACCTGAACAAGAATGAAATTTGCGAAGTAGCGGTGACATTAATTGATCAGATTGGGTACCTGCTAAATATGATAGATTCTACCCGGTTACGTGTTGGCAGCGAAAGGGGTACGTTCAAGTTTCGATCTGAGGAAATAAAATTGAATGTTTTTTTAGATAGTTGCCGGCACGTATTCAGCAAAGTGCTTAGCAATGCTCAGATCAATCTGATTTTTGAAATTCCCGAACCCGCCATCATTTATTATGATCAGTTTATACTGGAGATCATTTTCAGGAATATTATTGATAATGCTATAAAATATACGCCTAAAAATGGGGTAATTAAAATTTCGTTGATTCATCATGAAAAATACTCCAGTTTGGTTATCACCGATTCGGGAAAAGGAATGACGTCTAAACAAATTGATGCTATAGCCCATAACACCAATCAAAGAGCCGCCAGCCGGGAAATTGTTGATGGCTTTGGTTTAGGCCTTATAAGCGCAAAGGAAATCTTAGAAAAACACAGAGGTAAACTGGCTATTTCCAGCACGCCGGCAAAAGGCACCTCATGTGAGATAATGATATACAATTAATAGAACTAATTAGTGGTTGTGCAGAGCAGGAAGGTAATTGCGGGGTTATTATGTGTTGTTTTTGTTTTGGCTGAGCGTAAAAGCTACGCACAGTACAGGCAAAAACAAATTGACAGTATGCTTAATATAGCTACCCAAACAATTGACATTCAGCAAAAAGAAAAATTAGGGATTACAATTTACCAGGCATCTAAAATCATAAACTATGATGAGGGTATAGCCAAAGGGCTAATGATGCGCACCGGCGCCTGCTTCAACTCCGGCCGGTATGAAGAAGCTTTCAAATACGTTGTTGAGTCGGAAAGCGCAGCGCAAAAAATACATGATGTTTTATTGATTACACAGATCCAGACAGCAAAAGGAACTATATACAATAAGCTTGGCTATTATAAGGAGGGCTGGCTAACGTTGAATAGCGCCATTGTTGTTGCAAAAAAGATAAATGATCCAGGTTCGCGGCATTACTGGTTAGGGAACATTTATACAGGCCTGAGTCAATGTAAAGAGAGTTTAGACCGGGATTCAAAAGACCCGCTCTTTTTTATCAGAAAAAGTTACCTGGAGTTTAAAAATGTAAGCACCAACGCTAAATATGTTAGAGGCTATATACTGGCCACCTATAACATGGGCAGCATTTTTCTGGAACTTCACCAAATTGACTCAGCCTCGTTTTATTTACACAAAGCAGCAACCCTTGCCGAAAATTATAAAGACGATAATGTATGTGCCTTCACTTACAAAGAACTTGGTGACCTTTATTATACACTAAAGCTATATGCCTGGGCCGAAGATTATTACACCCTGAATATTGGCGTATCATCCCGTTTAAATAACGCGTACCAGTTAAGGGATGCTTACAAAGGCCTGGCTAACGTTTATTTCATGTTAAAGAAAACAGATAAAGCCGCCAATTTCCTGGAGCGGTATACTACACTTACAGATAGCCTGAATATAGTTGATAAATCGGCAGCAAAGGCCCCGCTGGTTTACCTCCTTAAAACACAGGACGAAAAAACCAATGAAAATAAAAAGCGGTTTGTCTGGCTCATCGCAGCGATATCACTTATACTTAGCATAGTAGTTTTTGCAGCACTGTTTATATCTGGTAAGCTAAGGAGAGAATTGAACCTTAGTGTTGCAACGGTAGATAAGCTGACTAAAGAAACTGAAAGTAATATTGCAAAAAGGAAAAAGGAGGATTTAAGTGAAATTTTACATCTGGCCATGGAAAATAACCCTCTTTTTTTAACCAGGTTTAATCAGTACGATCCCGAATTTGTACAAAATATACTTGATAAAGCTCCCCATATGGTTGCGGCAGAAGTGGAGATGTGCGTGTTACTGCGGATTAATTTTGACACCAAAGAAATTGCCCGTTTTACACAAAGTTCTGTTCGTTCGGTAGAAGGTAAAAAGCGCCGGATACGGAAGAAGCTAAGCATTCCATCGGCAATTGATATTAATGTTTGGATGGCGAATGTTTAATAAAAGAGGCGCCCCCTATAAATTTTACAAGTTAAAATACAGGCATACATCATCAATGATGTATCGCGGGTAAATGTGGGTAGTGATTATTGGCTCCCCCAAATTTTATAATTAGTTTTTTTGCACTTAATAAAATAGCCTTTAAAAGGCGTTAACCGAATTTTATGAATTACAACGATAGACCCTTTATCCGATGCCGTAAGTGTTCAGCTCCCTTTCATTATAAAATGCCGAGAAACTGGGTTGGGCGCAATTTGTTTTTTTTTCTTCCGGTTAAACGTTTTTTTTGCGCTAAGTGCCTCAAATCCCGTTATCGGATTATGACGTTGGAGCAAGAGCGGGCTTTTAAAGTGTGAAACTTATTGCCTTTTTATTTTTGAAATAGTATAGTGCTTACTTAATCCACCTACCTTGGAAAATATCACTAATTCTGACAGTTTTTTAAAAATTGCGGATATTATGGTTATGCCTGTTATGATCGTTAATAGTTCCGCTTCCGGCAATGATTATTTATACAGTAATAATGCCTTTTTAACGGAGATCGGTTACAATCTTCACGGTTTACAAGATTGGTTTGAGAAAGCGTATCCTGATCAGGACTACCGGAAAGAGATCATCTGCAGTCGCGACAAACGGCAGGAGATTGCTAAAAAATACGGGCACTCGTATTTCCATCTGGAGACAAAGGTTTGTTGCGCAGACGGATCATATTATTGGTACGATATATATGAAACCCGGATAGACAATTTAACCGTATTTACTTTTTTGAACATCAATGAGCTGGAAATAGAAAACAACCGGCTTAAAGATGCCGTTGAGGAAAAAAACCTGCTGCTTTCCCATATTGTGCAGGATGTGCGTGATCCATTATTAGTCATCAGAACATTGCTTGATAACCTTTATCATAACAATCAGGGTTTAGAGAAAAAACAGTTTGATAATATACTTTCCGATTTGGGTTTGCATGTGGGGCACGCCACAAACCTGCTCAATGCAGCGCTTTTTCGTACCGGAATTGAAAGGGGGGCTTTTAGTTTCCAGCCGGATTTAATTGAGCTCGAATCTTTTTTAAAGAAACGTTACGAAAGTTTAAGGCATCGTCTTACAAAAAAAAATATACGATTGCTTTTTAAGCTGGATTTTCATAAAATTATATTTTATGATCGCTTTATACTGGAGATAGCTTTTGTAAGTATTATCAATTACATTGTTTTGACCGGTAAACAGGATGGTGACATCGTTATTTCTAATATCGACGAAAATTATTTTCAAAGTTTGATCATCGCAGAGGAGCAACCGTCATATGATTTAGAGGGCAAACCAGGAACCCCAGGTAACACCAATTTGAATACAGATGGATTTAATGCCGGATTACTTAATGCAGAAAAGATCCTTGAAGAACATGGCGGCAAATTATTAACTTACAAAAAGCCTTATAATACTACTGTCTGGGAAATCAGAATAAACAAATACAATGTTTTATAAAAAAGACTCAACCTCCACCAAAATTAAAAGTATTTCAAGAAAGATCCTGCTCGCGTTTATAGCGTTAGCAATCGCCCTTGCAATAATTGCCTTGTTCGTAAATACTTCTATATCCAACCGGCTAAATGCATTATCAAAGCTCACACTAAACCTTGAATATGATCAGGCAAAATCACAAAAGGCTTTACTGTTGTTGCATGAGGCTGAGGATGACTTTCAGGCATCACTTTTAACCCCCAACGCTTTAAAAGACAAAGGCTACAAAACAAAGCTTTCAGAATCCTTTACCCTTATTGATAGTTTGCTTAAAGATAATGTAGATACCGCAAAATTAACAGCGGCGCAGCGTGCCAAAGTTAAATACCTGTACTTAAAGAAGCTAAAGCTCTCTGGCAGCCTATATGTTTTAAAGCATAGTTTTGATTCGCTTTTAACAGCGGCATCAGGCTTAAGCACGTTGAACGATGGTGCGGGCGAATACTCCACCACTGTTTATCGAAAAAAGGGAAAAGGGATGAGAAGCAGCGATACGGTGAAAAAAGAAGCCCCGATAAAAAAGAGAGGGGTTTTTGGCAGGATGAAAGATGCGATTGCCAACAAAAATGCAAATGCAGGAGTATCCAATTTAACAATCATCAACCGCAACCGAACTGATAGAATAATTGACTCTGTGAACAGGGGAATAGCCCGGCGCGACAAAGATCTGTACAGTCAAAAATTACAGCAGCTGCAACGGCGTAATTCTAAATTATTCACCACGCAAAAGCAAATGGTTGTTCTTAATATGCACATTAATAGCGAACTGGAAAGGATTGTTAATGAAGTAAACAGCATGAATGCTGGGCTTATTAATGAGCTAAAAGAAAACACGCTTAAAAACTATCGGGAAACAACCTCATTATTAAATAAGTTTTATCTCTCTTCGCTTTTTCTTGTTTTGGTGTTTGCTACCCTGCTTATTATATTTATAATTAACCTTAACCGGGCCGAAGTTTACCTGCTTCATGAGAATGAGCGATCTGTAGCTATGGCGCAGCAAAAAATGGATCTGTTACTGCACATGAGTCATGAAGTGCGTAACCCGCTTACGGCAATAAATGGTTTTTTATACATTTTTAGCCGCTCAAACCTTTCGGCAAAACAAATTGATATGCTCGGCTCCATCAGGCTTTCGTCAGAGATGTTGTTGCATACCCTTAATGATACGCTCGATGCCGCAAAAATGGAAACCAGTGAATTTAAGATCAACAAGGATCCTTTTAATCCGGACCATGTACTAAAAGAAGTATTGGAAAGCATTGAATTTAGCGCCGCTAAAAAGAAGCTGGAATTGGATTACAGTTTCGAGGGTAATAAAGTATCCATGGTGCTTGGCGATAGTTTCCGGCTTAAACAGATCATGATCAATTTACTGAGTAACGCCATAAAGTATACCCAATCCGGGGGTGTTAAAGTGAACGCAAATCTTACAGAGGTAAACGGTGCAGATAAGTTGCAAATAAGAATAACAGATACCGGTCCTGGCATTAGTATACAGCAGCAGGCGAGGCTTTTTTCAAAGTATTATCAAACAAATTCGGCCAGGGGGCAAACAGGCACCGGTTTGGGGCTATACATCTGTAAGCAGCTTGTTCAATTGCAGGATGGCGAAATTAACGTGAAAAGTAACGAAGGTACCGGAAGCACTTTTGATTTCTATATAACCTACAACAAAAGTACAGACGCAGTGATTGAAAATGCTGAGGATAATCTCTTGTGGAAATTAAATGGCCTAAGCATTTTAGCGGCTGACGATAATGAATTGAGCTTTACTTTCCTTAAAATGATGACAAGTAAATGGAACATTAAGTTTTACCAGGCATCCGGCGAAAAGGAAGCCCTGGAAATTCTATCCAAAGAAACAATTAATGTTGTGCTGGCCGATTTAAGTATGTGTGAAACAAGTGCGGAGAAATTGGCAACAAGTATAAAAAAATCAAAAAGCCTGTTAAGCAAGCCACCCGTAATTGCCATCAGCGCCGAAGAGCTATCATTGCAAGGAGAAAAATACTTAAAACAAGGCTTTACAGGGATTTTAGAAAAACCATTTACAGAGGCCGAGCTAATTAAACAGGTTGTATCTGCACTTGAAGCGTAAAAAGCGGCATCGCAAATTGTGGAAAGCGGTGCAATAATTGAGTAAAAAATACACACTTTTGATTTCTTAGCGCGTAGTCAGACTTTTAACTGTCGATCATATATTAAACTAACAGATAATTTTAATTATATAATGCGACTGACCGCCAAAAATAAAACCATATTTATATATCTTTAATCAAAGGTTGGTTTTAGTTTTGTTGACTCCTTATTGTTTAAATGTTCTCCTATGTCAATAAATTGTATCATTGTAGATGATGACGAATTTGCTATCACTCACCTGAGGGTGTTTGTTAATCAAATTCCGTTTTTTAATTTACTGGCATACTATCAATCACCTGCCGAGGCACTTTCGGCAATGGAAACAAATGATGTTCAGCTTATATTTATGGATATTGATATGCCTGAAATGAGCGGGATGGAATTTGCCAGGATATTACAATCTGCACACGGTGCCGCCGCGCCGCGTATTATTTTCATTAGCGGTTATGAAAGGTTTGCGCTGGAAGGTTACAAAGTAAATGCGCTTGATTATTTACTTAAACCGGTAGTGTATGAGGATTTTTTAAAATCAGCCTACAAAGCAAAAACTTATTTTACCGAAAAAGAGAAACAAAGCCCTGCTACAGAAAACTACCTGTTGAATGAGTTTATCTTTTTAAAAGTAGAGTATGAAATGGTACGTATTTATTTAAAGGATATATTATATGTGGAGGGGTTTAAAGATTATGTTAAAGTGTATTTAACAGGCGATTTAGGATACGTAAAGGCCCTTACCACGATGAAAGCCATGGAAGAAAAACTACCTGCTAATGGCTTTATACGGGTACATCGCTCGTTTATTGTTGCTGTTGACAAAATAGATGCCCTTACCAAAAACACCATTAAAATCAGGAAAACAACCATCCCGGTAACAGAACAATTTAAGGATGAGTTTAGGAAGTTTGCGCATAAGTGGCTGTAAATAGTTTATTTTAAAGTTTTCTCCCCCGTAAATTATGCTTTAATACTGGTCTGCTATAATGACCATTCCGTCGGTTGTAGTAAACAATCTGTCGAACCTTTTTTTTCGTTGTATGATCTTGTTTTTCTTTGCTGGTAAACCGCCTTATTTGAGGGCCAGGTTATGTTACTATCAGCTAAAATATGAGGACTAAGGAATTAGAAATATCCGATAATTTCAGTAAAACCCTGATTGCCATTTTGGCTCATGATCTGCGGCAGCCTTTCGCCACCCTGGTGATGACCGCGGATATGATTAAGCACACCAGGAAGTCGCTATCTGCCGGAGAAGTTCATTTACTTTTTGAAGAGCTGCGCAATACCGCTTCTAAAAGTATGGACCTGCTTGACGGCTTGCTTTATTGGGCAAAATCAACAAGTCTCGATTTTTCAATCAAAACAGAACCATTGCTTCTTCATGATCTTATTCACGAAGCCAACAGCCTGTATCTTTATGATCAGCTTAATAAGCATATTATATTGTATAATATCGTTCCGGAGCATCAGTTGGTTTACGCGCATAAAGAAATGATCCAGTTTATCAATAGAAATATACTAAGTAACGCTACCAAGTATTCTCCGGACGGAGGGGTAATTGGTGTAACGTGCAGCGAAGACGATAATTGGATAACGGTTGCTTTTACCGACCAGGGAAAGGGAATGACCGACTCCCAACTTCACGACCTTTTTCATTTAAAGGATAATCTTTCTGATACAGGTGACCTTTTAAAAGGAGCGGGAATGGCCATGAGTATTTGTAGTGATATGATAGCGCAAATGAATGGCAGGATCTGGGCAGAATCATTGGTTGGTGAAGGAACCACTTTTTACTATACTTTACCTAAGCTTTTATCAGATATTACCAATGAAAACAGTCCAAAAATGACAGCTGAAGTGTGAACTTCCTAAAGGCATTACAACACTGTTTCAATTTAATAAACCATTGTATCCCGTTGGGCCTTGGTTATATTTTTTATTTAATTATTTTTTTAATGTCCACAACAAGCTGCCGGGTAAAAACTCTACCGCCTGCGGCCTGGAGATGATACTGATCAAAAAACAAGCTATCGGCAAAAACAGCAGGGTTATAGTAATTAAGATAAACGCCTGCATGCTTTTCAATAATAGCCCGGCATTGATCAAAATGATGCTGCAATATTTGTTTTGATACCGGGGTATTCGCATATGATGCCTTGATGGGTACCTGGACGAAAATAAGCTTGATATGTTGTGCCTGGAGCCACACACAAAGGCTATCCAATTCATGATATTGGTAAGCGGTATATTTTGTGGGGAATATATTATGCTCGTTCCATTTTTCCCGGTTGATATCTTTGGCTTTAACAGTTAGCAAGGCGCCTCCCCAGCTATCAAGCTGAACGGGAAAAGCGGTATGTTTTCTGCGAATGATCTGGTGTATGGAGTTGTAATTTTTAAAATAAAAAACCTCCGGGAAGTTTTTTCTTATATAGCTATCGGTATTTACGTAATTGAGATAAGTTTCATTTAACGGCGCTATAAAATCGCCGATAGAGGAGCCAATGATAACATACCGGGACTGATAATCCTTTGCAAAACTTTTCACAAGCACCCGCATATCGCTTATCTGCAAACCCCAGGAGGCGAAATTATAATAAGACGTGTGCAGATTTTGTAAGATAATGTCTGAATTAAACTCATACAAACCTACCGAAGAGCCAACAGACATCACTTTTACACGCTTAATATGCTGCTTTTGCAAACGGATCATCTTTAGGTCGAAAATGGTGGAATTGGTGATGATAGGAAAGTAACCCAGGCGAAATAGCACCTCAAAAACAAGCAGTACCGGCAGCGCGAACAGCAGCGTTTTAAACAGGAATTTGACCGTGCTTTTCATGTTAAAATTTAAAGTAAATAAAGTCGCTGTTGCGGGTAGCCGTAAACGTGATAATAATGAGTATTAAGCCATAATATATGATAACCCTCACCGGCGACTTTTTTATAAAATCGATCTGCAAGGCATGTTGTTTATCGCGTTGCAGCCACTCGGCGGCCAACATGATCACGATACAAACCAGGGTTGCGGCGGTATTCACTTTTTCTATAATCACCGGGGCCGTGAACATGGAGCGCGAAAAAAGCCCCTGGTAATAATCAAAAGCCTGGGCTAAACTATCGGCACGGAAGAGAATAAAAGTGAACATGACCAGGATGAAAGTACCGACCACGCTGAGCAAAACGGGTAACGCGGGTTGAAACGGTTCTGTTATCTTTTTCTTTTTGTATAAGGTTCCGCGCAGTATAAGGGGGATGTAATAACAGCCGTTTAAAAAGCCGAAAAGGAAAAAAGTCCAGTTGGGGCCATGCCAGATGCCGATGGCAGTAAAATTGATTACAATGGCCAGTATGAGCCCCATTTTTCCCAGGTCTCTGAAGTAGATGGCAAGTGGGGCAAATACATAATCCGTAAGCCAGCCCGTTAGGGAAATATGCCAGCGCCGCCAAAAATCGGCGATATTTTGAGCAAAAAAAGGTGTATTAAAATTGCGGGTAACTTTAAAACCAATGAGGTTGGATAAGCCAATAGCGATATCTGAGTAACCCGAGAAATCCGCATAAATTTGTATCGTGTACAGAAAAGCGCCGAATAAGAGAGAGCTGGCCGGCAGTGTTTTATAATGCTCAAAAATATTGTCGGTAAATACCGCGCAGTTATCAGCAATCACAATTTTTTTGAATACCCCCCAAAGTATCTGGCGCATACCATCTGTAGCCTGTGCGTAATCAAACACCCTTTGCCTGGTTAACTGGGGGATGAGTGTTTTAGGGCGGTCAATGGGCCCCGATATAACACAGGGGAAAAAGGATACGTAACAGAAAAATACCACCCAATTTGTAGTGGGCTTAATTTTGCCATGCTTAATATCCAGTAAATAACTTATCGTGCGGAAAGTATAGAAACTGATACCAAGAGGTAGGATGATGTTCAGCGTATAAGTATCCAGCCTGATGTTAAACGTGGCAAATGCGGTAACTGTAGATTTTACGAAAAATTTGAAATACTTAAAGAAAAGCAAAGTGCCCAGTCCCTGCAGCAAACCTATCCAAAGCAACAGGTTACCTTGTTTTGTTTGCCGGGCTTTATATATGCCAATGCCTAAAAAGTAGTTAAGGGCAGAGCTGGCAATCAGCAGGGGCAGAAAGCGCCAGTCCCACCAGGCATAAAACACGTAGCCGCCTGCCAGGAGCAGGAGGTTTTGCAGTTTTACATCGCGGTTAAAAACAAACCAGTATAAAAGAAAAAACAGGCCAAAAAAAATAACGAATGTGATGGAGGTAAACAGCATCCCGATATTATTTTGAGCTTAATAATTCAATTAATCCATAGGAAACCTGCAAAAAGACAACTGCCCGGTTGTTGAACAATATTGCGGGTTTGGGAGGAGAAACTAATAGCGCCCCCTGGCCGGTCAGCCGCTCAATCTCAACATAGATATCATCAACTTCAAAACACAAATGATAATAGCTGATGTTTTTTTTCACAAAACCTTCTACCTGTTTGCCTGCAATCAGTTCAATTTGGGTTCCATCGCTTAGGGTAAGTAAAGCCAGCTCGGCATCTTGTTCCGGGTCAAAAACAGTGGCGCTTATGGCAGTAACAGTATGGAGTTTACTGATGCTGTTTATCTCCGTCGCTATATTTTTGCAGGCTACCCCTATGTGATGAAGTTTCATATGTTGCTAATTGATCTTATTGCTTATGGTGTTGATCAGTTCGCCAACATTGTTCCAGCTTTGAATTTCCCATGAGGTAAACCTGATCCCGAATTGTTTTTCAATGGCCACTACCAGCTGGATATGGTTTAAAGAATCCCACTCTTCCACATCGTTTGCGGTTGTTTCATGAGTTAGCCTAATGTTTTCGTCATCCAATACATCAATAAAAATATCGTTTACCGTTTTTAATATTTCGCCTTTATCCATGTGTATGTGGTTGTTTTATGTTGATGACGAGGCTTTTATGTAGTTTTTCTTCGGCATGCAGGTTTGGGTATCCAGTATCCAATGCCCGTCATGTTGCTCAAAGCCCAAATCCCGGTAGTGATGTTTTACAATTTCGTTTTTTGGGGTTTGCAGGTATTGCCCTTTTAAATATTTAAAACCCTTTGCTTTGGTAAAAGCGGCAATGGTGTTTAAGGTAAAATGCTCCATGCCTCTTTTTAACACCCGGCAACTCATAAACCAATTATCGATGAATAATGTATCTATAGATTCTTTCTTTAAAATGATTGCGCAGATGAGCCCGTTATCGCCAAATTTATCGGCTAACGTAAACGAAAAGCTAAAGGAATCAATGGAATCCGCAATGGCTTTAATATCAGTTTCGGTATACCTCACCGTACGTAAATTGAACTGGTTGGAACGTTGTGAAAGCTGAGCCACTCTTGGTGTATTAAAGCTGTTGAAAGGTTCTATCACAGATACCATGTTCAGGCTTTGCAAAAAAGCGTCTTCATCAGCATATTGCTGCTGCTCCGTATTTCGTTTGGCTGCGCTTTGATACTGCTTTGTACGTTCAGAATCTTCATTGGTAATAGATGTGGTTTCAAACAGGTTCAGGGTATATAAGTATTCCAGGTAATTTGCCGGATCTTCGGGCAGTTCGGGAACGGTAATGTTTGGTATATACTCACGTACCATAGCCCTTTCAAAAGGATTATCATCCAAAAACACCATAGCGTCAAAACCTATATTTAATTCGGCCTGAATTTGCCTGATATTGTCTGTTTTGTTATCCCAGTTAATTTTAAAAATCGCTATATCATCACGGCTCAGCACCATATCCGGATGCTTTTCAAATGGTTCCATGGCGATTGCTTCCGTATTTTTACTGCAGATAGCCAGGATTACGCCCCGGTTTTTCAATTTTTTTATCCAATGCTGAAACATTGTAAAGGCTTTGCCTATGCCAAGGTTTCCAAGTTGGATGTTTCCTATTCCGTCATCGCCAATTACACCGCCCCACAAGGTATTATCCAGGTCAAGGATCAGGCATTTTTTTAACCGGCCATACATAGAACCGATCAAATCGGCTGTTTGGGCGGCCACCCAGGGTAATACATCTATACTTAGCACCATCTCCGCATTTATATACAGCGATGGCTGGAAAAAGGTTGCCTTGCCTAACTGATTTTGTATGGATGAAATATCACAGATGTAAAAATTATCTTGCCCCATGGCATAGTGCATCAATTCATAATTGAGTTTTCGCAATTGAAACAGGAATGACGACGCTATTTTGCTGGCACCATTGCCAAATACCGCATCATTTATTTCGGTGTAGTTATAGTAAATGATCTTGGCGTTCAGATTGGCATTTAAAGCAGTATGGAGATCACTGATCAATGTTAACCTGTTTTGGGCCAGGCTATCGTATTCCGCGGGGCTTAGTTTGTTGTATTTGGCTAATAATTGATGCGAAGAATGGAATATGACAACCACTTCGGGAGCAAAAGCGTATAGTGCAGATTTAGGGTCAAATACCTGCAGTTCTACCTGGTTAAAATCGGCTTCCCATATCAGAAAGTCAAAACCCATATCAAAGCCTGTGCCCCTGAGCGCCTGTGTGAGTAATTGTGTGGAGGTATCGCCGAGGAGCGCGATTTTAACAGATCTTAAAGGCGAAAAATCATTCTTTAAGTTTTTTTTCAATTCCGAAAAGATCTTCATGGGCATTTTTAATAATGATGAAGGCAGGCAATGTTTTGCTTCGCTATAAAATTAGATACTTTACCTGATTGTAGAAAGTGAATATATTAACTATTGACTTATTAAAAAATCGGCTGCTTTCAGAAGGGTGGTCATTGGAAGCACAAATGACGGTTGATGATATCATAGCTACAAACTCTGCATATGCGCTTGTGGTAGTCTTTATAGAAAAAAACTAACCCTTGGTTGCCGCAGTTTAGTTATTTTTAGTAGAAGTATCGTCGTAAACATGAACGGCAGGCGGAGCTTCCCAACTCTTGATTACATTGGTTGTCAGAATATTGAATTTTTCAACGGTTCCTCCCAATTCCCCGCAGTATTTGCCAAACACTACCGAGGCAATTTTATGATGCCTGATAACATAAGAACAAAGTATACAGGGTTCTATATTTGAATACAATACAGCCTCCTTACAGGTTCCCCGCTTTTGTACAGCATCCAATATGGCTACTACTTCGGCATGGCGGGTAACATCTTGAAGCTGACGACTTTTTTCGTACCCTTCTCCTATAATTTCACCGTTAAGTACAACAACACTGCCCACTGCGCTTTCTCCCTGCGATGCCGCTATTGCAGCCAATTCATAGCAACGATCCATATATATTTTATGAGGGTTTGCATCCATAACGTGTACTGAAGATATTTGATCTTAAGGTGTGTATTAAAGGTACTAAAAATGATAAAACATACCATTGATGCTTACTGATCAATGGTATGTTTTTATGATGATATTATTTTTGAGTTCCTGTTTTTTTATCAAGGAACTGCCTTATTGCGGCGGCTATTTCGTTACCGTTACTTTCCAAAGCAAAGTGGCCGGCATCGTATAAATGATATTCGAGGTTTTTGATGTCTTTCTTATAAGCTTCAGCGCCGGCAACCGGGAATATATAATCGTTTTTACCATACACGATCAGCATCTCTGGGTTATAGGTACGGAAGTATTCCTGCCATTTAGGATACAAATCAACATTGGTGCGGTAATCGTAAAACATATCCAATTGTATTTGGTCGTTTTCTGGTCTTTCCATGGGTATACTGCCATTTCAATCCGTTGGCATCATGAAATCCTCTTAATGTGGCTTCGGCTTCTTTGTTATTCCTGTCTTTCCAATAAGCTTTAATCGGATCCCAGAAAGCTTCCAGGCCTTCGTCATAAGCACAACCATTTTGAACAATCAGGGTATCTATTCTTTCGGGATGGTTTGATGCAATACGCCATCCAACAGGTGCGCCGTAATCCATCAGGTATAAACTGTATTTTTTAATATTAAGCTGATCTAATAGTTCTTGTACTATTACAGCATAATTTTCAAAGGTATAAGCAAACTCAGCGATGGGAGGCTGTTCGCTTCTGCCATAACCAGGATAGTCGGGGGCAATTAAATGGTATTTGTCAGATAAGTCATTAATAAGGTTTCTGTACATGTGCGATGAACTTGGGTAGCCATGCAGTAATACTAATACAGGTGCATCTTTAGGACCCGCTTCACGGTAAAAAATGTTCACTCCATTGATCTTGATGAAGTGGTGTTGGGTTTGATTTTTCATGTTATTTAAATTTTAAGTTATTCAGTTATTGATTATTTAATTTACCGAACGTTCGGTAAATAATAAAAGTGCGAAAATCCTTTTCTCCGTTTAGTACTACTCATTTCAGGATTAGTACTACGGTTGTTTGTATTAGATTAAATTATGCCGCTAATAATGCAGGTATTTTGGCCAGGCTGTTTTTAAAATAGTTTTTATCGCTGGTGGCGCCGGCCAGTACAAGTGAACCCTGGATCAGTAGATTAATAAATTTTGCCTGTTGCCCCGCGGCTTCTGGCGATAAACCAAGGTCAATGGCAATATCTGCAAAACCATCTGCCAGCAGGTTAAAGCAACTGTTCACATTTTCTTTAAATGCATCAGCGTCGGTACCAATAGTTAATGTCCTGAGCAGGCAATTGTTTGCTCCTCCATTATACAATTCATCAATAGAAGCAATAACCTTTTTGAGCCGGGCTTCTGGTTTTATATTTTTATTTGCCGATACCGAAACAATATTTTGCTGGATCCATTCCTCAACAATGCTCAGGGCATGTTGTGCCATTTCCTTTTTTCCATCGGGGAAACGGTGGTATAAGCTGGCTTTCTTTAATCCTGTTGCCTTTGCCAGCAGTTGCATCGATGCTCCATCATAACCCAACTTACTAAAAGTTTCAAACAGCTTCAGATCTACATTTTCAGGATCAACTTTTTGAGTACGCATATTTTAAAATTGTTTTTTTAATATAAATGAATTCTGTTATTATGAGCTCCATTTGATAT
The DNA here is from genome assembly GCF_056406855.1 of Mucilaginibacter sp. P1_A3. Lineage (NCBI taxonomy): Bacteria > Pseudomonadati > Bacteroidota > Sphingobacteriia > Sphingobacteriales > Sphingobacteriaceae > Mucilaginibacter > Mucilaginibacter sp. P1_A3. The sequence goes on from NZ_JBFTZJ010000007.1 coordinate 130,552, forward strand.
TGCTTTTTGAATTACGAATCAAATATACTGAACGTTCGGTAAAATAAAATAATTGTAGCATTAACAACGAAAAGTGCCACATAAAAGTTGAATAATACCACAAATGGAAGTTTACCTGGCGGTTTCAAAGTAACACCTTTCTGCAATTTCAGCATTAATTAGAGATGTTTTAGATAACAAAAAAATGTAAAGCATTCTCAGTCTATTCTAACCATAAAAATGATTGTATGTTAATCATCTTTTTATGTTTACGGAATTACGCATTTCTTCCATTTCTTTTTCAGAATAGCCAACGAGTCCTAAACACATTACTCCGGTTTTAATTGACGTTGTGTTTTCAACAACATACAACAGGCGATTTGCAACAACTACAGCAATTTTAGAATGTAGCAGATTGCCTGTACCTTCTGCCAAATCTTTAGTTCCTTTAGAGTCAAATGTTATACAAAGGCTCGTGTAGTCAACATCTTTTAGATGCGTTGTTTCAAGTTTTGTATTGCTTATATTTTTAACGGACGCAAACGGCAATCGTAAAATTGGATAAATCTCATCTGATTTATCTTTGCGCATGCTAACTCCCTTACCTTCTTCTGCAAGAAAATAGAAGCCAGTAGCCATGTATGTTGTATCTACTGGCTTTTCGCTCCTGGCTTTAATTAATGCAAGCAATTTTGGCTGGGGGATGGTTGTGCCTGACGGTTCGCCAGCCGTTTTAGTTTGATTTTCTGTATTTGTTTTTAGCTCCGCGTAATTTGCATGATTATATCGACCGATACAGGTTAATAACGCAAGCATAAACACAATCGACAAAGCAGTTGTCCACTTTGTTCTGCTATTGACCATGAAGATACTGCTGATTTCCTGCTTCCAAAGGAAAATCAGGATGGGGATATCTAAGAGAATAGTTAACAGCGAATAGGGTAAGAGACCCATTCCATGCTCCACTGGCCAATATTCGTTAAAATAAAATAACAGCGAAGGTTCAATTGTGAAAAATTTTACTCCAAAGAATGCTATCCATCCCCAGCGCATACGTTTATAAAACATATAATACACAAAAGGCAGGTACAATAAATCTATGTACGACAGCGCGTTTACCATTCTATACGGATAGTCTTGGCCATTAAGAAGATGGCCAAACACCACAGTGTCGGTGTATAGCAAATGTAAATACTCAAATACAGCTATAGCAAGGATTACATTCAACCATTTTTCATGGTTATAGCTACTGACCTTAAAAATATTTGCTAATATCCCTTTCTTTGGGGTTGGAGGGGTGTCTTCCCTAAAACCGTCTTCTGCCTTTTCTATATCTGCCTGTGTTATTATCCTGTTTTTTAATATTTCTGTTGCTTCAATGATGGCAGCTTGCTCATATGATTCAGGAAGCATCGTTATTTTCAGCAGGTCGACTGTAGAGTGGTCTTTGTATTGGTCATGCAGGCTAATATTCATATTTCTAAGATACTATTCGTTAAAACTATATTACCAATGAGTATGAAATAAATATGTAACGCCATCAGGTTTACAAAGCCCTAAAAAAAGAATGAAACTTGATTTCGCCCCTCCAATTTAAATGGGAAAGAGGCTTGTCAGACATTTATAGCCCCCGATCAGTGGGTACTAAAATTAAGAAGGCCTTACTTGCCTGAAGCTTACCATAAGCATATAAGACTTAGAATCCCAAATGATTTACTGTACTTATTTTAAAACAACAAAACCCGACAGTATTCGGGTTTTGTTGCACGTTGCGGAGAGGGAGGAATTCCAATCGAACACCTTATACCATTTTGACCTTTTTAGAGACTTTAAAAATTCAAATCGGATTTAAAGCCGTAGTTAAACTTGCCCGTTATAATTTGGGTCAAATTCCACAATCCATTTAATACCATATTTGTCTCTAAACATTCCGGCGTATGTACCCCAGGGACTGTCACCAATGGGTCCTTCAACATCTCCGCCTGCCGACAGTCCGTTAAATATTTTGTCTGCTTCCATTAGAGCGTGGCGAAGGTTTGTATATTAGAATATCTCATAAGCTCCATAGTGCTAATTTAAGTATTTGCTTTGATGAGGGAAAGTATATCAACAAAAAGGGGCAGTATCAAAAATCTACACTGGCCCCAAAGAATTAGACGCTATTTGGGGGCATTTTTATTGCCATAACTCTAATGCCCGTAAATCGGCCCGGCTATAGCTTTCCCCCAATAAAAATTAATATGGTTTTATTATCTGCCCTGTGTTTGCACCGAACACGCTTTTGCGAAAGCCATATTCCAGTTGTTTCATGGTTACGGGAATATCACCATGGAAAAAAGCAAAATATTGTGGAGAATCTTCAATCACTGTGGGGCTAACAGCATTAATACGAACACCATTTTCCAGCTCAATAGCCGCTGCGCGCACAAATGCTTCAACCGCGCCGTTGGCAGCCGATGCGTTGGCGAATTTCAAAACCGGCTCATGCGTTAAAGCGCCGGTGATTAATGTAAATGAACCTTTAGGATTGATGTAGTGTTGTCCAATGAGTACTAAATTAACCTGCCCCATCAGTTTGCCGTCGATACCTCTCCTGAATTCCTTATCCGTCATATTCTTCCAGGGACCAACATACGTAGGCCCAGCTGTACATATCAGCGCATCAAACGGACCAGCCTGCTTAAACATATTTTCTATGGATTCGGGCGAGGTAATATCTGCCTGAATATCTCCGCTTTTGGAGCCTACTCTTATTATTTCATGATCTTTTTCCAACACATTTGCCAGGTGCTTCCCCATGGTTCCTGTTGCGCCTACTATGACAATTTTCATTCTTTTTATAAATATTTTACTTTGTTAAGCTTGCATGTTTAAACCCCTGAAGTACGCTTTACCCCAGGTTTCACTCATAACTGTTAATTTAAAAACCCTCCGAAATAATTTTTCTGCTCACCGTTATACCGGCTGTTGTTCCCATGGCTACTGCATTTGCTACTGTACGAATACGCGTTGTATTATCGCCACAGGCAAAAACTCCATTAACTGTAGTTTCTTGAAAAGGATCAACCTTAACGTAGCCATCTTCAGTTAATTCGCATCCCAAAGACTCCGGTATCCGGCAATGTTGTTCAAAAGGGCTCCGTGTGTATATAGCCTTCACAGAAGATTTTGTGCCATCGTTGAAAATGATATTTTGAAGATACCCGTTGATGTGTTCCAATTTTTCAACTTCCTTGTTTACTATTTTTATCTGATGTTTTTCAAGTTTCCCGGTTTGTTCGGCGGTCAACGTGGATGGACCATTGGTAAAAAGCGTTAAATTATTTGTCCAATTTGAAATAAGGCTGGATAACTCATAGCCATCTTCTCCATTGCCGAGGATGCCGGTCTTTTCATTTCTCACCTCATATCCATGACAAAAAGGACAATGAAGAACCGAAATGCCCCAACATGCTGCAATACCCTCCATTTCAGGCAAAATATCCCTGATGCCCGTTGCAAAAATTAATTTCTGTGCGCTAAATGTTTCGCCCGATGCCGTCTGAATTTCAAAACCATTTTCGGTCTTATTGCCGTTTATGGCCAAATCGTTTAAAAACGTTACGGTGTGATACATTTGTACCTGCTGTTTTCCAAGAGTTGCAATTTCTGCAGGGGTTTTTCCATCCTGGGTGAGGAAGTTATGCGAATGAGGGGTTTGCTGATTACAGGGTTTTGCGCTATCAATAATTAAAACCTGCTTTAGTGCCCTGCCCAAAGCCATACCTGCTGCAAGCCCTGAATAACTTCCTCCAATGATTATTACGTCAAAATTCTTAAGGTTTGTCATTTTATGATATTTTAAAAATTGTATTCATTGATTGAAAAAGCGATGACGATTCGTACCGACTGTCATCGTATACTACTTGTTGTTATCCTTAGATGAAACCAAGCGGATAATAGAATCCACCAAAGGTACGCCGGCAAACACTATCCATGGAACTAATGGAATGGTCAATAACAGCGTTCTTTGATACAATGGCAATACCGATAACGGCTTACCAAACAAATAAAGGAATAATGTGATAGAGGGGTAGATTATTATCCAAACCTTTAAAGATGCTATTAACTTAGCTTTTGTTTTCATACTTTAGAAATTACTTTTCGGGAAGCGTTTTGCTCTGTACAAAGGTAATTTCAGCGGTAAACTGAAGGGTAGGACAAAAATGTGATTATGTAGGATTTATCTAAAGTTATGCCTGAACGCCTCGGGCGAATGTCCCGTGTGCTTTTTAAAAAACCGGATAAAATAAGAAACATCTTCATACCCCAGGTGGTATGCTATTTCATTTACCTGGTTAGAAGTTGCCAAAAGGTATCTCTTGGCTTCCAATATAATATGCTCGTTAATAAGCTCGGAACAGGTTTTGTTTAGTGTAGCCTTAGTGATTGCATTAAGCTGATAGGTGGAAAGATTCAGCATAACAGCATATTGAGATACTTGCTTATGAGTAAAGATATTTGCCTCTAAAAGTTCTAAAAACTTTTCAAGTCGTTCCTGGGTATAAAGGCTGACATCACCGGAAGGAGCGCTGCTGTTTTGCCGGATAAGTTCGATAAAGAAAACACCCATATTTGCTTTGATAACCTCTTCATATCGTTCTTGCTTATCGGCATACTCCTGAAAGATGTAGGTCATTATAGTAAGCAACTTTTGCAACCCATCAGCATTAAGCTGATAATGATTGACGTTGCTGGCTTCGTGTAATAGCTGGTTTGATACCCTGTCATGAGGGAAATAAAATTCATCTCTAAATTGCATCAAATACCCGGTGCTTCCTGCTTTTAGTACCAATTGGTGTACCTGGCCCGGGCGCATAAAGAAAACAGAATTATCATCAACTGTGTATGGCATAAAATCTATTTCATGGTGGCCGGCCCCTTTTTTTAAAGCGAGAATATAAAAAAAATCATGCCGGTGAAGCTCCTGAACCATGTCTTCCCCGGCAAGTAAATTATGAATATCCCGGATGCTAAAGCTTCCAGAAAAATCCGGCTCCTTTTGCGTTACATTAATATGTCTTATTGGTATTCTGTCCATTTTAACTTAAATACTAAAAAGCTGTTTAACTTTGATTTATTAATGTTTTTATGCTTATAATGAAGCACTTAACCACCCGTCATTGCGAGGCACGAAGCAATCCCCACCTTACAGAGTAGCTTTACAAATCCGATCTGCACAGTTTGGGATTGCTTCGTGCCTACCCATGATGTATTCGCTAAAACCCCTTTTGTCATCCTGAGGAACGAAGGATCTATTCGCAAACTGTACAGGGCGAAGAAGCACGGTGGAGAGTAGATCCTTCGTTCCTCAGGATGACAAACTTTTTTAACCTCATTTCTCCTTCAGTGTCTCCCAAATTTCATCACTCGCAATGATGTGCGGGTATGTACTTCATTTAGACCAGGCTGCTCATCACGTCGAAAGTAATCTGGCCTTCCTTAAAAAACTCGTCTGTGCTGTAGTTCAGTAAGCCTTCGGCAGCCTGTTTCATTTGCGATAAGGCCAATTTTAATAAACCCGGGCCTACGCTTACCCTTGATACGCCAAGACTTTCCAATTCTTTCAGGTCGCGGATTTGCCCATATAACAGGATGTTGATGGGTACATCTACGTTTTCCAGCAATTGAGCTATTTCATGATAACCAGGAATTACAATAGGGTACACGCAGTCGGCTCCTGCCAATTGGTAAGCTTTTGCACGTTCAACAGCCAGGTTCACGGTATCCTTTTGCATAGGCTGAAAAAACAGATCGGTACGGGCATTGATGACTATCGGCACATTATATTGAATACCTACTTCCCTTATGGCTTCTATCTTCAAACACTGTTCGTGAATGGGTGTCATCATTTTACCATGATCATGGCTGTCTTCTATATTTAAGCCGATGGCGCCGGCATCCAGCAGCATTTTTATATTATCCTTCAATTGCGCAATGTTATCAGCAAATCCACTTTCCAGGTCAACAGAAACAGGCAAATCAACGGCAGCAGTTATATGCGATACATTTTCCATTAACTTTTTGTACGGGATATGTTCGCCATCGGGAAAGCCTGCGATAAGGTTCGTAGCGACGCTTGCTGTAGCCAGAGATTGGTAACCAAGTGATGCGATAAGTTTTGCACTTAGCGGATCCCATATATTAGGCAGGATCAATAATTGCGCTGCCAAATGTTGCTGGCGAAATAAATCTGCTTTTTCTTTTTGTGTTAACAACATGGTAGTCTGTATTAAATTAATAAGTTTTTAATATTTAGCTGTTTAGGGGCGATCATAAATTATCCACACTCCACTTATAAGCAGGAATGGTTGATAACAATAATGAGCCTGCACTTACAGCAAATACCGAATAGTTAAATGGTGATTTGACGCCGAAAAAAAGTGCCATACACAAGGCAAAAGTTAATGTGAGCACAAAACTGCCCAATGCCATAATTCTTGTTTTATAGCCCGCAATCAGCAATATCCCGAAGATGACTTCTAAAAAAGTGGCCAGCCAGCCCATAACATCGGATACTGATTTAGCCACGAAAGGTAGCAATGCATGAACATAAGTGAGGAAACTATCCCAGTTACCCCAGTCAACATTATGCTGGCCCGCCGGCCCAAGCCAGCCAATACGATCCAATACGGGATAGATAAAACCAATCCCGAGCGCGAGCCGCAGATAAAGCTGGGCATAAACAATATGTTTTTTCATTGCTATAATATAAATAGATATTTGGTTTTATTAAGTACCCCTGTTTTCTGAACGGAAGATCATCCGTAGTGCCTGATCCCTGGTTGTATAGGCTACCAGCCAGCTATATAAGGTTTTGATCTTGTTATTATAATTAACCAGCGATATGAGGTGGATAAATAACCAGCTGAACAAGCCTAAAAAACCGCTAAAGTGGAGTTTGTGTTTAAGCAGATCAGCAACCGCCGTATTTCGCCCTATTATGGCCATATCCCCACGATCAAAATATTTAAATGGCTCCATAGGTTTTCCTTTGGCAATAGCCAGGAAGTTTTTAGCTAATGCCTTCCCCTGCTGTATGGCAGGCTGCGCCAGTTGCGGATGCCCTTTAGGATAAGCAGGATCTGTTTCCTGTATGCTGATATCGCCTATAGCCCATACATTGTCCAGGCCCGTTACCTGGTTATATGCATTGGTAACCATCCTGTTGCCGGCCCCAAGACTGGTTTCTGGAATACCTTCAAAAGTATGCGAGGTAACACCGGCCGCCCAAATCAAGGTTTTTGTTTCAATCTCCCCACCATCAGAAAGCTTCACTATATGACCATCATAGCTGTTTACGCGTGTATTTAGTTTAATCTTCACGTCGAGTTCTGTCAACGCCTGATAGGCTTCTTTATGGGTTTTATCACTCATTGGGGCCAGTAATACAGATGTGCCATCAACAATATGAATGCTGCCCCCGGCACCTTTTAGTTCGGGGTAGTCTTTTCCTAAAATATATCGTTTCATTTCGGCCAGCATGCCGGCAATCTCCACCCCAGTAGGGCCACCGCCCGCCACAACAATAGTTAATAACCTCTTTCGTTCGGCCGGGTCGGTTTCAATAACGGCCTTTTCCATAGTTTTCATCAATTCATTTCGCATATACAATGCGTCATCAATTCCTTTTATCGAAATGGCCTTTTCCCTGATACCCTCGTTACCAAAAAAGTTTGTTTTTGTGCCGGCCGCAAATACCAGGTGATCATATGAAAGTGCACCATCACTCAATTGGATAGTTTTATTTTCTGTATCAACCCTTAATAATTCTGCCATCCTGAAACGGACGCCTTTGTCCCTAAACATCTTACGAAAAGGGTAACTGATGCTTGACGGATCAAGAAAACTAGTGGCCACCTGGTAAAGCAGGGGCGTAAAGTAGTTGTAATTATTTTTATCAACCAGCGTAACCTGGTAATGCTTGTTTTTGAAAAGCAGCCGTGCAAAACTTAAGCCTGCAAAACCGCCGCCTACTACAATGATCTTTTCCCTGTTGTCAAATTCTTTTAAATTTTCCATATAGTATTAATTTATGAGGGATCAGTAGGGCAGGTATAGGCATTGCTTACTAATCCTGGTATTTGATTATTAATGTGCCCCAAACTTATTGCGGTAGTCATGGGGTGTTACCGTCGGCAAAACACAGTTCGGTTAATTACTACCACATGGGCAGCCTTAACAGAAGGCTTACCTTATAATAGGTACTATCCTTCAAGTGTGGATTCAGTAGTAAATAACCAGGTTACGAAAGCTCCTTTTTGGATGTTTTAAACACATTATCCTCAAACCAGCCTTTTGTTGCCCCCGTTAATTCAGGGGATGCTTTTTTATTAATCGTATCAAAAACCCATTGCAGGTTTTTTTCCCTGAGAGACTCCTTGATCTTATTTTCGGTATCAATCATAGCCTTATGGATGGTGCAATAGTCGCCTTTCTTCCAAGGCAGATTTTCCTGATCTAATAAGATACAATTGTCTCTTATCCCATTACATTCAAAAAAAGATATCTCGCTCTCAACCGCCAAAACAATATCCAAAAAAGTAATTTCGTCTGGAGCGCGGGCCAAAGAATAGCCGCCTTTTACGCCGATATTCGACTTTACAATTCCCGATTTTTTGAGTTTGGTAAAAGTTTTGGCGAGATACGTTTCAGATATATTTTGAAATTTAGCCAGGTCGCGAACGGTGATCGTGCTCCCTTTAGGGTTACCTACAAAATACACTAAAGAGTGTATCGCATACTCCACATTTTTTCCTAAAGTTGGCATCCAGTTAGTTTAAGTGATGTTTTTGTTTGTTGCTCAAAAATAAGCAATTGATTACTATGCTGATCGTATGTATTCTAATATACAGGCATTTCCGTAAACGAATCGCCCAGGGCCTGCTCTAAATTCTCAGCAAATCCGCCTCCAATAATTAGCAATTGTTTTACCATTTTTGTTTAATTTAGATAATTACGATAATACTTATCGCAAATAACGATAAATATTATCAAGTATTTATTGCCGTCCATTTGTAAACCCCGTATTTGTCAGAAATTGACGTAATTATGTCAGAAACAGCGGCGCAAAGTCCCTTATCGATTAATTAAAAGCATAGCTTCCTAACTCAGCCGCTGCAGCAACTCTTCCCGGTTGCAGGTTATTAAACAAACCTGTATTGTTTTTTTAAAACAACCCTTAAGTTTGTAAACATGACCATGGAAAACGCAAAAGACTGGATCGCCCATTTAAAGCTCCAGCCGCATCCGGAAGGTGGATATTATAAAGAAACATTCCGATCAAATCAAACGGTGTTTAGGGAAACCGGCGGCCCTCTTAAACAGGCCTGCACTTCTATCTATTATTTATTGGAAGGAAATGATTTTTCCGGGTTCCACCGCTTATCGTCTGATGAGATCTGGTATTTTCATAAAGGAATCCCGTTGTTGATCCACGTTATTGATCACGACGATAAGCTGGGGAGCTTTGAGCTATCGGATATAACAACGGGCAGTTTATCTTTAGCTATTGAGGCGGGTTGCTGGTTTGCCGCAGAAACCATTACACCCCATGGGTTCTCCCTTGTTAGTTGTGCGGTTGCTCCCGGGTTTGATTTTAGCGAATTTGAGATGGGTAAAAAGGACGTACTACAACTGCTATACCCGGAGCATAAGAACATTTTAAACAGGCTTTGCAGGGATTAAATGTACCTGTAAAAGAAAGTAAACCAGGAAGCACCAGTATATTACTGATGCTTCAGGTTACTCCCAGGTTTTAATGGTTTAGGCTTTGATCTCGAGATACTTGTTGTGTTTTCTGAGGATCTGTCCTGGGCTAAAGCTGTTATGCAAAACAGCATGATTATAAGTGTAGCGATAAGGTATTCCATTGTTTTTGAGGTTAACAAGTGCTTATAAATTGTATATTGTACCTGTTATTCCCGGTTGTAAACAGGCTTAACAGATGCTATTTTTTATTTTCCTTTTTTTGTTTTGGTAGTACAATTTTATGGAGCAGCCAGTCAGCACACAATACAAAGCTGTTGGTATTTTTTGCCGCATGAAGAAAAAGTAGATTTATAAATAATTACTACGATGGAAATGACAGCCGAAAAAATATCAGTGATCATAGCAGATGATCATACCCTGTTTATAAACGGACTTTGTATGTTATTGCAAAATGAGCCCGATATTGAGATCATGAATATTGCCGCTAATGGCAAAGAGGTATTGGGCCTGTTACATACCAATACACCCAACCTATTATTGCTTGATATAAATATGCCGGGCATCAATGGTTTCGAGGTGCTTAAACGGGTAAAATACTATCATCCTAAAATTAAGGTGATCATGCTTTCCACCTATAATGAAGAGCACCTGATTGAAAAAGCAAAAGCCGCGGGCGCCAACGGCTACCTGTTTAAAAATGCCGAAAAGAGTGAATTGTTAAAAGCTATGCGCCTGGTGGCGCAGGGCGAACTATGTTTTCCATACAAACAACCGGTTACCAATTCAACGTTTAATGAATCGGATCCTTTTTTAAAACAATTCCAGCTTACCAAAAGAGAAGCCGAACTATTACAATTCATTAAACAGGATTTCACCAATCAGCAAATGGCCAATCACCTTCATTTGAGCATTTATACGGTTGAAACGCACCGTAAAAACATCATGCAGAAACTGAATTTAAAAAACCCGGTAGAGCTTAGCCGGTTTATACTACAATATGATTTATAGGGCTTTATTGATAACGGGAATATAAACTGATACCAAAGTACCCTTGCCCACCTGCGAATCAAGCTCAACCTTACCGTTTAAAAAATTGATCCGCGATCGCAGGTTGCTTAGTCCCATCCCTTTGTTGATGCCGGGATTGCTGGCATCAAATCCTTTACCGTTATCTTCAATGGTTAAGCTGATATTATCCTTGTCTCTTATTAATGAAATATCAAGCCGGCTTGCATTGGCATGCTTCATTACGTTGTTTACACTTTCCTGTAGCACCCGGTATAAAATAATTTCTGTGGTATCATCAAACGGCGCATCAAAGCCCCTGCTAAAAAAGTTTATAGCAATGGCTTCGTTTTCAATATTCTCAATAAACTGTTTAACCACCTGCGCCAGGCCTGTTTTATGAAGCGCCCAGGGCATCATGTTGTGCGATATTGTTCTTACCTCTCTAAAACCATAATCAACCAGGTTAATTACTTTCTCAAACCGTTTTCGTTGTTCATCGTCTACGAAAGGCAATTCGCCGCCAATAACTGTCAGGTTAATTTTTGCTGCAGACATCGTTTGGCTTACGCTATCGTGCAAATCCTGGGCTATCCGCCTGCGTTCGCTTTCTTCCGCTACAATGATGGCCTGCATGGCGATGTTGCGTTGCTTTAGCTGTGTTTGCTTATAATAAATAAACCCTATTACAAGTATCAGCAGTATAAAAACAACGATGCCCGTCATCCAGTAATTACGCTTTGTTATCTCAAACTGCTGTTGCAATAGCTGGTCTTCCCGCTGTGTTATCTCGTATTTAGTCTGTAACTCATCAATGCTTTTTGAATTTTTGGTGTTATTCAAAGCATTTAATGCCATGTGCTTTTTTAAATAAATAAGCGCTTGCCTGTAATCGCCTGTTTGCCCGTACAAATCAGCTATCTCATTTACGGCGCTGGCTTGCATATCTGTGTAATTTATTTTAGTGGCGTATTGTAAGCAGCTTTGTAAGGCATCAAGTGACTGGGGGTACATTCGTTTACTCTTATACACTAACCCAAGATTAAAATAATTGATGGTAAGCGCCAGGGTATCGTTTAAGGCTTTTTTGGTATCGATAGTTTTTAAAATATCCTGGGCAGATTCATTTTTCTGTTTAATGCTCCCCATAACATCAACCATGAAGTTGTGACTGTAAGCTTCGGATGTATTTTCTTTTGCTTTTTTAACAAAATCCAAAGAGTCGCTTATATCAAAAGACTGCCTGAAATAGTTTAAGGCCTCGCGGTAGTTATGTTTGGTTTCATACAACAAGCCAACCTGGTTTAAAGCGGCCATCAGCACGCGCCGCGACCCGTTTTTAGGGGCATAGGAAATTGCCATGTTGTAAAACTCCAGCGCTTTATCGTAATTCTTTAGTTTGGCATATTGCGTTGCCAGCTCATTATAGTTGTCTGCTAAAATATCTGCCTGGTTTATTTTACTCAGAATGCCCGCGGCCTTGTTATAATAGTAAGCTGTAGAATCATAGCTGCCTGTTAAATACCAGGCTTTCCCAATATCTCTCCATATTAAGCCGAGCGCCTTTTTATTATCGAGTTTGGTTGCAAGCCCTAACCCTACCTTTGCAATTGCAAAAGTTTCATTTGGATTTTTTAGTGATGAATAGCTTGTAATTTGCGTAGCAGCGTTTAACCGTTTTTGAGCTGGGGACTTACTGAAAACTATTTTTTTTAAACTATCAATATTTTGACCGGAACACGGAATTACGGCTAAAATAAACAGAAGTAAAAAAGAGTATTTCATATCCGGGTATATGTTCCCAGCTAAAGATAGTGATTTATATGCTGTCGGAAAAAAACTGCAATTGTGTAATAATAATTATCAAAGCCGATAGTATAGCCAATAAAGAGAACAGCGTTTGCCGTTGCCTTGCGTCAATAATATCCGGTATTTTACCCGTACTCTGCAATCTTTTACACCTAAGCTTATACCTGTATGCTAATACAATAAATGGGATGGGGATACAGTAAATCAAATATTCCAAATAGCTGCTCATGACATTTTTCTTTAGGTTAAAAAATCTGTTGTTATAGCCCTGTGTTTAATAAAGTCATCAATTTTCCATCGTGACTTTTGGCTGTTTTTTATAATACAATTTTATGGACCTGCGCTAAGGCCTACAATACAAAGCAATTGGTATTTTTTGCGACCCTGTTAAAACGTAAGTTTACCGATAGTGAGTAGGGTGGATAAAGACAGAAAAAAGCGAGCGGAATGATGCTATCAAAAAGTGCAGATGCTTTTAGCATTAATGCACCTATAACCCGCGAATTAATAAAAAAGATTAACTTTAATAATGAATGATTTGGAATGAATTTGAAACATCTGGTGGGTATAAAACCGTTTAAAAACACATTGACTTTTGGTTTTTGAATAAAATTTCCTGGATATCCATCAGCTAACCAAATTCATCGTTGATAACGGTGTTGCCCGTCTTCTATAAAAAGATAATTATTGAATGAAAACATCATACCCACAAAAAAAAACGGAAAGAATCCGGGGTCGCACTAAACTACTGCCGATCTTGATTTTGACGTTTATAGCTCTTGCCTGCTCCTTAAATGAGGCAATGGCCCAAAAAAGTAATTTATCGGACTGGAACGTTCCGCCACCATTGCCACCCCGTAACCTACCAAAAGGAAATACAGGGAAATTGGTACCCGGTAAGCCAATTGTATTAACACTTAAGGATATCTCTGCAATTTCGCTGCCACCCGGACCGGCCGTGCAGATGCAGGCCCTGGCCGCTATTGCCACTACATCACCATTGGTAAACGCCCCCGACCAGCCAACTATATTGGGTATTGAAACAGGATCGGCAGCAATACCATTGCCCGGCGCGCCTGATGCACCACCGCTGCCGCGACAATCGCCCCAGGACGTACCGGTTACCTCCACTTTTGATCTGCCTGTTCCGGAATCGCCAGAGATGCCGGTTTCTGCCACAGAGCCGACACCATCGGGACAAACCTCGACTGCAAAGGGACCACTTCCTGTAATGCCGGATGTGATGAACCAGCCTACCCCCGTGTTACCCCAGGGTAATGGCCCGGCTATATGGTCTACTCCCGGTATCCTGGAAAATGTAAGCTTTAAGCTGGTAAAACCGGCAGCAAAAAAAGCGATCAGATCCCGCGGTAAAGGCGCAAAAAAAGTTAAATCTCCATCACCCAAAAAGTAATGGCAATAATGGCATAATGTCAATAGATACCTATAGGCATTATTACAAAAACACAAAAATGAAAACTACACCAATGGGGTTTAAACATATATTAATTATAATATTAACATTGATTAGTGGTGTTACATCTGCCCAGATGAGATTTAAGGCCGGGGATGAATTTCAAAGACATGTAATCACAAAATCAAACTGTGTACTGCAACGCGGCAGCCAAACCTTACATGTTGGCTCGGTTTCTATAGTTGTTAAAACTTACAAAGTAACCGATGCTTCTCCAAAGGCAGCCTCATTTACAATCACCACAGATAAGCTTGTTGATACAATAAATACCATGGATCAAAACCTCGTATACAATTCAGGCAAGCCAGCCGATCCTAATTCAGTTATTCAAAGTGGGTTGCAGAAAATGGTAAATGCCCAGTCAATGGTTTCGGTAAACAATAAAGGCGAAATATTGAATTTAAAACGCCCTGCTTTTGTAAATGATACCCTTTTGTCGTTCACCGGGATACAGCCAGAGCATTTGTCGCCAGGCAGCACGTTACAATTCATGGTAGATTTCCCGGTAAATCCCACGCTGAAAAAAGGGTATTCATGGGCCGATGTTACGCCATCAGCAACAACCAATTATACAATTTACGCTATAAATGGCCTAACCACTACCATAACCTACAAAACCTCCGTTTTAGGCGGTAATTTAAATAGCCGGATTAATGGTTCATTATTAATAGATAATAACACCGGTGTTGTTTTAAAACGATATTCGCAAACCGTTTCTACCGGGTACGAAATGGTAAATGGCATCGTTTACACAGCCACCCACAGAACCGCCATTACGGAGGTCAGCATTAAAAAATAAATATCATTATACCTATCCAGGAAAGTAATTGTTAAAGCCCTTTTTGTCATCCTTCGTTCCTCAGGATGACAAACTTTTCAAACGTCATTTTCCTTTCAGTGTTCCCCGGATAGTAAACCTACCCATGACGTATTGGATTTTGAGGCGTGTGGACCTGTCAGTCTGAGCCTGTCGAAGACTCGCGCGGAGAGGCCTTTGCCCGCTTATCCTTCGACAAGCTCAGGATGACAGCCCTTTTTTTGTTACGTCATTTTCTCCTTCAGAGGCCACCAGATTTTACAACTCGCAATGAAGATCTATTTTTTTTAAACAGCCTCTAAGAGATAGAAAAATCCATCATCCTATGCTATCGTCTTTTTGTATTCAACGGCTGCCATACCGGTGAAACCTGTATTTTTCCACACGAAGAGATTACCCGCAAGGGGCTGCTGTTTAAGCTCATCCTCTGTCAATCCTTTTTTTGCAGTAGTTATGTATAGATCCCCAAAATTCGAACCTCCAAAAGTGCAGGATGTTACGTTGGCTACCGGCAGGGGCAATGCAAATAGTTTTTCGCCTTTAACAGGGTCCCAACGTGTTACCTGCCAGCCATTCCAATGGGCAATCCAGAGCATGCCTTCACTATCTATGGTCATACCATCAGGATAGCCGTCCCTTTCCTCAATAACAATCACCGTTCTTTTGTTGTCTATATTCCCGGTGCTTAGTTCAAAATCATAGGCTACCACGGTCATGGTAGGCGTATCTATAAAATAAAAGGTTTTATTATCCAGGCTCCAGGCCAGGCCGTTGGATATTGTGGTATTATCAATTTTAAGGATAATGTCGTTATTGAGATCCAACATGTACAGGCTTCCCGCATTTGGCTGCTCGTTGATAGCCATTGAACCGATCCAGAACCTTCCCGCCGGATCACATTTGCCATCATTAAACCGATTCTCCAACAAATGAGATTCGGGGTGAGCAAACAGGCTGAGGTTTTCGCTTTCGCGGTTAATGATACCCAAACCATTTTTTAACGCCACCAGGAAATCCCCATCGTTACAGATAGCTACTGCACCAATCATCTGCCCAACATCCAGCGTTTTGCAGGTTTCCGTATCCGGGTTAAATTCGTGAATATGGCCGCCCAGTATATCTACCCAACACAGGGTTTTAGTTTTATCATCCCAAACCGGTCCCTCTCCTAAAAAGCATTCACTTTTAAAAGCAACCTCTACCATAGCTTTTTTTGATTAAGTATTTATTTTAACAATTACCTGCCTGTAGGTAATTGTAAACGCCTTTTATTTAATTCCGTTGGGCAAAGCGCTTACCGATGTCCACCCACCATCAACAATAAGGCTTTGGCCGGTAATATGTTTGGCTTCGTCAGACACTAAAAACAAAGCGGTGTTTGCTATATCAGCCACATAAGCAGGGCGACCCATCGGGGTAATGTCCGACCAGACGCGTTCATAGTCGGCCTCCTCCATAGTACGCTCGGTGAGTGTTGCCCCCGGCGCTACCGTATTTACGTTAATTTTATATGGCGAAAGTTCGATTACCAGGTTTTTGGCCAGCATTTCTAAAGCGGCCTTGGTCATGGCATAGGCCGCAAGGCTTTTTAATGCCTGGTGACCAACTACCGAAGATGTGAACAGGATAGCGCCCCCGTTTTCCTGCTGTTTCATTTGCTTTGCGGCCGCCTGGGCCAAAAAAAATGAGCCGCCGAGGTTAACATCCATTACTTTAGAAAAAGATTCTTTAGTATAGGTAAAAAAATCACCGTAAAGGGTGATGCCCGCATTGGCGATAACGATATCCAATCGCCCATAGCGCTCAACAGCGGTTTCCACCATTTTGTTGATAAAGGATAAATCGCTTGAGTCACCAACCATGGCTAAACATTGATCATTATTATTTTCATTAATCAGCGTTTCTGCTTTGTTGGCGAGGTCGGCATCAATATCGTTCAGGATCACTGTGGCCCCTTTTGCAGCAAGCATTTTACAGATCTCAAAGCCAATACCCTGACCCGCCCCTGTTACTATAGCTACTTTATTTTTAAAACTCATTGTATAAAATTAATGCGAATCCCTTAAAACCTTACTCCCGGAACCACCGATCAAAAAGTCCATATCGGCGCCTAAATGCGCCTGCTGAACATGATCTGTATATAGCTTTACATAGCCGCGATCTGTAATGGGTGGGGGTGGTATATATTGTTTTTTTCTTTCCGCAAGTTCTGCTGCGCTAATGTCAACATTTAATAGCCGGTTGGGCACATCAAGCGTTATCAGATCGCCGGTTTTAATCATGGCAAAATCCCCTCCGGTTGCAGCCTCCGGCGATACATGCAATACTACTGTTCCAAATCCTGTTCCGCTCATCCTACCGTCAGAGATGCGCACCATATCCGTGATCCCTTTTTCAAGCAGTTTTTTAGGGATACCCATATTGCCAACTTCGGGCATTCCGGGGTATCCTTTTGGGCCAACATTTTTTAATACCAGCACACTATTTTCATCTACCTCCAACTCATCCGTATCAATACGTGCCTTAAAATCTTCTATATTTTCAAAAACGACAGCTTTACCCGTATGCCGCATCAAATGCGCACTTGCCGCCGAAGGTTTGATAACCGCTCCCGCTTCGCACAAGTTCCCGGTTAATACGGCAAGGCCGGTGGCTGTATTAAATGGTGCGTCGACCGTGGTGATCACATCACTGTTGTACCCAATTACATTACTATAATTATCGCTGATGGTTTTTCCGTTCACGGTGATACAATCGCGATGCAGTATGTTATCCAGCGCCTTTAACACAACCGGTAAGCCACCCGCATAAAAAAGATCTTCCATGAAATATTTACCAGACGGCTGAAGGTTTGCGATCAGCGGGATGTTCTTGGACAGGTGATCAAAATCCTTTAACTCCAAAGGCACACCGATCCGGCCGGCGATAGCCAGTAAGTGGATCACAAAATTGGTTGAACCGCCGATGGCTGCATTGGTTTTTATGGCATTTTCAAAAGCGTTCCTGGTCAATATATCTGATAGTTTCAGGTCTTCCTTAACCATTTCAACAATCCGCAGCCCCGAAAGCTGGGCCAAAACCTTACGCCTGGAATCGGCAGCAGGGATAGCGGCATTGCCAGGCAGCGACAAACCCAAGGACTCAACCATACAGGCCATAGATGATGCTGTGCCCATAACCGCGCAATGCCCCTGGCTGCGGCACATGGCCGATTCAATGGTCAACAGTTCCTCTTCCATTATTTTGCCGGCACGTACATCATCATGATACCGCCAAACATCGCTGGTGCCAATTTGCTTCCCTCTGTGGTTTCCGGTTAACATTGGTCCGCCAGATACAACTATAGTTGGCAGGTTTACGCTGCAGGCACCCATTACCAATGATGGCGTTGTTTTATCACAGCCACATAGCAGCACTACACCATCCAAAGGATTAGCCCTGATGGATTCCTCCACATCCATACTGGCCAGGTTACGGTACAGCATGGCCGTTGGCTTCATTAAGGTTTCGCCCAATGACATTACCGGGAACTCCACCGGAAAACCACCGGCTTCCAAAATCCCCCGTTTTACAGATTCGGCAAGTTCACGAAAATGGGCGTTACATGGGGTTAACTCGCTCCAGGTATTACAGATGCCAATTACCGGTTTACCGTTAAATTCATAATCAGGGATACCTTGGTTTTTCATCCAGGCACGGTATATAAAACCATCTTTCCCTTTGCGGCCAAACCAGGCCCTGCTTCTTAATTCTTTGTCGTCCATTGTATAATTGGGGTTTTACACCTATTCAAATTTATAGAAGCAGAAGTAGCATAAAAAACACAAATTTTGCCATTACTGATACAATATTTACATTTGTTTCAACCAATACCCAAAAAAAACATCATTTGAAGAAGATTTTACGTGAGCTTTCACTTTCTACAGATGCAAGTTTTGTAGTTAAAGAAGAGATCACTTCCCAGTTTGCCGCGCCCTTCCATTTTCATGAGGGATATGAATTTACCATTATTGTAAACGGACATGGAAAATTTTACGGTGGCGATAGGATCATGAATTTCACCGAGGGTGATATGTACATTTTCGGGCCGGGCTTTCCTCATTATTTCATCAATGAAAAATCTTTTGTTGATTCCGGAGAATTGGCCCATTCCATGATCATCCAGTTTAAGGAGGATTTTTTAGGGCACGACTTTTATTTGAAACCCGAATTTAAAATTGTAAAAGAGCTGTTTAAATTGGCAAAAAGGGGTATCAGGATCAATCACCCAACAACGCAGTTAAAGAAGCTGATTTTTGATATTCACAAACAGAAAGGATTAAAAGCCTTAATTACGCTGATGCAGCTGCTGGAAAATGTCTCTTCCCTCCAAAAGGATAAAATTACCATGATCAGCTCTGAACAGTTTAAAGAACCGATCCGTGCCCGTGAGGGCGAAAATCGACTTGAAGCAGTTTTTACCTATGTGCTTGAAAATTTCAAAGAAGATGTTAATACCAAAAAAGCAGCTTCACTGGCATGCATGAACGAAGCCGCTTTTTGTCGTTATTTTAAACGGCGCACCCATAAAACGCTATCTCAATTTATTAATAACGTCAGGATCACCCACGCTTCATCTTTACTGGCCGAAAAAGAACTAAGCATATCCAAGGTAAGTTTTGAATGTGGGTTTGATAACCTTTCTTATTTCAACAGGCAGTTTAAAGCTATAATGGGCAAAACGCCGTTTGCGTACCGTAAGCAGTTTTTGTAGTTAATTGAGTTTATATGTGGAGAAATCGCTAAAAAAACACCAAGTCATGCCGGTTTATTTCGGCATCCCACGTGCAGGTAAGCACGGGAAAAGTGTGTAACAAGCAAGTCGGAGACCTGGCAGGTGTGATTGTCCTGTGGGATGCCGAAATAATCGGCATGACGTTCTCTATAAATTTTAAAAGACTTTTCCCGGAGTTTAAATCGCCTCATCAATCAAATAAAGGATTGATTCATAATTTTGAGCAACCGCTTTTGACATGGCCATTTCGCAGGTTTTTGTTGAGGAATAGTACCCATCATAATTATTTTGCTTTACTTCCAGCGCCTCGGCCATAGTTGCGGAGTCCGTTAACTCAGGAAACAAAAATCCCCGGTCGCCGGCCATACCACAGCAACCGCCATGTTTTGGCACGGTTACTTCTGCCGCAAAATGCCTGGCCAGCTCTACAAATTTATTTACCGTTTTCATTTTCTCCAAAGAACAAACGGTGTGCACGGTAATACTATCTTTCTTTTGTTTTACGGTAACAATAGGTTTTACGTGATCATGAAAAAAATCCACACTATCCAATATACGGAGTTTATCAAACTTTGCCTGGTTATCCGCAATAAGCACAGCCCGCATATTATGCAAAGTATAAGCACAAGAGCTTACATCTGTTACTACCGGCAGTTGCCCATCATTACTTGATGCCCATAGCCTTTGGACAATATCATTAGCGGTATGCTCATAGGCGTCTTTAAATCCTTTAGACGAATAGATCTGGCTGCAACAGCTGCCACTCAGGTTGTTTAACACACGTACTGCTACACCGGCTTTAGCGCAAACGCTCATAAAGGTATCCATGATATTCTTATCCTTCCCTTTGTAAGTTCCCAACATCCTGGAGATACAGGCAGGAAAATACACAATGGTATTTGCCGGGTTTGCATGAGCAAGGTTATTTACAGATTTGCTAAAAGAAAGATCAGGAGGATAGGTCATTTGATCTGACCATAAAGGCATTGCTGGTATAACCCGCTGCCCAAATTTGGTGAGCCTATACATGGCTTTATCCCCAAAAACCTTATTGATCCCGAAGCCTATTTTCAACCCTGCACGAATGCTCCACTCCACTGTTTTAAAGTTTTTAGCAACAATGAGCGCAAACTTATTTTGAAAGGGAGAATGATTTTCTCTTCGCAAACGCTTAACCAGGTCGCCGGTATTGATATCAACCGGGCAGGCTGTAGCGCAAAGGCCATCAACCGCACAGGTTTCCAAACCATCGTACTGGTACTGATCAAGCAGGAGTTTATAATTAGATTCATCACCGGCCTTTTGCAGTTTCTTTAGCACCCTTCTTATTACAATGCGCCGCCGTGGTGTGGTAGTTAAATTGCGGCTTGGGCATTTATGCTCACAATACCCGCATTCTATACACTTGTCTACTTCGCTTTCCACAGCCGGCATTTCTTTTAAATCTTTCAGGTGCGCTTCTGCATCATCATTGATGATCACGCCCGGGTTTAAAAGCCTTTTAGGGTCGATGGCCTGCTTGATGATTTTCATAATATCGTAAGCTTCACCACCCCATTCGGTTTCCACAAACGGAGCCATGTTGCGGCCGGTACCATGCTCGGCCTTTAAGCTGCCGTCGTATTTATCTACCACTAAAGCAACAACCTCCCGCAAAAACAAATCATAGCGTTTTACCTCTTCGGGTTCATCAAATGATTGCGTTACCACAAAGTGGATATTGCCATCCTTTGCATGCCCGAAGACGATGGCATTGGTGTAATTGTATTTTACAAATAACTCCTGCAGATCTAAAATGGCATCGCCCAATTTGCTTACCGGGAAGGTAAGGTCTTCCAGGATCACCGTAGTTCCGCTTGCCCGCACCGCACCTACCGCCGGGAAAAGCCCTTTCCTAACTTTCCAGAAAAAATCCTGCTCTATTGGGTCGCTCGTAAAAACGGGGGCATTTAGTAAAGAAAGTTCTGTTACTGATTGTAAAAACCCATTTACCTTAAATTCCAGTTCATCATAGGTATTTTCCTGAAATTCAATCAGCAATGCGGCCGCCGCCGGGGGCAATTCCTTTACAATTGCAGGCATCCCAACCATGTTTTCAACCGATCGTAATGATGCTCTGTCCATCAATTCTACCATCAGGGCCCCGGCATCAGTTAGCGGAATAATAGCCTGACAAGCCGAATAAATATCAGGAAAATAAATCAACGCGGTTGATTTGCACAGATAATCGGGAACGGTTTCTAACACGGCCCCCGCAATAAATGCCAATGTACCTTCGGCGCCAATTAATAAATGGGCAAGAATATCTAATGGATGGGTATGATCAATAAAGGCGTTTAACGAGTAACCAACTGTATTTTTGGTTTGATACTTATTCCTGATTTTACTATATAAAGTGCTATTTAACTCAATGCGAGCCTTCAGTTCTGTCAAGACTTGGTACAGCCCGGCACATTCATTTTTAAACCGGGAGTAGTCGTTTACCTCTTCGGTGCTAAACACCTTGCCATCGGGTAATATAAACCTTATAAATTTGGTAGTGTGGTAAGAGTTAAGTTTAACACCACAACACATGCCGCTGGCGTTGTTGGATAAAATGCCGCCCATCATGGCCGCGCTAATGCTTGATGGATCGGGACCTATTTTCCTGTTATATTTTTTCAGGAAGGTATTAACCATTTGCCCCGTAATACCCGGCTGTACCCGCACCAGGTTTCCGGATTCTTCGATTGTTATCTTATCCCAAAACTGACTAAGATCAACCAATATGCCATCTGTTATTGACTGGCCCGAAAGACTTGTACCACCGGTACGAAAAACCAGCGGGATATTATGCTGATGTGAAAACTTAAATAATGCAACAATTTCCTGCTCGCCGGCGGGTCGAACTACAGCCTTTGGTACTAAATAATAAAAGCCGGCATCTGATGCAAATGATACCAGGTCAATGTACCGGGTTTTGATACGGGCGGCGGGTAGTATCTTTTTTAATTCCTCCTCAATTTCCATCACAGTTTTAGTAGCGTAATTTATCCAAATCTATACTTTCAAAATCCAATTCCTCAAATTCTGGCAAATCAAATTTATTCAACTATCAAAGCTATAAAAAACACTGGGTTTGCTATTTATAGTACATTATTTACATGATGCATAGCCTATCATGATACAGATCATCAATAATTGTTGCCTGCCAATTTGTGACCCAGGTCATTATTATTACTGACACCTATCATACATACATCAACAGGTTTAATGAATCTTTGTGCTGTTGCTTACAGCAGGTTAAGTAATATTTTTTGATACTTAAAAGATGCTAAAAAGCACATTTTACTATTTATGGATACGGATCTGAAACTTTTGAATATAACCACGCCCTGTAACATTGGCGGCTTCTTAATTGCAGGCATCAATTACAAAAAAACGGATGCTTCCATGAGGGGCATGTTTACAATCAGCCATGATCAATATGAAAATATATTAACCCTGGCACCTGCTTTTGGTATCTCCTCGTTATTTATTATTTCCACTTGTAACAGAACAGAAATTTATGGATTTGCAGATCAACCTGCACAACTCATTAATTTATTATGTACCCAAACCCTGGGCAACGCAACCTCATTTAAACAGCTTGCCTACGTAAAAAACGGGAAGAAAGCCATAGAACATTTGTTTAATGTAGGGGCAGGCCTTGATTCACAAATTTTAGGTGATTATGAGATTATAGGTCAGCTAAAACAAGCCGTAAAATTTGCTAAGGACAGGAATTTTATCAACTGCTTTTTGGAGCGTTTGGTTAACGATGTACTGCAATCATCAAAAACAATAAAAAATGAAACATCGCTAAGTGATGGAACTGTTTCCGTATCGTTTGCCGCCATTAAATATATCAAGGAAACGGTAACTAACTTAGCTGATAAAAAGATACTGTTGCTGGGAACCGGTAAAATAGGAAGTAACACCTGTAAAAACATGGTGGACTATCTTGGTGCCACCGATATCACCCTGATTAACCGGACCGAAGAAAAAGCCATAAACCTTGCAGCAAAACTAAACCTGAAACATGCTCCAATGGACCGGTTAGATGAGTATATTGCATCAGCTGATATCATTATAACTGCCACTAATTCAAAAAAACCAACCATACTTTACACCCAGCTTGAGGCATCCGGCCCCAAATTAGTGATAGATCTTTCCATCCCCTATAATGTGGAAGCATCATCCAGGCAGCTTTCAAACATTAAACTGGTAAACGTTGATGAACTATCAAAACTAAATGATGTTACTATAACGCAACGCCAGGCCGAAGTACCTAAGGCAAAAAAAATCATAAACACCTATATCAGCAATTTTTTAGCCTGGAATCTGATGCGCAAAAACGCGCCGATGCTAAAAGCCATTAAAACTAAATTAAACGAGATAGCAACCTTAAGAGACGCGGGTTTTAAAACCGGAGAAACTAATGATACTTCAATACCAAATGAGCAGCTAATACAAAAAGTATTAAAGTCCACAGCTAATAAAATGCGACATCACAATCATGGGGGCTGCTATTATATCCAGGCGATTAATGAATTTGTTAAGGCTGCTTACCAATAATAGTTAGTAAGCATCAAATGCGAATTATAATATAAGGCACAAATTAGGGCCACCCGGCTACCAAAAGCCGACCGATCGGACTATTTTTAAAACTTTTGCGGCTATTTTAAGTATCTACATACATCTACATTTGTTGTGTATTATATACTTAAATAAAATAGCATGAACAATATCTTAGCACCCTATCACCAAAAGGGATTTCAATTAAAAAACCACCTGGTGATGGCCCCTATGACACGCAGCAGGGCAATAGGCAACATCCCTAATAACCTTATGGCTCAATATTATGGCCAGCGCAGCGGCGCCGGTTTAATTATAACAGAAGGCACCTCCCCATCGCCCAATGGATTGGGCTATGCCCGTATCCCCGGTATTTTTAGTAACGAGCAGGTTGAAGGCTGGAAAAAAGTAACTACCGCGGTACATGATGGCGGCAGTAAAATATTTGTTTAGTTAATGCATACCGGCCGGATAACTCACCCCGATAATTTGCCACCAAACGCCGACGTGGTAGGTGTTTCGGATATTAAAGCCGCCGGGCAAATGTATACCGATAGCCTGGGCCTGCAAGATTATCCTATACCCGTAACCTTAACAACAGCGGCAGTTAAAGCCACTATAACGGAACATGTAGCTGCCGCCGAAAACGCCGTTGAGGCCGGTTTTGATGGCGTTGAAATACACGGCGCCAATGGTTATTTGATTGAACAGTTTTTAAACCCCAATACCAACAACCGTACAGATCAATATGGTGGTGATTTTAAAGCCCGGGCATCATTCGGGCTTGAAGTAGCACAGCAAATTGCCGATGCCATCGGCAAAGAAAAGGTAGGTATCCGTTTTTCGCCCTTCTCAACACTTGGCGACCTACAGGACTATGATGCAGAAGAAATACATAATACCTATACTTACCTGGCGCATGAATTAAATAAAATAGGTATCGCTTATATTCACATCTGCTTTTCGCCAAAAATCGCTCAAAAAACATTCGATGAAATCCGTGCAGGGTTTAGCGGTACCATAATTATTTGTAATGGTAATACACCCGAGAGCGCCGCTGACACCTTAGCTAAAGGTTTTGCCGACCTTGTTGCTTTTGGCCGCTCGTTTTTAGCAAATCCCGATCTGGACGTTCGCATTGCAAACAACACACCGTTAAACGCGGTAGATTTTTCAACACTATATACACCAGATGCACAAGGATATACTGACTATCCAAAGTTGGCGATAACTGTTTAATCCCTTTGCAAACAATACACTATATATTTAAAGCAATATGGAAAATTTAAATAAAACGGTAACCATTGTTGGCCCACAGGAGGGGCAAGGCTTATCAATTGCAGGCAATTCATACCGGGTAATCATATCAGGCAAGCAAACTGATGGCAAGTATGCGCTTATTGAAATGTTGGTACCACCCGGTGGCGGCCCCGGCCCACATGCCCACGCCGATATACAGGAAAGTTTTTATGTGGTTGAAGGCGAGGTTGAGGTAAAATCAGAGGCGGGTAATTACACCGCGGGCAAAGGCTCATTCGTTAATATTCCCTTTGGTGGTATTGTTCACTGCTTTCATAATAATACGGATAAAACCGCGCAGCTGCTTTGCACGGTAACACCTGCTGGCCTCGACCTTCTTTTTGAAGAAATAGGCCGGCCAGCCCCTTTCGGCACCTTTTTGCCGCCGCCACCTATGGATGACGAATTAAAGAAAAAGTTAGGAGCCATCGCTGAAAAATATGGACAGAAACTTTACCCGCCAGATTACCTTGACCGCTAACCATATCTTTAAAACCAAAAGATCATGGCAATAGAATTTGAGTTTGAGGTAGATAAAGGTTTTCATTTTGGCGAAGCCTTTGCCAGTCGTTTTAATGTTGATGTTGTACAGAACCGTGTAAACTTGCCTGGAATGCTTGGCGAGGGCTATATACAGGAAGTTTTTCTTAATAATGGGCTCTCCTTATGTATTCACCATTACCACTTAAAAGAGGAATTGGTATTGCGGCGCATGGATACATCATCCTCGACTATGCTTACTATGAAGTTTGATTGCAGGAGGATCCCTGCAGGCCAAAACAATTTACCACATGACCCTCTGTTTACCGGCAGCAATGGCAGCGAAGTAGAATTGGGTACGGGCAATTTTTTCTCTGATCTTATTATACCTTCCAATCAGCATATTAATTTCCTGGTAATTGGCTCCGCGCGCCAGACCTTACTTGATATTTTAAATCTGCAGGAAGAAGGCTGCCCAATAGAATCTCTGATCAGGGATAGTCATTCATTTGTATTGCATGAGGTAATGACCCGGGAGATGGAAAATACGTTAAAACAACTGAGTCAAGTTGACCAAACCGCCCCATTGGCCATCTTGCTTTATAAAACAAAGGCTGAAGAATTGATCTATCTGCTGTTCTCCAAATTAATGACCCGGGCCGCAAGCGCCTCTATCACGGTAGACCAGGCCGATGCAGAAAAAATTTACAAGCTCAGGGCTGCTATTTTAACAGACCTGAGTTTAACACCCCAGTTGCCAGAATTATCTGGCAGGATAGGCATCAGTCTTACTAAAATGAAACAGCTTTTCATGCAAATATTTGGCGATAGTATTTACAACTACTATCAATCGGCAAGAATGAATGAAGCCGCCCGCCTGCTCGGCAACCTTTCAGTATCCGAAACCGGGTACCAGCTTGGCTTTAGCAACCTGAGTCATTTTGGGCGACTATTTGAAAAGCATTTTAAAATAAAACCCAAGAAATATAAAGATGGCTTAGCACTAAAATAGATTGTAATTTTCTATCAGAAACTTAATAATCCGTTGACCCTCAATATGGGTCAACGGAATAAACTTATACTATGACAATAACCTGTTTTCTATTTTAAGTTGAGCGTGAGCGTGGTATAATAAAACCCACCTATGGCCGGTCCGCCCAAAAACGAGTAATAGTATTTATTGGTTAGGTTACTCGCTCCAATTTTTACGTTGAGCCCTGTTTTCAGGAAATCATAATTAACCTGTGCATCAATAGTGCCATAGGCCTGCACATTGCCATTAACTAAAAACGATTGCCAGTAAAAACCGCTTTGCCATTTATAGGTTGCATTAAACCCCAAATTGCCAATCACCCGGTTACCGCCGAAAGAATAATTAGTGATCCATCGCGGTGTGTTAAAACCATCTTCCAAGGCATCCTCATTGGCAGTACGCTGTAATTTGGCATACGATACATTGCCCGAGAGGATAAACTTTTGCCATATTTTGTATTGCAAACCTAAACTGCCGCCAATGTTGTAAACCGTACTTTGCGAATTTGTCCAGGCGCGGTAACGGGCCTGTTTGGTTTTATCGTTCAGGTAATAGGGAATGGAATCCGCCTTTTGGGTGTTGGGTACGTTAATTTCAATCTGCCCGATGAAATTGTTGTACCTGTTGTAGTAAAAATCGGCATCCACACTCAGGTCGCCCTCAAAAAACAGGGATTTATAGCCTGCCTCAAAAGAGTTGATATGCTCTGGCTGCAGGTAAGTATAGGTATTCTTTTTAAGCAAACCTTTTTCCTTTTCAATGGCCGCGCTGGTGCTGCTGCCCGCGTTGAAATCGTTTTTAACAGCAGCCTGGAAAGCATCGATAGAAGTACGGATGTAGGAGTTTTCAAATACCCCGCTTGATACCACCCTTAAACCGCCAACCCGTTTTACGCCACCGCTATTCACGTTGGAGAAAGCCTCAAAAATGCTCGGAAAGCGGTAACCGCTCTGGTATGATACCCTGAAATTTTGCTCTGGAACCGGCGAAAAAACAGCCGTAAGCCTTGGATTTAATTTCAAACTAAAATAATCATTCCTATCGGCACGCAGCGTGGCCGAAAGTTTAAGCTTACTATCAAAAAACGATTTGCCTACCTGTATAAAGCCACCGGTTTTGCTGTAATCAATATTGCTGTACTCTTTGCCCTTTACGTAATTAATAAAATAGTTACCATCAGGGTGAATAATATAGGTACGATGATCAAACCCGGCTAACAGTTCAAGCCCTGTTGTTTTTTTAAAGGTTGATGAAATGGCGTTGGAGATATCAACCTGTCCCTCCGCATGCCACATATCATCCTTTACCCGCAGCGCCGATCCAATATCCCAGTTATTGATATCGGCCAGTTTATCAAGCGTATTTCTAAAAGCGGCTGTTCCCGGTTGGTAACGCCCGGCATCCGCTAATTGACGGGCCTGTTGCAAAGCCTGCGGCACGGTTGCACCACCTGCTGTGGCCGTATTAAAACCTTTTGTAAAATCGGCGTACCAGGTATTATCATCTTTATAGTTACGATCTACGTTTTCGCCCGCCGAGCGCAGGTTATATGATTTTCCGGTGTTCTCGCTCGTCCAGTAGGCGCGTACCTGGTAAATGTCATTTTTTAGTTCGAGCGCATGTTGTTGAAGCACATAGCCTGACAGCCTGAACCGATTGGCACGCTGGTAAATATTATCCAGATCGGCAAAGCGATAGGTGTAGGTTAAACGGGTATCATCATTAATTTTATAAACCAGGCCCACATCAACCTTCACGTTGTGCAAATTATAGCTGGTTACATCCTTTTCGGCATAGCCGGTACGGGCAATGGAATATTGCTTGCCACCAAGAGTAACGGTTTTCCTGTCGGATGATTCATTGCCGTAGCCATTCACCGGGTCGTACCCCGGATTATCCACCCCGCCGGGAATCCCGAGTTTAGCATTGGCGGCCGCGTTCAGGTCGGTACGGTTGTCGGCTATCCAATCATAACCTGTGGTGTAGGTACCATTTATTTTAAAGGCGAATTTTTTTGAGATAGCTTTTGCCAACCGGAAACTGGTTTCTGAAAACAACTTAGCCGATGTTTCTGAATCGCCAAGATGATTGATTCCTGTTTTTTGCTGAATACTGATCCCCTGGCTGGTAAATGGATCTTTGGTTATAAAATTAGCCAACCCATTAATAGCATTTAAGCCGTATAAAGCCGATGCTGTACCGGGGATGATCTCCACGCTTTCGATATCCATGTCGTTTGGCCCCATGGCATTACCTATCGGAGCGCCAATATGCGGCGCCTGGTTATCAACACCATCAACCAGCTGGGTAAAACGCACATTGGTGGTATTGGCAAAGCCCCGGGTGTTAATTATCCTGAAACCGAGGCTGGGCGTTATCAGCTGCACGCCCTTTACATTCTCCAGCGCATCAAAAAAAGATGGCGCGGCCGAGCGCCGGAAGTCGGCAGCGGTTATTTTTTCAATACTCACCGGCGATCGTAATATGCTTTCGCTGATGCGCGATGCGGATATTACTACCTCACTAAGTTCTTGTTTTTTTATCCGCATAGTGTCGCTTTTTACAGCAGTTGTATCTTTTGCTTTTCCTCTTTTTTGCGCAAAAAGATGGCCGCAGGTAAACGCCATCAACAATATTAAGGAGTAAAATTTCTTCATATAGCCGCAAGTTACAAATCGATATGCTTTTATTTATATAACGACAAATAAAAATAAACCGGTCGAACGGACCGGACTATAAAATTATGCTCTTCCGCCTGGTTAGACCTGGATAAGCGGACTGTTAGTTTTTAAAAATTCCTGGAATTTTTGTTGAAACAATTTAAACTGCTCAATTGCCTTAAGGCCTTTTTCGGTAAGCTCGGCACTGCCGCCACCCTTACCGCCGCGGTGCGAAATAACCACCGGCGCCCCAAAATGTTCATTCATATAATTGATCATATCCCAGGCCTGCCGGTATGACATTTTCATTTGCAAAGCCGCCTGCCTTAGTGATCCCGATTGCTGTATCCGCTCCAACAACTCCACCCGGCCATGACCTAATAACTTACCATCGGGAGTTTCAAACCAAATCCTGCCGTTTATACTTAATGCCTTGCTTGCCATGTTATAAATTGAAACCAAACATGGTGCAAATATATCATTAACAACTAACAGGAGGTTTTGAATTTTGCAGATCATTTTTAAACACCCTGTGAGCAGCAAAGTTCATTTCACAAAAAAGCGCCCCCAATTTAAAAAAGGAAGCGCAATCTTTATTTTAAAGCCCCAAAAAGGAAATACTTATTTGAAAGTTAAATCGATTATTAGGTTCTTGGTCTTTTAGGATTAAAGGCAACCAGGTAATTAAGATCCTCTGTTATAGCAACCCCACGACTATCAGTCTTAGGCTCTTCTTTCTGGAACGACTGGTTAAGTCTTGTTTTAATAGTATGAAACACCTCCATCAAAATTTCGGGACCAACTTTGGCAGCAATCGTTGGATAATAATCTTTTTGAATCCTTATTCTTTCGGTATTGGTTACCATGCTCAGTTCCCAGCTGTCGTCTGCCTTAAAGCCAAACTCTTTGGCAGTGTTCAGCAAGTCGTACATATACATGCGGGTTTCGGTTTCAACAGATTCTTTAGCAGCTATCATGAGAATTTTTTTATGGTTGTTGCAGCCTGCAGCAGGCTGGTATTATGTTAAAGCTTAACTATCACCGTATAAGAAAATGGCAATGCCTAAGTATTTAGCGGGAAGGAATTTCTTAAAGGTAGCTTTAATTTACCAAAAAGTGGCAGGTTTTAAATATTAATTAAAACATCGGGCGCTGGGGAAAGGTATACAAGTAAAAAGCACACTGCTTTCCTGCTGATTGTGTGCTAACTATGGGCCTTCGGCATGATTAGGTTAATTATCATTTTTTATAGAGGCATCGCCTCGACAAATATTGTAACAACGGATTTTAATCCGTTCATCATAAACCAAAAGAAAATGAGTGCCATCGGCACGAGGCATATCTTTAAGTGACTACCGGAATTTCCAGTTTATTGAATGTTAAATAACAGTTAACCGGCCGGGTATATGAGCCGAACCAATGGTTCTTTTTATATGTTGCTTCTTTTTCAACGGATTAAAATCCGTTGTTACAATATGAGCCGGGGCCACGCCCCTGGTTTATTTTTCAAATAATATTGGGGCTTCCCAGCATAATCTTGTTTCTCCAACGTCACGATGTCAATTATACTATACTGGCCGAGTAAAAAAGGGGGTACGCACCGCAGCCCCTTGAGAGAAAATTGAAATCTTCCGAGCACCTATTATGACCACACAAACCACAACAAAAGAGTCCCCAAAAAAGGCAAAATCCTGTTACTACCAGATAGAAAATATCCACACCTTTAGCCCCACTTTAAATATATTTGCTTAAACATATAACGGTGCAAACCGTTCTTAATTCAAAACAAACATCTGTCATGGCTAATAATTTTAAAGAAGCAAGCGTTGAAGAAATAAACCAGGTAATGCAGCAATCGCAGGCAGCGTTTGAGGCTTACCAAAAAACAAGCATCGAAGAAAAAAGCTTATTTTTAGAGGCTATCGCCGCAGAAATTGAAGCTTTGGGCGATGCCTTGCTTCAAAAAGCGTCCGAAGAAACCAACCTGCCAATTCCACGCTTAACGGGCGAACGCGCCCGCACAACAGGTCAGCTCCGCATGTTTGCAACCATGCTGCGCGAAGGCAGCTGGGTGGAAGCCAGCATTGATACTGCCATACCAGACAGAGCCCCGCTACCCAAACCCGATGTTCGTAAAATGCTGATCCCCCTGGGGCCGGTAGTAGTTTTTGGCGCCAGTAATTTCCCCTTCGCTTATTCAACCGCCGGCGGCGATACCGCAAGCGCGTTAGCGGCAGGCTGTTCTGTAGTGGTAAAAGCACACCCGGCACATGCAGAAACATCAGAGATGGTATATACCGCTATCAGGAAAGCCATTACAAGCAGCAATATGCCTGAGCATATTTTTCAGCATGTGCATGGCACTTCGTTCGAGAGCGGCAAGGCTTTGGTACAGGCAGCAGATACAGCTGCTGTTGGCTTTACCGGCTCAACCGTAGGCGGCAAGGCTTTATATGATTATTCGTCACAACGTAAAAACCCTATCCCGGTATTTTCTGAGATGGGCAGCATAAACCCGGTTATATTTTTACCGGATACCTTAAATAAAAACGCGGCCAGTCTTGCAGCTCAATACGCGGGTTCCATTACCCTGGGCATGGGCCAGTTTTGCACCAATCCCGGCCTCATGATAGCTATTGAAAGCGATGGTCTTTACAGTTTCCTGGATAGCCTGGGCAAGGGCATTGAGGCTGTGCAGCCAGCAAGAATGCTGCATGCCGGCATCCATTCGGCCTATGAAAAAAAGAGCCATGCCGCTTTGGAGCAGGATGGTGTAAAAGTGATTCAACAATCAGCCACGGAAGCAAAGGATATTGAAGCCTTGCCAACCGTTGCATTGGTTAGCGGACAAACATTTTTAGAAAACCCCTTATTGCACGAAGAGGTTTTTGGCCCTTACTCCCTCATGGTGAACTGCCAGGATGAGCTGGAATTGCTTAAAGTATTAAAATCAGTATCGGGCCAGTTAACTACCACGGTGATGGGTACCGATGATGATTTCGCCGGTCACTCCCGCCTGCTGCAATTATTGCCATCCATTGCCGGCCGCATCTTGTTTAATGGTGTACCAACCGGCGTTGAAGTTTGCCACAGCATGGTACACGGTGGCCCTTACCCGGCAACTACCGATAGCCGTTTTACCGCGGTAGGTACCAATGCCGTAAAACGCTGGGTACGCCCGGTATGTTTTCAAAGCTGCCCCGATGGCCTACTGCCATTGGCATTACAGAACGCTAACCCAACCGGGATTTGGCGCTTGGTAGATAATGAGTGGAAGAAGTAAATAACGAGGTCTTAGCATTTTTTTTGTCATCCTGAACGCAGTGAAGGATCTATTATTCGCCATACTCTTCGCCCTGTAAAGTCTGCGATTAGATCCTTCACCCCGTTCAGGATTACAAATTTTTAAGAAGGAAAAATCAATTTCCACCGCTTTATGGCGTAGTCACAATCGTATGCGTACCATCCGGATTTACAACAATAGTAGTATTTCCGCCTGCCTTGATCCCGACGGTATGTGTACCATCCGGGTTTACAATAACAAAAGTTGATCCGTTATCGATCATGGTAGAATGTGTTCCGTTTGGATTAACAATAGTACTTGTTTGACCATTTTTTATTACAACAGAATGCGTACCGTTTGGATTGACTATAGTAGCCGTAGCACCATTATCTATCCATAACGAATGAGTGCCATCAGCGTTTACCACCACGGATGTTTGACCTGTTTTAGTTATCAGGGTGTTGCTACCATCCGGATTAACAATTGTGGATATCATGCCATTTTTGATCACTACCCCAGGTTTGCCGGTGGGATAGGTAAAAGTAAAGGTGTACGCACTATCCCTGCTTGATGCCACAGCATTGTAAACAGCTAAATCATTTAAATTAAATGTATCTTTTTTTTTCGCAAACACATGGCTGGCAAACAGCATTGCTAACAGGATAAGGATAGTTTTTTTCATGATGTGGCGGTTTTGCAGTATGACGACTGTTAGCCGCTAAGGTTTAATGGGTTGCAGCGCTATTTGCCTATTTATTATATTGCCTTCTCTTATAACCTATGCTTTGAAAGATTTGTCATCCTGAACGTAGTGAAGGATCTATTCGCGAACTATGCAGAGCGAAGATGCATGGCGAATAACAGATCCTTCACTACGTTCAGGACGACAAATTTCTTTACTAATGTATTCGGTATGCCTCTTGGTTATTTTGGCGTTATCCTACTTCACAAACCTCGCCAACACATCAGGCGCGGCACCTATCATCTTTATTTTATAGCGATAGCCACCGTCAAAAAAATCTTCTTCTTTTAAAAACTCATGACCTTCTTTACTTATCCAATAGGTTTCGGTAAAATGGCGGCCCTTGTAATCGCTTTCGGTAAATAGTTTCCAGCAATCAGCTTTATCTCCTCCCGATGTGGTTATCACCTCGCTGCCTGTCACTTTATAAAGCACATATTGGGGTACATCGATACCTGCATCGTAAAAGTTAATGGCGAAAGTTTTGCCTGCTTCAAGGGGTAGCATCTCAAAAGTTTCAATATCCAGGTTCCAGTTAAAATTGGGCATGGTAAAATCAAGCTTAAAGTTTTTTTGATCGTTACCGGCAACTGTATCGGCACCCGTAATTTTATCCGTTTCCCAGTTATAGGCTTTTGTTTTTTTGCCAATGGTTTCCGCGTGATAAACCGGTGAAAAATCGGCCATTTTATTAAGCGAATAAACAGATCGGTACACCGCGCTATCGGCTCCATACCAGTGCTGGGCAATTGCAAAGTAATTTACTTTATTACGTTTCTCAATTTCCACATTGCGTAGCCAAAGCGAAAAACGCATCCGGCGACTGTCTTTTACATTTTGATAATAAACCAGGTATTGTTTAAGTCCGGGCTTTAGGGCCGACGTAATAAGGCGCAAGTCCTGTAAGCGGATGGTATCTGTTTGTGCGAATACCTTTGGTGTATGCGACAACAGCAACAATACTGTTAAACTGATGGCTATAACTTTTTCAACAATCTGTTCGGTTTTCATGGCAATTTAATGATAGGTGATCGATTGGTTAATTTTGTTGGTTAACCAAATTTGCCTTGTAATCACCTGTACAAAAAATCAATTCAACCATTGTTGGTCTTTATTTAACAGGTGGTACTATTTATTCAATAAGGCATGGTTTAGGCTGTCCGTTTAAAGTTTAGAGGTTTTTATTGAATAAACTGCGGCATCCGTTTAAAACAGGTACTATCAATCAAAAAGCTTTGTATTTTTAAGCATGCAACTGTTAAAAACCAGGCCAACCATTCTGCAGCTACAGTTATTGGTTTGGGTATCCGTCATCTTTATCCTCTTTTTTTCTCTATTGCCGATGGACGGCTTTAAGCAATCGGCTATTTATACCATTGTAAATACTTCCTTTTACGCGATTACTATATACGGCAACATTTTATTTCTGTATCCGCGGCTTTACCAAAAAGAGAAATACGTATGGTATGTAGTACTGGTTATCCTGTTTTTATTGGCTATAGGGCTGATAAGAGGCTATACAACCATGTGGCTATACAATCATTTCTTCGCCAAAACACCCGAGCTTATTACGGTAAAAACACTCCTCAACTTTATCTCGGGCGGGATACTGATATTTATCATGAGCCTTATCTTCCGGATAGCGCTGGCCTATTTTAAACTCAAGCAGCAAACCGAAGAGATCATGGTACAAAAAAGCCAGGCCGAGCTCAATTTGCTAAAATCGCAGGTGCAGCCTCATTTTTTGTTTAACACATTGAATAACATCTATTACGAGGCTTATAAAGAAGCCCCACGCACGGCGGCGCTCATAGAGCGGCTATCAGATATTATGCGGTATTTTGTGGATGAAAGTCCGAAGGATGATGTGGCTATTACAACCGAAGTGCAATTCCTCGAAAATTATATCGAGCTGGAAAAAATCCGCATCAGGCATGGGGTAGAGGTCAGTTTTGAAAAAATGTACAATTCAGATCTGCGCATTCCGCCTATGTTGCTGATGACGTTTGTAGAAAACATTTTTAAACACGGCATTGATAAATCAAGTATCGAAAACCGGGTTTCCATTTCGCTGAAGCAGCAGCAGGGTTACCTGCTTTTTAAAACCAGCAATTCTATTTATGATGTACCTTTAAATAACCAACCCAACGGATTTGGGATTGCCAATTTAAAAAAAAGACTTACCATGCTTTACGGCGAAAACTTTGAACTTGCCATTGATAGAAATGACCGAAATTTCAACACGTTTTTAAAAATACCATTAGCATGAGCTTAAGCTGTATTATAATAGATGATGAGCCCAATGCGGTAAACCTGCTGGAAATGCTAATACAGCAAAGCACTCCATGGCAACTAAAAGCCAAATGCTACAATGCTTTGGAAGCACTGGCATTTTTAAAAGGCCACAAGGTTGATTTTATATTTTTAGACATCAATATGCCCAACCTTACCGGCATGGAACTGGCCGGTCTGTTGCCGTCGCAAACCAAAATTGTGTTTACAACAGCGTACTCAGAATACGCCGCCGAAAGCTATTCCTTTCAAACAATAGATTACCTGCTAAAGCCGATAACCCTTAAACGCTTTTTGGCAGCGATGCAAAAGATAGAACATTATTTTGACAAGCCGGGGCATGTTGCGACCCAACCGTCTGCACCAAACCAGGAATACTTCTTTGTAAAATCGGGCAAGGAGCTGCGTAAGATATTACTTGATGACATCCTCTATTTTGAAGGCGAAAAGGAGTATGTAAGACTGGTTACCGCGCAGGAGCAATTGCTGATTTACCGCCGCTTAAAAGACATTGAAGAGCAACTGTTGCCACCCTTTGTGCGGGTCCACAACTCCTATATTGTAAACACCAAACAACTGGTAAAAATCCAGGATAATCATATTTATATAGGCGATAAGCGCATCCCGGTAAGTGAAAAATTTAAGGATGGGTTCATGGCGGTAATTAATAAAAGGGTGTTTTGAGGGTCCAAATTAAACACGTCGAGGTACGAAGCAATGACAGGTTCGCAGAAAAACTTTTTGTCATCCCGAACGCAGTGAAGGATCTGTTATCCGCCATACTCTTCGCCCTGTACAGCCTGCGATTAGATCCTTCACTGCGTTCAGGATGACAAACTTTTTAAATCGTCAATTCTCCTTCAGAGTCCCTGGATTTCGTTCGCAACGACGAGCGGAAGAACGGGAGTTTACGGCACCTATTTTACGATACCGTAATCTCGCCCCTTAAATCCGTTTCCATGTAATGTTTCACCATAGCCGGATCGTCAAACTCACCTAATAAGTACATCATTTTGGTTACGGCCGATTCAAAGGTCATGTCGTATCCGTTGGCTACTCCGATATCCTTCAATTGCTTGCTGGTTTCGTAGCGGCCCAGCTCAACGGTACCCACTTTACATTGGGAAATGTCAACAATAACTTTACCTTCTTTAATGGCTTTCTCCAGCAGATCAATAAACCAGCTGTCGGTTGTGGTGTTACCCGCACCAAAGGTTTCCATTACAACGCCTCTTACATCGGCATTTAAAATGGCTTCAACCACTTTGGGGCCAATGCCGGGGTACAGTTTCAGTACAGCTACTTCACTTACCAGGTTGTTATGAATAATTAATTTTTCACCATCCAATGGCTGCCTGATATCATTTACATTAAACTTCAGGTGCACGCCAGACTCGGCCAGAATAGGATAGTTTGGCGAGCGAAAAGCTTCGAATTTGGATGAATTATATTTAAACGCCCTGTTACCACGAAATAATTTGTAATCAAAATAGATACAAACCTCGGGCACACGTGAACGCTCATTCTTTTTGGCCTTGGCAATTTCAATGGCGGTCATTAAATTTTCCTTGGCATCGGTACGTATCGCGCTTATAGGCAGTTGCGAGCCGGTAAAAATAATGGGCTTCTCCAGGTTCTCGAGCATAAAACTCAATGCCGATGCCGTGTAGGCCATGGTATCCGAGCCATGTAATATTACAAAGCCGTCGTTATCATCGTAGTTAGACTCAATCAAGCCCGCCAGTTGGCTCCAGATTTCAGGATTCATGTTTGATGAATCAATGATCTCCTCAAAAGAGTGCACCTTAATTCGGCAATTAAGCTTTTCCAGCTCGGGCACGTTATCCATTATCTGCTCAAAGTTGATGGGCTTGAGCACCTTTGTTACGGGATCACTCATCATACCGATTGTCCCCCCGGTATAAATGATCAGTATCTGACTCATTAATTAAGGTTTATGCTGTTTAAATCAATTGCTGTTATTATTTATATTATATACCAAACACCTGCCTGGAGTTTTGCGTGGTGATAAAAGCCACCTCCTCCACACCGGTTTGGTGCAGATCCGCCACCTTTTGGGCTATGTAAATCAAGTATGAACTTTCATTAGGTTTACCACGAAACGGAACGGGCGTAAGGTACGGAGAATCTGTTTCTAAAACTATATGCTTTAAGTCAATTTCAGATACTACTTTATCCAAACCCGCATTTTTATAGGTAACAACGCCACCTATTCCCAAATAAAAGCCCAGGTCAATTACCTGTTTAGCCTGCTCCAGGTTACCCGAGAAGCAGTGGAAGATGCCGCGCAGATCTTCGTCACGCTCCTGCAGCAATACTTCGTACACCTCGTTAAAGGCATCGCGGCAATGTATTACTATAGGCAGTTTTAAACTTTTTGCCCAGTTAATCTGCTGCCTGAAAGCTTCAACCTGTTCGGTTAAAAATGTTTTATCCCAATACAGATCAATACCTATTTCACCGATGGCATATATTTTATTTTGTTGATGGGCGGCTTTTATTGTTGCCAGCTCCTGCTCCCAGTCTGCTTTTACCGAACAGGGGTGCAGGCCGAGCATGGGGTAACACAGATTAGGGTAGGCTTTTACCAGATCATACACCAGGGGCACCGATTCGGCATCCACATTGGGTAAAAACAACCTATTGATATCATTATCAATACAGCGCTGTACCAGGGCCGCGCGTTTATCGGCAATGGTTTCGTAGTATAGGTGGGTATGCGTATCTGTTAATACCATGCGGCAAAAGTAAAAAAGCCTTCCCGATAAATCGGGAAGGCTTTTTGCTTAATTTTTCTTTTTACTTACGGCTGTTTTTTTGCCCGCTGCCTTTTTTACCGGGTGCTTAACGCCTGGTTTTGCAACTACAGGGGCATGCTTGCCTGGTTTTACCTTTACAACTTCTATATCAAACAAAAGGGTGCTGTATGGCGGGATAACCTGGCCTCCACCTTTTTCGCCATAGGCTAAGGCAGATGGAATAACAAATTTAGCTTTTGAACCTTCGTGCAATAAAGCTAAACCTTCGTCCCAGCCCGGGATTACCTGGCCCTGGCCCAAAACTACGCTGATA
This sequence comes from Mucilaginibacter sp. P1_A3, assembly GCF_056406855.1. Lineage (NCBI taxonomy): Bacteria > Pseudomonadati > Bacteroidota > Sphingobacteriia > Sphingobacteriales > Sphingobacteriaceae > Mucilaginibacter > Mucilaginibacter sp. P1_A3. The sequence goes on from NZ_JBFTZJ010000007.1 coordinate 169,638, forward strand.
GGCTCATACGGTCTGCCCGGCTGATCAAGACCTGAAGCTTTCGCCACCGACTCGATGCTGGTATCAAAAACTTTTCCGTTTATTAAACTACCCACGTAATTTACCAATACCGTATCACCGGCCAAGGCCTTGCGTAGTGCGGATGGTTTTGTAACTGTATACTTTAAACCCGAAGCTGTGGTAACAAGCGCAAGCTTATTAGCAGCAAGATAAGCATTGACATCAGTAGCTTCCTGTTGTTTTAGTTTTTCACCTGCTGCAGTTCTTTCTGCCATAGCCGCTTCTAATGATTGCACCTTAGTTATCTTAATAATAAAGGTTAAATAGCTGCTTTTAGGAAAAAACGGAGGGCGTGCCTCTTCATGTCCTTTAAAAATTGAATCGGTAGGTACCTTTACCATCGCGCTGTCATTAAGGGCAAGCAAAGGAAATATATCCATTAAATCGGCTACATTCTGAGAAGGATGGATCTGCGCCTGTACGGTATGACCCGCTACGTATGAACTAAATAAAACAGAATCCTTATCAGTTTTCTGGATGTAATGAAAGGTGATTACATCGTTCTGCTTTACCTTTTCGCCAGGGTTATGGGTAAATATCTGGCATTGCACACCTTTAGCTGTAGTTTGTAAACCACCTTGCGCATGAGCGGTTAAAGTAGCTATCCCCAACAGGGGGGTTAAGAAATAAAAAATGCTTTTCATAAATAAAAATAAAAAAGCCTTCCCGACAGGTTGTCAGGAAGGCTGTAAAAATTCTTTTTAATTACCTTGTTGTTGGTGGAGCCATCTGCGGCATAACCGGTTTTGGCGCGTTTGGATTCGGGTGAACAATATCAACCATTTCCATTTCAAAAACAATTGGTGTGTATGGACCAATTGGGCCTACGCCTTGTTCTTTATAAGCGATATCAGAAGGGATAACTAAAACAATTTTCGAACCTTTGTTCATCAATTGCAAGCCTTCATCCCAACCTGGTATTACTTTACCCTGGCCAACAGGGATACGGATAGGCGCGTATTGACGACCTGGCTCCATAGGTTGTTTTTCTTTAATAGCTACTTCTTTAACGCTGGTTTCAAATATTTTACCATTTGGAAGCCTGCCTGTGTAGTTTACTACAGCAGTATCGCCAACTGCAGGTACCGGACCAGTACCTGGTGTAGTGATCACATAATTTAAACCTGATGGAGTTTTAGTAGTTTTTAAGTTATGATCAGCAATGTATTTTTTGATCTTACCTGGCTCCTGGTTTTTCATTACATCAGTAAGGGTTTTTAAATAATCGGTAACCCTGCCGCGGAAAACCTGCTCAGTAAGCGCGCCTTTAGCAATTACTTTATTGATGTTAACCTGGAAGATTAAAAATTTACCCTTGATATTTGGTGGACGTTGCTGACCGCCTTTAAATATAGAATCAGTAGCTACTTTAAATGTAGCGCTATCGCCTTCGCCAAGCATTTCAATACCTGCGTATACGTCACCTTTTGATTGTGGTTTTGGCATTGGCATAATAATAGGCCTGCCTGCTTCGTAGCTGTTAACCAATATGGAGTCGCCATCGGTTTTCACAACCATGTTAAGACTCACGAAATCGCCTTCTTTAATATGCACACCACCTTTTGAGGTGTGGATGTTATAAAGCAAGCCTGCATCTCCTTTTTTAAAGCCGCCGTTACAACTTGCAAATCCAATTGCAGCAATGGCTAAGAACATTAATTTTTGTTTCATTTTATTGTTTTAATAGTTTTTTATATTCGGGTAATAGGGTTTTAAATTGTTGTACAACCTGTTCAAGGCTATCTGTTGAGAATCCGCCGGCAGCATTGCGGTGACCGCCACCACCAAAATATTTTTTACAAATTTCATTTGCGGGGAATTCTCCTTTTGAACGTAACGAAAGCTTTACCTTATCCTTACGCTCTACTATAAATGCAGCTAACTTAATGCTGGCCATTGATAGCGCATAGTTTACAATGCCCTCCGTATCGCCGGTATCAACATCGTATTTCTCCAAGTCTTCTTTATTAACGGATATTATGGCCGTATTGTATTCGGGCAAAACTTCAAGGCAGTTTGCAAGGCAATGCCCCAGGAACCTTAAACGGCTTTCTGACGCGCTATTGTATACTAATTCATGTATCCTCCAGTTCACAGCGCCCGCATCAATCAGGTCGGCTACTATGCGGTGTACGGTTGATGTTGTATTTGGCAGGCGGAAAGAGGCAGAATCGGTCATGATGCCTGTATAAAGGCAGGTAGCCACATCTTTATTCACCAGCTCTTTATGGTGCAGCTCATTAACTATAAAATCATAAATAAGCTGGGCAGTCGCGCAGGCGTTTATATTCCAATGCCTGTAATCGTCAAAATCCTCTGGCTCAAGGTGATGATCAATCATTATTTTATAGGCCTTGCTCTCGCCAACCAAAGCTCCCATTTCGTTAATACGGCCTAAAGCATTAAAATCAAGGCAAAATATAAGCGCTGCATTGGCAATAAGCGTGGCAGCCTTTTCGGGTTGCTCGGTATATATAATTACCCCATCGTTGCCGGGCATCCAGCTTAAAAAGTCGGGGTAATCGGTAGGCGCAACAACGGTGGCATGATGCCCCTGCTGTATTAAATAATTATATAAACCTAAAGACGAACCCATAGCATCTCCATCAGGTTTATGATGGGTAGTGATCACTATTTTTTGAGGGCTTGCTAAAAGTTCCTTAAGCGCGGCTAAATCTAACATCAATTTTAAAAAAGAGTTGCAAAGCTAAATAAATAAATTAAATACAAACCATCTAATTTAATTCAAAAAGCTTTATCATACAGATGTAAAACGCTACTTTTGCGCCAATTTTAAACAAACAGATAAAATATCATAAGCTACTTCTAAACAATAGAATATGCTTGCGATAAACATTACCCACAAAGAAACAATTAAAAATAATGGCAACTAACAGAACCTTTACCATGATAAAGCCCGATGCTGTAGCAAACGGGCATATTGGTGCAATTGTAGATAAAATAACCAAAAGCGGCTTTAAAATCATCGCGCTTAAATACACTTACTTAAGCCCGGAAAAAGCTGGTCAGTTTTATGAAGTACACAAAGAGCGTCCTTTTTATAAAGACCTGGTTAGCTTCATGTCATCTGGCCCCATCGTAGCAGCTATATTGGAGAAAGACAATGCAATTGAAGATTTCCGCAAGCTGATTGGCGCAACTGATCCTGCTAAAGCAGAAGAAGGCACCATCCGCAACCTGTTTGCAAAATCAATTGATGCAAACGCCGTTCACGGATCAGATTCTGATGAAAACGCCGCTCTTGAAGGCAGCTTCTTCTTCTCGGCTTTCGAAAAATTCTAACAATCAACAATTTACGGGTGTAACATCAATATTACATCCGTAAATTATTTAGTTGTTTGTTTGTTATTTGATTTTAAGGTTTGTAACTTTACAAAACGGGGTTTACTTAGCCTCGCATTAAAAATTAAACGTAACCTTTTCCTTCTAAAGCATAAATATTATGAAACTGTTATTAAAATCAATCATTTACGCCCTTGTAGTGGTGTGTTTAATTACAGCTTCCATATTGCTTTACAGGGTGCACCCCGAAGTGCAGTTAGCCTTTATAATTCCAGGAGTATTTATTTTTGTATACTCGCTCATAACCGATGATATGGGCATAAAACAGCATGTACGTTCTCGTAATTTTCGTTTTTCAAGAGGCAGATAATCACTCCTGCAACACCAGCGGGGCTTTTTTATAAAAACACTATTTAACCGGGAACACCGGTTTTTTTATGCCTGAATTTATAAAAAAACAATCTCTGTTACTAAAACTCCCTTTGCCTCTTCGTTTATCTTATCAATTATCTGGGTACGTATCATCATCAATTCGTTTTTTATAACCGACGATTCTATCCGCAGAAACAATTTCCTGTCTCTTATAAACAACTCCTTGGTACGGTTGGCTACCGATTTACCCACCAGCTCTGGCCATGCTGCCACAACGGCCGTTTCATCATACCGGCGCTTAATTTTATACACATTAAGCATCTGCTCAATGGCCTCTTTTAATGGTTTGTCGTTAGTTTTACGCATCGATAGCTCCTTTAGTTACATTAAACAATTTTACATCCACAGTTATTTTGGCAAATATCTGCTCCACACGGCTCACACTGGTATCGGTAATAAACACCTGCCCAAAATCATTGTTACTTACCATCTTCATCAACTTGGTAACACGCTCATCATCAAGCTTATCAAAAATATCATCAAGCAACAGCAATGGTTTAAAACCCTTTTGCTGATACAGGAAAGTATACTGCGCCAGCTTAAGCGCTATTAAAAAGGATTTTTGCTGCCCCTGCGATCCAAATTTTTTCATGGCCATACCGTGAATGCCGAACTGCAGGTCGTCTTTATGAATCCCCACCGTAGTACGCTCCAGCACCCTATCCCGCTCAACCGTCTTTTTTAACAGGGCGGCAAAGTCGTCCTGAATTAATTGCGACTCATACACCAGTTCAACCAGCTCGGCATCATCACTTATAAAGCTATAGTGCTTATTAAAAATAGCAGTAAAACCCTCCATAAAAGCTTTGCGTCGCTCATATATTCTATTGCCCGATAGTACCAACTGCTCATCAAGCACCTCCAGCAAATGAGGATCATAACGGCCGGTATCGGCTATCAATTTCAATAAGGCATTGCGGTTAGCCAACACCTTATTATAGGTAATCAATTCATCCAGGTAATGGTTATCCGTTTGCGATATCACATTATCAATAAACTTACGGCGCTCCTCACTCCCCTCGGTAATAATACTGGTATCATACGGCGATATCATCACCAGCGGCAATAAACCAATATGATCTGCCAGGCGCTGATAGTCTTTTTTATTACGCTTAAACTGCTTTTTCTGATTCCGTTTTACAGAACAGGCAACGGCTTCGTTCTGTTGGTTTTTGTTAAAAAGCCCGGTAATTATAAAAAAATCAGTCCCCTGTTTTATTTGCTGACTATCTATCGGGTTAAAATAACTCTTACATAAAGATAAGTAATGTATAGCATCGAGCAGGTTAGTTTTGCCCGCGCCATTATTACCCGTAAACGCATTAACACCCTCACTAAAAACAAGTTCGGCCTCTTCGTAATTTTTAAAATTAATAACTGATAGTTGCTGCAAATACATGGGGTTACAAAGGTAAGGTTTTTGGCTTGGTTTGAATTGATTTGCAAATGGAATATTAAGTTGATTAGGTTGATTAGGTTGATTAGGTTGATTAGGTTGATTAGGTTGATTAGGTTGATTAGGTTGATTAGGTTGATTAGGTTGATTAGGTTGATTAGGTTGATTAGGTTGATTAGGTTGATTAGGTTGATTAGGTTGATTAGGTTGATTAGGTTGATTAGGTTGATTAGGTTGATTAGGTTGATTAGGTTGGGAACTCCCACCGGCTACCTATGTTTTAAATAATTTAACCTTTTTGCTAACAAAAGTTCAACCCACTTAACTACTCACCAATCACCATTCACCATTCACCCATAATGGCGTAACCCGCCGATAGGAGCGGGTCGGGCTTTTTGTTCATACGCCTGCAGGCCTTACGCGCTTTGGCCGGTATCCACGTCAATCCCTTACGCGGGGTTGGGAGTGAAAGTAGTAGTAGTGCTTAAGGAAATCAATATTATTCTTTTAAATAAATCAGTGGCGTAGCCACGGCTTATATTGTAACAACGGATTTTAATCCGTTGAAAAAGAAGCAGCATACAGAAAGAACCATAGGTTCGGCCCATATACCTGGCCGGTTAACTGTTATTTAGCATCCACGAAGTGAAAAATATCGGCATCATCTTAAATGATATGCCCCGTGCCTACGGCACTCATTTTCATTTTGACCTATGATCAACGGATTAAAATCCGTTGTTACAATATCTTCGAGCCGATGGCTCTGAGGAAAAAAGATGATTAAACGACCATTAAAATAGAATTACTTTTGCTTAGTTTATTCATTGAATAAATTGAATAATTGGCGGCTACTGCTTGCTATTAATAGTTAGGCTTTTTTATAACACATAAGATAAGGATATAACCCATGCGCCGTATATTATTGCAAAACTTCCTCTATTTTTTTTGTCATTACACCTTCATCACCTGAAGCAAGAATCACTTTGCCTTCTTTATCCAGTAATACAAAAAAAGGCAAAAAGCTTACTCCATATAATTCACCCACCCTACCTGCTGAGCTCTTTGAATGATATTCATCAACAACTTGTAACCATGGCATTTTCTCTTTATCAAGCGCACGTATCCAATTATCCCAATTCCTGTCGTCAGACACGCTTATGATATTAAACCCTTTTTGATGATATTTTGCATATACTTTTTTCCAGTTAGGAATACCTTTTCTACAGGGCACACACCAGCTTGCCCAAAAGTCTATCATTGTAAAGTCTCCACGAGTGGCAGAAAGCGTAAATCTTGTTTTATCTTTTTTTAACAGCGTAAAATCAGGTGCAAGGTTATTTACCTGCTTATTTTCTAAGTTTGCCAATTTTTTGTTTAACGCCTCATAATAAGTGGAACTTTTTGCTAAACCTGAAAATTGATTAAGAACGGACTGCAAATAAGTTGGCGAGATATCAGATAATGTACTGCACAATTCATTAAACATGTAAATCCCGGCGGTAGATGCAGGGTATTGCTGAATATAACTTTCAAGCCATTTTTTTGCCTTAACTATCAGAAGCTCGTGGATAGAATCTATTTTGTTCTTGATATTAACAATGGAGTCAGGGTGAGCTGTTTTAAGTTTTTTAACAAGGGAAAGATAGTATGTCTGTCCTGTTTCATTTTGATATTTGGTGTAAATATCAGATAGTTTAGATCCCGTTTCTTTGATTTGCCATATCATCGGGTAATCTTTCTTTCCGGAATATTGGTGCATAGCGTCCGAGGTATCAATGCAAATGATATTACTGTATCCTCTACAAAACCCCGGAATGCCCAATTTCCCGGCGCGATCAAAAATGACCTTCTATCGGGCAACCCTATTTTTCCTCGCATAACAAATTTACCTTTCACAATGATTGCGCTATCTATTACATCCAAATTGTTTGAAACCATGCGCACAACACCGGTGTCTATACCTATTATAGTACCATTAATCAGATAGCCTTTCTCCCTGGTAATTTGCGCATTTGCCTGGGACATTAAAAACAAACAAAAAAAGAAGGTAAGTGTACTTGATATTTTTTGCATCACAAAGTTTTAATTAACATCATTAGATCGAGTGCGGTCTTACACACATTTTGAGGGGCTTATTTGAAACGCCCATTGATTTCAAATAGCTAAAAAATCGACTTGTTGGGGTACTATACCTACGGGAAGAATTGTACCTGATAAAAAACAGGCAACAAAGGAAATATTATTATGAAACATTGATAGCGATTTAGATATAAGGGCAATATAATACTTTTATATAAGAAAAACATGACGATAATATAGAAGGAGGGCTAGGCCAAATTCTATTAAAAGAGATGCGCCGTGCCTACGGCACTCATTTTCCTTTTGGACTATGGTCAACGGATTAAAATCCGTTGTTACAATATTTTCGAGCCGATGGCTCTATGAAAAAAAGATAATTAACCCGGCTTGAAAATCGAATTTCTCTTTAGTCCCCTCAGGCTCTCTTTGAAACAAGCATCCTGAAGACGCATACCAAGGGGCATGGTTACATTTTAAAAGGCCCAACATTATTCCTCTAAATAACCCAGGGGCGTGGCCCCGGCTCATATTGTAACAACGGATTTTAATCCGTTGGAAGCCGCATGCTCAGTAATAAACTATTTTAATATAATATGTATCAATTATATATCCTTTCACTTAAAACCTGCTCACCTAAATACTAATCCCACCAATCAAGCGTTTTGCCTCCATCACAATTTGCAACATGAACAAACAAGTGGCGCTTGCCCAAATACGTTTTAATACCGAGAGTAATGACCAGGATCTGTGCTGGCGCCTGGTTTTGGATGGTGAAGAAATACTGGTCGATTCTGTAAACATCCACGCGCCGGTCTTTACTTCCCGCGATTGGATTGAACCTATCAATAAATTTAAACATCATATTTCTGTCGCCGATTGCCATGTGCACATTGACGAAACCGGAATGGCGCTGATTACAGCTGGATAAGGTGTGAACTGCTGTTTGTACACCCTTAAAAGATTTGTCATCCTGAACGGAGTGAAGGATCTATTCGCACACTCTACAGGGCGAAGAAGCATGGCGAATAATAGATCCTTCACTCCGTTCAGGATGACAAAAAGTTTTTAATGAAACATGTTATCAACTCACCTGTTAAGCAACAGGAGGTAATAAAATTATGGCATGGCAGGAAATTGACAACAAGCTTTATAAAGCTTTTGTATTTAAGGATTTTTCGGAAGCATTTTCTTTTATGACCCGTATTGCGCTGTTGGCAGAGACGAACAATCACCACCCTACCTGGAAAAATGAATGGAACAAAGTCGAAATTTGGCTTTCTACTCATGATAAGGGCAATATCGTTACTGATAAGGACAGGGCATTGGCCAGCAGCATTGATAAATTATTGGGTATTGTTTCGGTGTAAATTTTTAATAGTCGGGGTATTTTTAATAATTGAAAATAGGTATTTTTAAATCAATTATTTAAACTGCTTAGTAATGACTGTAACCGAAATTATGGCCGACCTGCAAGCGCATGGCAGCGAAAGCATCAAAAACATTCTGTTAAAGCATGGCGTTAAAGAACCTTTTTTTGGTGTAAAGATTGAGCATTTAAAAACCATCCAAAAAAAGGTAAAGAAAGATTACCCTTTGGCTAAGGAGCTTTACGCCACCGGCAATGCCGATGCCATGTCCCTGGCCGGCCTTGTTACCGATGATACCAAAATGACGAAGGCCGATTTGCAAACCTGGGCAGAGCAGGCCCTCTCCAATAACATTAACGAATATACAGTACCATGGGTGGCTGCGGGCAGCAATTACGGTTTTGAACTGGCTATGGAATGGATAGATAGTGAACATGACCATATCGCGGCGGCAGGATGGTCAACCCTAGGCAACCTCAGTGCCTTAAAGGCAGATAGCGACCTGGATTTGGATGCATACCGCGCTTTGCTGGCCAGGGTGATAAAAAACATCCATACTGCGGCCAACAGGGTAAGATCACGCATGAATATTTTTGTAATAAATGTAGGCTGCTACATCAGCAGCCTCAGCAACGAAGCCATGGCCGCCGCCGCCCAAATTGGCCCTGTTTATGTTGATACCAACGGCACCAGCTGCAAAGTACCCGATGCCATTGACTATATAAACAAGGTAAAAGACCGCGGATCACTCGGCAAAAAGAAAAAAACGGTGAAGTGCTGAGCTTTGCGCTCCTTTATAAGCAAGAGGCTTCGGCATTCGAATTTCCTTTGTCATCCTGAACGATAGTGAACGATCTGTTATTCGCCATGCTTCTCCGCCCTTTACAGTCTGCGAATAGATCCTTCGTTCTTAACTATAACATATTGGCTAAAAAAACTTTTTGTCATCCTGAACGCAGTGAAGGATCTTCTTCACTATAAAAGTCGGCGAAGAGCAGGGCGAAGAAGATCCTTCGTTCCTACCATGACGTATTGGATTTTGAGGCGTGTGGGCCTGTCAGTCTGAGCCTGTCGAAGACTCGCGCGGAGAGGCCTTTGCCCACTATCCTTCGACAGGCTCAGGATGACAGCCATTTTTGTTACATCATTTTCTCCTTCAGAGGCCAAAACGAATTTTAAAACTCAGCATGACAAACTTTTCAAACGTCATTTTCCTTTCAGAGTTTCCAGCGATTTTAATACCCAGGACGACAAACCTTTAAAACGTCATTTCACCTTCAAAATTTCGCCAATTTTATGCAGCGAGACAAAAGAGAAAAAGAGCCCGGCCAGGATAATCAAGGAGCGGATCCAGTTCATCGAACTCCATTCTGATACTGTTTTTCTAAGCAAATCAACATCGCTGAGTTGCGCAGTTTTAAACATAATGTCATTACGAGGATAGAAATAAGCAAAGGTGAATACATCCGCTAAAATGTATAAAACAAAAGCAGCCCCTAAACACAGCCGGATAGACGGAGCCGATTTCCAAAAAAGGATCAGAACCAACAGGCCCAATACCTGGTTAACGGGCGAAATTAGTCTGAAAAAGTTACCCGGACTTACCGTTTTAAAATACTCCCTTGCTGTAGCTATAGAGTTAGGAATGTCGCCACCCCACGACCTCGCATCAACCAAAGAAGTATAAAGGTTTACAAACAGCAGCCCGCTGGCAATACTGATGGACGCAAATAAGAATATTGTTTTCATGTTTTTTTTCTGCAAAGATGCTTCGCCAATAAGCCGCAGAATTGTATTTAACGGACATCTTCATAGATATGCCCCTTGATATTGCTCATGTTCCGTTTGTATTCGCCGGGTGTTATTGCTGCATAAGCCTTAAAAGTTCTGATAAAATGCGATTGGTCGGCAAAGTTGCTTTGTAAAGCAATTTCCGTCAGTGATAAATTACCCAGATGAATTAAATCCACCGCATGGAGGTATTTTTTATAAAGCAAAATTTCTTCGGTATTCATTCCCGTTGCTTCAAAAAGTTTTCTTGATAAATGCCGGGGCGAGTAACATAATGAATTGGCCAGCGCTGTTACGGATGAATCATATTGATTGGGCGCATATATAAAACTATTCATTAATTGTTCCCGGGGTTGCCAATCAACCAAATTCCGCCTCAGCCAGGCAAGAAAAACAGATAGCCGGGCATCAAAATCATTTTGTTCGGCAAGCTGGTGCCAAAGCGATTGAAAAGTTGAATCAAGCAGGGTTAAGTCGACCGTAATATTTAACAATTCGCAGGCAGGTACTTTAAAAATCTCTTTTACCGCCGAAGGTTGAAACAGGACACCAAAAAAAACCTGTTGCTTTGGAAGATGGAGCTGTATGGGCGCTGTGTTAAATCCACTAATAAAGCAATTTGATAAATACTGTAATTTACTGCCCAATTGAGCCGGGATAGAAGCGCTGTCACTAAAGTTAAAAATAACTTCTACTACTCCTTTGGGTATAATGTATTCCTTTTGAAAGAGATGGAAAACATCAACCTGCCAAACAGAATGTATCACATTCTTAAAACAGGGCTCCTTTGGTATGTAATAGTTGTAGTTCAATTTCCAGGCAATTGATTATTAGTACCATAAAAATTTTCGGTAATGCCAGAAAGCTTGACGAAGGCGTAAAATTGCAATTCTTCAGCCATGCCGATCAGCATAATAAAGGAACGGATTTTTATTTCAAGATGCAAGTAATTAATTTTGAGAGCTTTGCGCTTGTCGTAGTTTAACATAAACTAAACGCGGCCTAAAACAACATGGCGTAAAATAAGGGTGAAACAGGCATAAAACGCCTGCGAGCCAGGCACCCAACCACTCACCCAATCAACCATTCTCCACTCACCGCCCCCGGCGCAAAACCACTAAAAAAACATACCCTAAAGAATTAACACAAAAGCTATTGCCAGAAATTTTGAAAACCGTAACTTTGCAAACTTAATTTTGTTATAACAATGTCAAAAAACCAGGCGAATACCAAAGTTGCAGCAACAGAAACCAATTTGGGACAGAGCAGCAATTTCGTACGCGAGAACCAAAAGAGCTTATTATTTATCGGTGGAGCCGTTATTGCTCTCATCGCAATTTATTTTTTATACCTGAAATTGTATTTAGGTCCACGTGAAGTTACTGCTACCAATCAAATGTACGTAGCTCAGGATTTCTGGGCCAAAAAAGACTGGGATAAAGCCATTAATGGTGATGCCAGCTACCCTGGCTTTAAAAAGATCATCAGCGATTACAGCAATACTAAAGCTGCAAACCTTGCTTATTTTTATTTAGGTACCGCTTATTTAAACAAAGGTGAATATCGCAAAGCCATTGAAAACTTAGACAGCTACCGTGGCGATGATAGTATGGTTGCTGCCGAAGCTCTTGGCAACACCGGTGATGCTTATGTAGAGTTAAAAGAATACGATAAAGCAGCAACTTCTTTTAGCAAGGCTGTTGATAAAGCAAAAAACAAGTTTTTATCGCCTCTTTATTTAAAGAAGCTGGGTCTTGTTTACGAAGAAACTAAAGACAATAAATCTGCTGTTGAGGCTTACAAAAGGATAAAAACAGAATATCCTGAAAGCGCAGAAGCACAAAATATAGACGAGTATATAGCTCGTGCCGAAGCGAAATTATAATTGATTTCGGATTTTTTGATTTCGAATGTTCGATTTCGGATTTGTGAATTGGTAATATTACCTTTGCACGAATCAGGAATCGAACATTTCTTTTTTATATCAAACAGCTAATAAAAAATCCGAACGCTCAATTCCGAAATAAAAAAAATAAATTCCAAATCGAACGTCCGAAATCCGAAATAAAAAAATGGCTACACAATTAAAAAACCTTTCAGATTTTTCAAACACCGAAATCCCGTCTGCCGCGGCCTACCGCTTTGGCATTGCTGTAGCTGAGTGGAATGCAGAGATCACCAACGCACTTTACCAGGGCGCTTATAATAGCCTGATTGCCCACGGCGCACTGCCAGAAAATATTTTTGTGCATCCCGTACCAGGCAGCTTTGAGCTCACATCAGGCGCCGATCTTTTACTAAAAAGCGGTAAGTTGGATGCAGTGATCTGCTTAGGCTGTGTGATACAAGGCGAAACCAGGCATTTTGATTTTATTTGCAACGCGGTTGCAAACGGAGTAAGTAATGTTGCCATAAAATATTCAAAACCTGTTATATTTGGTGTATTAACAACTGATAACCAACAACAAGCCATTGACCGCGCAGGCGGCAAACATGGCAATAAAGGTGATGAAGCTGCAATTACTGCTATAAAAATGGCAGCGCTTGCCGCAACTTTAAACAGTTAATTTGCGTTAAACAACTATTGCGTTAAAACGATGAAAAAAATAATTTACATAGCTATTATAGCCCTGGTAATTGGCAGCATATCATCATGCTCAAACAAATTATGCCCCGCTTACGGATCATATCCTAAAGCCGGCCGGTAACAGGCAAATGTCATTTTTTGCAGCTCCTTAAAAACTATCATCAGTTTTGGTGTTATAATAACGTTATGATTGGAGCCGGGACTTAAAAGTAAGAATTGAGATAATTGGAGTATTTAAGCAGATGCATAAGGCATTGTGCAGATTACCATTACAATTGTCTTGATTCTTAACTCTTGATTCCTGACTCTTTCACTATATATATTTTTTTTATGAATTGGATACCGCTTGAATCGGCAGATCAACTTAACGAGATAAAACAACACCAGGGCCATAGCCTGATATTTAAACATAGTACACGTTGCTCCATCAGTATGATGGCCAAAAGACGTTTTGAGCTTGATTGGGAAGACCTCCCCGAAGATATGCCCCTTTATTTTTTGGATCTCATCAAACACCGCGAACTATCGGGTTTGGTAGCACAACTTTTCCAGGTGCATCATGAGTCGCCGCAATTGTTGCTTATTAAGGATGGCGAGTGTGTGCTTGATCAATCCCACGGCGCAATTTCGGTGGAAGAAGCGCTATCGGTTTTAAGCTGATAACAGGCCAAAATATAATTTCAATACTTATAATTGATAAAAAATAGTTCCGGCAAATCATTCCGGGGCTATTTTTTGTTTGTACAGATTGTGAAGTAAAACAGGTGTTCGGATTTTTATAAATCAAGTGTTCGGGGTGTTCGGATTTTTTTCAGGAAAATATATAACTTGCTGATATTCAAAAACAATAAAATACCTCCAAAAACACCCGCACATTTCACGAACACTTAAGTACCTGGTTATAAGCGGGTTGTTTTTAATAAAATCAAAATCGGGTGTGTACATCCATAAAAGCGAACACCTCCGGCTGGATGTCAGTCACATCAGTGTTCTGTAATAATTCGTACAACCAGGCCGTAACCCTATAATTGGTTATACGGTTTTTAACTACATTTGTAACATGATTGAATTGCCGGTAGTTCCCGCAGTAAGCCAGGTACAACGTAAGCCAGATTGGCTGAGGGTAAAGCTTCCAATTGGAAAAGAATACGCACACGTGCGCGGTTTGGTTGATGAACATAAACTGCACACTATTTGCGAGAGTGGTAATTGCCCCAATATGGGCGAGTGCTGGGGAGCCGGTACAGCTACTTTTATGATATTGGGTAATATTTGTACCCGCTCATGCTCGTTTTGCGCCGTAGCAACCGGCAGGCCCTTAGCTGTTGATGTTGATGAGCCTAACCGTGTAGCCACTTCTGTAAAACTAATGCAGGTGAAACATTGCGTTATCACCTCTGTTGATCGTGACGACCTTAAAGATGGTGGTTCTATCATCTGGGCCGAAACTATAAATGCCATCCGCCGCGAAAGCCCTGATACTACTTTAGAAACCCTACTTCCTGATTTCAGGGGTAACTGGGATAACCTTGCCCGCGTCCTGGAAACCCGGCCCGAGGTAGTTTCACACAACCTGGAAACCGTAAGGCGACTTACCAAAGAAGTGCGCATCCAGGCCAAATATGATCGTAGTCTGGAGTGTTTAAAGCACGTATCTGAAGCCGGCCTTCGCACAAAATCGGGCATAATGCTTGGCCTGGGCGAAACTGAAGAAGATGTTTTAGAGGCTATGGATGATCTGTTAACAGCGGGTGTACATATTTTAACACTTGGCCAGTATTTACAGCCAACACGGAACCATCACCCGGTACTCGATTGGATTCATCCAGATCAATTTGCTCATTTAAAACAAATTGGCCTTGATAAGGGTTTCAAGTACGTGGAAAGCGGACCATTGGTTCGTTCATCCTATCATGCAGAAAAACACCTGTTTGATTTGTAGAAAATCCTTTATATATTCACCAAGTTGAGTAAAAAACATAAAATATCGCTTTCTGAAGAAGAACTGGTTCTTGCATTGAGAAATCATGAAAAGATCGCCGTTGAAGCGCTTTATGATATGTATTCATCATCATTGTATGGTGTTATTTCACGCATTGTTATTGATACCGCAATAGCGGAAGATGTTTTACAGGAAACTTTCGTAAAAATCTGGCATTCCTTTTCAAGCTACACTACCGAAAAAGGACGCTTATTTACCTGGATGGTTAATATTGCACGTAACCTCGCCATTGATAAAATCAGATCAAAAGACTTTAAGAATCAAAACAAAAACCAGGAGATTGAAAATAACGTAACTTCCATAGACTCGCAAAGGAGTACAGTTTACAAACCTGAGTTAATGGGCGTTAAAGAACTGGTACAGTCACTAAAACCCGATCAAAAATCGATTATCGATTTGGTTTACTTTAAAGGCTTCACGCATGTGGAAGCTGCCGAAGAGTTAGGCATCCCCTTGGGTACCATTAAAACCAGGTTAAGAATGGGCATACAGGAGCTCAGAAAATATTTTAATTGAAAGTGGAAGAGATAAAGGCATATATAGAATCAGGCATTCTGGAACTTTACGTTTTGGGGGATGTAACCCCCAACGAAAAGCGACAGGTGGAAGAGATGGCTTCAAAATATCCGGAAATAAAAACAGAACTGGATGGAATAGAGCGCTCAATGGAACTGTATGCAAAAGAAAATGAGGTTGAGCCTTCAAAAAATTTACGCAGCCGGGTTTTAGGCAGCCTGCTTACCAACTTAGGTGATGACAGAAATTTTACCGCCGCCCCCCGGCATACCGATACCGATACTGATGTTGAAGATGATACCGATATTGCAGATGAAGAAGACGAGATTATAATACCCTTACCTGCGCGAAAAGAAAATGATTTCTACAAATATGCCTTCGCAGCAAGTCTTGCCCTATTAATAGCCAGCACCATTGCTTTGGTAAGCGTTTACAGCAAATTACAGGATTCAAACAATCTGCTGGTTGCATTGCAGCTTGATAAGCAGCATTTTGCCAACAGGGTTAACCTGATGGATAAGGAATTATCTGTTTTTCGTGATACTTCATATAAGCTGATTCATTTAAAAGGCACAGCCAAAACCCCCTCATCGGTTGTAACCGTTGCGTTTAGCCCGGGGCGGAAAAAAGTAGTTATCGACATGGCAAATATGAAAATGCCTGAAAATGATAAGGAACATCAGTACCAGCTTTGGGCACTTGTAGGTGGCAAACCGGTTGATCTTGGCGTATTTGATGCCAAAAGAGATACCATTACCGATATTAAGGAGATGAAATCAATTGCCTCCGCCGATGCCTTTGCAGTAACCCTGGAGCCACGGGGCGGTAGTGTTAACCCAACGATGGACCAAATGATGGTTCTTGGCAAGTACTAAGGCACCAGCCAGCTACCCATCCAACTATTTTTTATAAGATTGAAGCTTGCCCTGCGATGCCCGGTTTGGCTTAGTTTCAAATATTCCATTAAGTTAACTGCAACCTTTATAACTGCAAAATTCTGATACCCCGCTATTAGTGCATCATTCCAGGTATCATTATTGATGTACTCCAATCCATCAGCCGGATCATTTATGTTTGATGACGGGGCAGGATACGCCATGTATGATCTTTTGCCCTGATTTGTTAAAGCGGCCCAATGCCCGGCAGTAACATCATCCTGATTATGAAGAGTAGCATTTCCCTTTAATATAAGTTGCAATTTATCGGCATCACTATAAAGTAACATGCTAATGCTATTATTATTCTGCAAATTAAACACCTTATTTGATCGCACATCGGTATAAAATATAAGCAAGCTATCATGGGCAGAAACTGCTCTTAAAATAACAGTAGCCATACCTATATTGCCATCCCCGTGTGTGGATATCACCATGTTCCTGAAAGGATGACCGGGCTGCAAACTCCCCTTTTCAAGGCTCTCCCAGCTATTTTTCACAATATTTGTTAAAGAAATATGCACTTTGTAAATTATTTAATGGTTATTTAACAATAACCCAAACCATTTATTCGTTTTTTTGTAACTATTAGGACGGTAGAGACGTCTTATAACCAGTTAGATTAAAAAGAACCTGTGAAGTAACGAAAATTAAAGTGATAGATCTAACTCATAAACATGAGTATTTTGTTCTTTATAAGATCAGTTAATAGTTAATCAAAGAGGGATGTACGATACTTGCATCCCTTTTTTATGCCATTAATTTTGCCATGGTAGCCGGAAGCTGAGCAGCCAGCTTACCCGGTAAAATAACATTGAGGCGGTTTGGCAGGGCGAGTTCATCACCAGCCTTACCGTGAACATATGTCCCAATCAAACAAGCCTCTAAAGGAGAATATTTTTGAGCCAGCATAGCGGCAATAACCCCGGTAAGCACATCACCCATACCCCCCGACGCCATTGCGGCATTACCCGTTGGGTTAAAATAGCATTTACCGTCGGGTGTTATTATTATAGTATAATCGTTTTTTAATACGATATAAATATTAAGGCTCTTCGCCTGTTCTATTCCGGTTTGCAATCTCTTCCACCAGCTTTTATGCTCGCCAAATAAGCGATCGAACTCCTTCATATGCGGCGTTAAAATACTTCCAGCGGGTATCGCTTTTAATAATTTGGTATCCGCAGCCAATAAATTAAGCGCGTCGGCATCAATTACTAATGGCTTTTTATAGTTTTTGATGATGGCTGATAATAATTCAACGGCATCCGCCCCCTTACCTAAGCCTGGGCCAACGGCAATGACGTTAAATTTATCCCACTCAATTTCCGGCTGTTCATCTTCGTTACGAACGATGGCCATAATTTCGGGCAAATAGCTATTTAAGGCCACTAAACCACTATCTGGAACGCAGGCTGTTGTCAATCCCGCACCGGCATGAGCACTGGCCGACGCGCAAAGTAATGCTGCGCCCATTGTTTTTGCCTGCCCGGCAATAATAAGGGCATGCCCGTAAGTGCCTTTATTGCTGAAACGGTGCCGCGGTTTCAAAATACGACGAATGTCCTTTTCCTCCACAAACTGGTAGGAAGAGTTTAAATCGCGTATAAATTTTTCACTGAGTCCAATGTTTACTACCTCCCAGCAGTTAATATGTAGCGCAGATTCCGGCAATAAAAAGTTGATCCTCGGTTGTTGAAAAGTAATTACAAGGTCGGCTTTTATAACCGTTGCGTTCGGGTCAACTTCCCCTTCCGAAAAAAATCCGGTGGGTACATCTACTGCAACTATCGTACTGTTTAAATTATTGATATGTTTTACCAGGCGTTCATAGTCACCTGCAAGGGGTTTATTTAAGCCGGTTCCTAATAAGGCATCAATAATTATAGCGCTGTTTTCATCTGGGATGCCGCCACCAGCGTCTATTTCTGTAATAGGAATATCTGTTTGTATTAGCCGCCCCAGGTTAATAGTAAAATCATTTGACTGCTTATCGCTAAAGCGGGCTATAACAACTTTTATACATTTATAATGGTGTTCATTCAGCAAGCGTGCAATAGCCAGCCCATCGCCGCCATTATTGCCCGTACCACAATAAAAGGATATGGATAAAGCCCTATCTGGAAAATGATTGATGAACCAGCCAACAAATGCCTTAGAGGCCCGCTCCATCAGGTTTACGGAAGTGATAGGCTCATTAGCAATAGTAAATGCATCGGCCTTTCGTATTTGTTCGGAAATGAGTAGGGGTAGCATATACCTCTAAAGTAAGGAACTATATCTTTTGTTTTGATAAATATTTTCAAACCGCGAAACTAAACTTCCCCATCAAGACTCTTGGATTTTTGCCAATATGCATAGGCTCGCCGCACAAAGCCTCATTACCAAGCAGGGCAAACAAAATAGCCTCCTTAGCGTCCGGGTCAATACCAAGACTGTTGGTGTTTTCAATGTTACCAAAAGCTTTTTTTAAACGGGCCATCACAAAAGGATTCCTGGCGCCGCCGCCACTTACAAATATTTTAAGATCAGCAGTTTTAATATTAGTTTTTATAAAATTGATGACAGATGTTGCAGTAAACTCACTTAAAGTAGCTACCAGATCTTCGTGACTGATTCCCTCAGTTGCCGAACTAATTTGTGCGTTTTCAACAAAACTCAAATTAAACAATTCGGGGCCGGTAGTTTTTGGAGCCGATTCATCAAAAAATGGATGACCAAGTAAAGCCCCCATTAATTCATCAATTACATTACCACTATTGGCAATATTGGAATCTTCATCATAAGGCTTGTTAAAATATTTGCGGCAGGCAGCATCAATGAGGGTATTCCCCGGGCCAATATCCGTACATAACACATGTGTAGTGTCGCCATCAGCAGGTAAATAGGTTAGGTTGGCAATGCCCCCGATATTAAGCAATACCCTGTTTTCGCCGGGTTTGCTACCTAATAACACATCGCCATATAATGCCAGCGGCGCCCCCTCGCCACCTGCAGCGATGTGCTTTTGCCTGAAATCGCTAATCGTCAATATCCCTGTTTTTACAGCGAGGTGATCGCCATCGCCAATTTGCAGGGTAGCGTTAGGATAATCCGCCTGCTTATGCAATCTTTTAGGTGCATGATAAATGGTTTGTCCATGGCTTGCTATAAAGTCAACCGTATCTGGCGCTATCTCCCATTTTGAAAGTGCCTCAAGCACCAGGTCGGCATGGTAATTACCAATATAAGCGTTTAAAACAGTCAACTTTTCCAGGTCGATAGTCTTGCGGGCGAATATCAGCTGTACTTCACTTTTAAAACTTTCCGGGTATGGAATAGTGATAAACTGCAATAACTTAAACCGGGTTTGCAAACCGTTACCTGTAAAACTGCACAAAGCTATGTCCAAGCCATCCAGCGAGGTTCCCGACATTAAACCAATCCCAATTTTAGTCGTTTTTTGGGCGATATGGAAAAGCTGCTGCAAATTTGGATTAAAAGGTAACATCCGGTTAAATTACTACTTGTTGGGCATTTACAAAAGTTAAAATAATAGGCGCACTAAGTAAATATCTGATATATTTGTTTTCAACCAAATTCAACCCCATCCCATGGCTCGATTAAATTTATTGGAAGAAACCCGGTACGAGAAGCTGCCGGTAACCGTTTATGGCACCCAGCAGGAAGCATCAATTGCGGTAGCATCAAGGATAGCAAAGCTCATCCGCGACAAGCAAAGCAAAGGCGAAAAAGCGGTGCTGGGTTTGGCTACCGGGGTTACCCCCGTGCGCGTGTATGCCGAACTGGTGCGCCTGCACCAGCAGGAAGGTTTATCATTCAAGGATGTCATCACCTTTAACCTGGATGAATACTATCCCATGAAGCCCAATGCCGCCCAAAGCTATGTTACTTTCATGTACGAGAATTTATTTAGCCATGTGGATATTGAACCCGCCAATGTGCATATTCCCGATGGTACCCTGAATAAAGATGCCGTAGCCGCTTTCTGCCTCGCTTATGAGCACCAGATTGAGGAATTAGGTGGCCTGGACCTCCAGATCCTGGGGATTGGCCGTACCGGTCACATCGGTTTTAACGAGCCGGGCTCTGCCCCCAACTCAGGTACCCGTTTGGTTACCCTGGATGACCTGACCCGCAATGATGCTTCCCGTGATTTTGGCGGCAAGGCCAATGTGCCTACCAAAGCCATCACCATGGGTATCGGTACTATTTTTAAAGCCCGCGAGATCATCCTGATGGCCTGGAGCGCCAAGAAAGCCCCCATCATCAAAAAAGCCGTGGAAGGCGAAATCTCGGGCGAGGTACCGGCTACCTACCTGCAGCTCTCTGATCATGTGGAGTTTGTATTGGACGAGGCGGCCGCTTCCGAGCTCACCCGTTTTGATACCCCGTGGCTGGTGAAAGATTGTTCCTGGGATGATAAAGTCCTGAGGAAAAAAGCGGTGATCTGGCTGGCCGATACCATCGGCAAACCGGTATTGAAACTCACCGAAGAGGATTACAATAACCATGGCATGGCACAGCTTGCCGTGGAGCAGGGGCCCGTTTACAACATCAACATTGATATTTTTAACCAGATCCAGCATACCATTACCGGCTGGCCGGGTGGTAAACCCGATGCGGATGATTCCCAGCGCCCGGAAAGGGCTTTGCCGGCCAAGAAACGCTCGGTGATCTTTTCCCCGCATCCCGATGATGATGTGATCTCTATGGGAGGTACGTTTATCCGCCTGGTAGACCAGGGACATGATGTGCATGTAGCTTACCAGACCTCGGGCAATACCGCCGTTTGGGATGATGATGTATTGCGTTACATGGAGTTCGCCATTGATTTTACCCATAGCATTGGCGAGGATAACGGTCATCTAACCTCCTTATACGAGGAGATGCGCGCCTTTTTCCCGCAGAAACAGCCTAACCAGATCGATACCCGCGAGATCCGGGATGTGAAAGGTTTTATCCGTAAAACCGAGGCCATCTCGGGCGCCCGTTACGCGGGTTTAAGCGATGACCATATTCATTTTATGGCCCTGCCTTTTTACGAAACAGGCAAAACCAAGAAGAACACCGTGGGCGAGGAAGACATCCAGTTAACCATCGACCTGCTTCAAAAGATAAAACCGCAGCAGATTTTTGCTGCCGGTGATTTTGCCGATCCGAATGGTACGCACCTGGTGTGTTTCAACATTATCCTGGCCGCCCTTAACCGTCTGAAAGCGACCGAGGACTGGGTAAAGGATTGCTGGCTGTGGATGTACCGCGGGGCATGGCATGAGTTTGAGACCCACGAGATTGAAATGTCGGTGCCTTTATCACCCGAGGAGGTGATCCGCAAACGGAACGCCATCTTCAAACACCAGTCGCAAAAAGACCGTCCGGTGTTCCCGGGTGATGATGCACGCGAGTTTTGGGTGAGGGCTGAAGACAGAACACGCGATACCGCAAAACGTTATGACCGTTTAGGGCTTGCTGAGTACGAAGCGATGGAAGCGTTTAAACGATATATATTTTAAAAACATTCTATTACCCCATCGGCTGTGTCATCACAGCCGATTTACTTTAACAATTCATAATGGAAACTCCCTGGGCAACGGGGAGCCAATGTAATATTAATAGCGCATAGCGATGGGTTTAAAAACTCATCGCTATATTTATAAAATAACAATCGCAGACTATGAGTGCAACCATTACTACCGAAAAGCCGGCAAGGCTTCTCTCTTTAGATGTTTTTAGAGGCCTCACCATAGCTGCCATGATCCTGGTTAACGACCCCGGCGATTGGGGCCATATCTATGCACCATTAGAGCATTCCAAATGGAATGGCTGCACACCTACCGACCTGGTGTTTCCGTTTTTCCTGTTCATGGTTGGGGTATCGGTGGTTTACGCTATGGAGAGCAAAAAGGCGGCTCTGCCCCATGGCAAGTTAATTTTAACGGCCTTACGCCGTACGGCAATATTGATTGCTATTCCCTGGATCACTCAATTGATATTTCATCCCGATGGGGGCTTCGCACATTTACGCATGCCGGGGGTACTCCCTCGTATAGCGCTGGTTTATTTTATCTGTACAGTACTCTATCTAAAAACATCCCAAAAAACGCGTGATTGGATCTTTGCCGGCGCATTAGTTGGATACTTTATCATCATGACCTTTATCCCTGTACCGGGCGTAGGTTACGCCAACCTGGAGCCAGAAACCAATATGGGGGCATGGATAGACAGATTGGTATTTACCACAAACCACCTCTGGCGCGAATCGCATACCTGGGATCCGGAGGGCTTGCTGGGTACTTTGCCGGCAATGGCTACCGGCCTGTTTGGTATAAGAGTTGGCACCTGGCTTAAACGTAAAGATCGTGATGACCAAGTTAAGGTAAGCTGGATGTTTACTTATGGTGTATTAGCCGTTATAGCAGGATTGGCCTGGGACTTGTTTTTCCCCATCAATAAGGCATTATGGACAAGCTCTTTTGTGCTTTACACCGGCGGGCTTGCAACAATAGCGCTTGCCTTAAGCTACTGGCTTATTGATGTACAGGGGTATAAAAAATTTACGTATTTCTTTGTGGTTTTTGGAGTAAATGCCATTACTGCTTATGTGCTATCAGGTTTTATTCCTCATTATATGGGTATGATAAAAATTGGCGGAGGATCAATTTATCATACTTTTTTTGCCCCTTATTTTTCGCCGGTAAATGCTTCCCTGGCCAGCGCCATATTTACAGTTATTATTTTATGGCTGGTGATGTGGATACTGTATATTAGGAAAATATTTATCAAAATATAATAAATGAAATTTAACCTTACCTTTTTTGCCCTTATTGGCATTATCTTTTTATCAACTACCAGCCTAAAGGCACAAACAACTACCGATTCATTTACGCCATCGCATTTAAAAGCAGCAGAGCAATATTTAATTGCAACCGGTATAAACACGCAGTTTGAAGGAATTATAGATAATATGATCAGCGCATCAAGTGCGCAAATTCCAGAAGCACAACGACCAACATTTTTAAAAGTAATGAGGGTGTTTATGAGCAAATATTACACCTGGGATACGCTGAAAGATCGCTTTGCCAAACTGTATGAATCTGAGCTTTCTGAAGTGGAGCTTAATCAACTGTCCACCTTTTATAATTCACCGATTGGTAAAAAAATAAGCTCAAAAACACCCCTCTTAATGCAAAAAAGCATGGCTATTGGGCAACAAACAATTGCTGTTCACAGGTCAGAACTTGAGCAAATGATGAAAGACGCTTTTCAAACGATAGAAGCCCCTGCTAAACAATAAATTAACCGGTAACAATTTGTAACTAATAATTTCGTTTAGCATCTTAGCATAAAATATTCCCTACACAATATATGAATTTAAACAAACAACTTTCTGTAGCAGCTATAGCTTTGCTTATAGCCTCGGGAGGTGCTTTTGCACAAGTAAAAAAAAGGCCGGCTCCATCGCCAAAAAGCAAACCCGTTGCAGCACAACTACTTGCAAAAGGCGATGTATTACCTGTTGATAAACAGGTGATCATTGGCAAATTACCAAACGGATTAACTTATTACATCAGGCAAAATGTTGAACCCAAAAACAAAGCCGAACTTTACCTGGTAAATAAGGTAGGATCGGTGTTGGAAACCGACGATCAGCAGGGGCTGGCGCATTTTACAGAGCATATGGCTTTTAATGGCACCCGCGATTTCCCCAAAAATCAAATGGTTGATTACCTGCAAAAATCAGGCGTAAAATTTGGCGCCGATTTAAATGCCTATACTTCATTTAACGAAACCGTTTACCAGTTACCTATACCAACAGATACCGCTGCAATTTTTAACAACGGTTTTAAAATACTGGCCAACTGGGCAGGCTATGTAAGCTTTGATCCTACGGAGATAGATAAAGAGCGTGGTGTTGTTTTAGAAGAAGAACGCTTACGCGGAAAAAATGCACAGGAACGCCTGCAACAACAGGTACTTCCCGTATTACTTAATAACTCGCGTTATGCTTTACGCCTGCCAATAGGTAAAGAAGATATCCTCAAAAACTTTAAACCGGAAACCATCAAGAGCTTTTACCATGATTGGTACCGCCCCGATTTGCAGGCGGTAATAGCCGTTGGTGATTTTGACCCCAAACAGGTTGAAGCGCTCATCAAACAAAACTTTTCGGGCTTACAAAATCCCGCCGGCGAAAAACCCCGTGTAAAATATACAGTACCTGCTACGCCAGGCACCGTTGTTAAAATAGCTACGGATAAAGAGTTCCCTTACACACTTGCTCAAATTGTTGTAAAGCATCCGGGTACAACGGTTAAAAACACTAACGACTATATGCAGAGTGTTAGGGTACAACTATTTAACCAGATGTTAAATTCCCGCCTGGGCGAATTGCTGCAAAAACCAAATCCGCCATTTTTATTTGGCCGTTCAAGCTATGGTGGCTTTTTAGGGGAGCAGGATGCATTTACATCTATAGCTGTAGCAAAACCAGGCGAACTGGAAGGTGCAATTAAAGCTGTAGTAGCCGAAACTGAAAGAGCACGTAAATTTGGTTTTACACTTACCGAATTGGAGCGCGCCAAGCAGGATGCTTTGGTACAAATGGGCAACGCCTATAAAGAACGTGATAAAACAAGATCTGCAAACTTTGTACGCGAGTATCAGCAACACTTTTTAGAGGGTGAAGCCATACCGGGTATTGATTTTGAATACAATTTTTACGTAAACAACATTGGTAAAATTACCCTGGCCGAAATGAACGCCCTTGCAGGCAAATTTATTGGCGATCAAAACAGGGCAGTGATTGTTGAAGCTCCCGAAAAAGATAAGGCTACCTTACCATCAGAAAGCACTTTATTGCAATGGATCAGCAGCGCAGGCCAAAATGTTACTGCTTATGTTGATAATGTATCGTCGGACCCATTATTAAGCAAATTACCGGAAGGCACTAAAGTGGTTAATACCGCGGCCGATTCGGCTATTGGTACAACAACCTTAACTTTGGGTAATGGCCTTAAGGTAGTAGTTAAACCAACCGACTATAAAAACGACCAGATCCTGATAAACGGCTACGCATTTGGCGGTTCGTCATTGGCCAGCGATGATGATTTTACATCAGCCAACCTTGCGTCGTCTATCATCAGTAACAGCGGTGTTGCCCAGTTTAACCAGGGTATGCTTGATAAAAAACTGGCCGGCAAAAATTTAAATATCAGTCCTTACATCAGCGAATTTGCACAAGGTATTACCGGCAGCTCATCACCTGCCGATTTTGAAACCGCGTTACAACTTATCTACCTGTATTTTACGCAACCACGTAAGGATAATGATATTTGGCAATCAACAATTTCCCAAACCAAATCTGTACTGGCCAATAGGGGTCTTGATCCGCCGAGCGTATTTCAGGATACCGTATCGGCCGTTTTAAGTAGCTATAATTTTAGGGGGATGGTAACTAAGCCCGAAAGACTAAACGCCGCTACGCTTGATAAGGCATATACTTTTTATAAAAACAGGTTTGCCGATGCCAGCAACTTTACCTTTACATTGGTGGGTAACTTTGATGTGGAAATGGTGAAACCATACCTGGAGCATTATTTAGGGGGGCTGCCATCAACCAACAGTAAAGAAACTTATAAGAACCTTAAAATTCAACCGCCTGCAGGCGAGATCACCAAAATAGTAAATAAAGGTGTGGCCGAAAAAAGCAGTGTTCAACTGGTTTTTAGTGGAGATTATGACTACAACGATGCTAACAACATCCAGATGGATGCGCTTGAAGAAGTGTTGAACATTAAACTGATTGAGCGTTTACGCGAACAGGAAAGCGGCGTTTATGCGCCTGGTGTAAGGGCGGGTTATCATAAAATTCCTGGCGGCCGATACTCAATCACCGTTTATTTTGGATGCGCGCCTGAAAATGTTGACAAAATGATAGCATCTACTTTAGATGAGATAGCCAAACTTAAACTAAACGGCGCACAGCCTGCAGATATCCAGAAATTTGTTGCCGAAGAAGCCCGCACAACCCGCGAGCAAATGAAGGAAAACATTTTTTGGGCCGGATACCTTGCTTCATCATCACAAAATGGCGAAAACCCGGATGAGATCCTGAAACATGTAGGCAATCTTGAACAGGTAACCGTTCAAAGCACCAAAGATGCCGCCAACAAATACCTTAGCGGTAAAAACCTGATTAAACTAATACTAATGCCCGAGAAAAAATAACCTTCGTGCTGACACTTAAAAACGCCCTGTCGGATAATCCTGGCAGGGCGTTTTTTGTTGGTCGGTATTTTACGTTAAGGCTGTTTTCTTACTGGCCATTTGTCTCATTAACTATTGCCTACCCTATCCTTCTCATCCGCGGCGCTGCCGTCTGATCGTTTAGCCACCTTGTATGATTTGCCAAAACGATAGGTAAAGGCAAGTGTAAACACCCTTGTATCTCTCCGTAATTTAAAATATTCGGTAGCGTTAGGGAACTGGGTTAGCCCTTCCATCGCATTGGTATAAAAAATATCCCGCGCGCTGAACTTTAAAGTGGCCTTCTTTTTTAACAAGGGCCTTGATATGCCCAGGGATAACTGCCCGGTGGGGGATAATAATTCCTGCACATCGTTGCGGGCCTTTGTGGTATAAAAACCAGAGATCTCGGCGGTATAAATTTTGGCTATGGTAAACTGGTTATTAGCATTAAGATTAAGTTGATCTATTTTACTGGTATAAGTATTGCCGTTAAAGCCTTTCAATTGCTTGTGATTATACAGGGCCTCCATGGTTACATTCCACCAGTTAAACGGCGATACCGAGAGTGTGGATGACAGGCCCAAATTATAAGTACTGCCAACATTGCCTTGCGTATACAAAAGTATTCCCTTGGCGGCATCGTTAAGAAACAGCTGCGAAAAGTAATTTTTGATATTGCTGTAAGATATACTTGTAGCAAGCAGGTTTTTATATTGGTGGCTTAGCTCAAAATTCCAGCTGTACTGCGGCAAAAGGTATGGGTTACCTGTTTGGTAAGTATACTTGTTAATGATAATATAAAACGGATTCAGGTTTTGAAATACCGGTCTGTCAATCCGCCGGCCAGCCGTTAATGTGACGCTGTTGGAAGAATCAGCCTGGTAACTGATGTAGCCGCTGGGGAAAAAGCCGCCGTAATTGCGGGAGAAGGCCGAATCCTTTTGAATAGCATTCCCCAGCTGATGGGCTTTGTAACTGGTATACTCATACCTGATACCAGCCTGAACAGTTAACTTTGAATACTTCTTTTCAAAGGTGCTGTAAACGGCATTGATATTCTCTTTGTATAAAAAATGATTGCTTTTACTGTAGTCTTCCGTCCACTGCAAATCGTCAAGATTTTCATACAACGCGGTATTATCTGTATTGCTATACGATGATTTGTAGCCCGATTGAAATGTGCCACTTTTATCGGTACGCAAGGTATAATCAACCTTTCCCGAAACAATATTTATAATTGTTGGCACGTTGCCGCGGTATATATCCTGGTACCCGCCTGGAGCAAGCAGCGTATTGTTAAAGCTTTGTTGAGTAAGGAAATTATAATGCAGCCAATCAATATCAGCCCCAAGATCCTGTGAGGGAGATATACTGTGCCGGGCATTTAAATTTATAGAACCGTTTTTAAAATGGGTATGGCTTTTGTTGGTGGTTGCTATGGCAGAGTCCACCGCGTTATCAGTATTTAACCAGTTGGCTATCGCCCTGTTATTGCCATGCCTGCCAACAAGAGTACCACTCAATACAATACCTAAAGTTGTTTTAGGGCTAACATAATAATCAAGCCCGGTTTTAATAGTATTGTTTAAAGACGTACCTGATAAGTAAGACGACTGATCAAGCTTTGCTGTTAATATATTGCTGGCATCGTAATACTTTCTTAACGCATACAGATCTAACAGGTACTCCACAAAATTCATGTTGTAATTAAAAAAGGTATTGATCTTACCTGTGCGATAATTTAAAACCAGGCTATTGCTGTTTTTTGGATAAACACCCTGACCAACCGAAGTTGTAAAAGAGCCGTTGAAGCCTTTTTGTTTATTCTTTTTTGTTTTAATGTTGATAATCCCCGCATTGCCGCTTGCATCATACCTGGCGGTAGGATTGGTGATAAGTTCTATCTGCGCTACCTGTGCCGAGCTCATACTGCTCAGCAAGTTGTTCAGGTCGGCGCCGGATAGATAGGTAGGTTTATCATCTATCATAACCAAAACGCCGGCTTTACCTTGCAAGGCTATGCCTCCGTTACGATCAACAGTTACTCCCGGCGATTTCTCCAAAACCTCTAATACGGTTGAGCCTATACTGGTAACAGAAGCATCCACATTCAACACCGTTTTACCCTCTTTTTGCTGAACAAATGGTGTATTGGCAACAATGCTCACTTCCTGCAATGCTGTACTTGATGGCTGCAATATTACGGTATCGGCAGATACGTTAACAGGGAAGTGGTAAACACGGGTACTTTGGGGTTTATAGCCCGTATAGGTAATTAAAAATGTATATGCACCAGCCGCAATGTCGCTAAATGAAGCCTCTCCCATTATATTGCTCATGATAGCCTTTACAGGCTTATCACCTTGTACCAATTTCACCGTAGCCCCCGCTGCCGGCTGCGACTTTTCATTTAAAACTGTAATTACAAATTCAGGCTTATCCGTATATGCCGGCTGACTATAAACACATGAACAAAGAAATAACAACAAAATAAAGCAGTACTTTTTTAACATCATATCAACTAATGTAATCAGAAATTCATAACTAAGACGCTTACTGTCTTTAAGTGTTACATCGGTTATATGCCGCCCTGCCTAACTGCAATATCTTACGGTACTCCTTTGATCAAATGGCCAATGCGCATTAAAATTGGAAAGTGGAAGGGCTGTAGGGAAGGTAACGCCGGCATTTTAAGTCAACACATCAGGGGGTAATCACCTGTTTGCCCCTTAAATTTCCTTTTATATATTTGAGTTAAATGCATCTTCTCTCCATCAGCCAACAAATTCTGCAGGGAATTAAGCAAACCAGCTACCTGGAGTGGATAGGGGCTATTACAGGCATTGCCTGTGTTTACCTGGCTGCCCGGCAAAATATCTGGAACTGGTTAACCGGCATCATCAGCGTAACGGCTTACCTCATTGTTTTTTTTGAGAATGGACTGTTTGGCGATGCTTACCTGCAGATTTATTTCCTGGGTACAGGGATTTATGGCTGGTATTTTTGGTTGCGAAAAAAAGAGAGACATGAGAAACCGGTGAGCACCCTTAGTCCAAAAGAATATGGATGGGTGATCCTGGCTACATTGGCTTTATCATTATTATTGAGCTTATATCTTCAAAAATTCACCTCGAGTACCGTTCCTTATATCGATGGCTTTTGTACAGCAATAAGCTTTGTGGCGCAATTGCTCATGACGCGGAAGATACTCCAAAACTGGGCGCTTTGGGTATTTGTTGATATTTGCTATGTGCCGCTATACATTTATAAAAGCCTGTATGTAACTGCCATATTATATATTGTGTTGCTGATATTGGCTACTATAGGTTATATTGACTGGTATAAGGAATATAAAGCAATAAAACCTGCCGAAGAAGTATAACTTCTACTCAAAAACCATCTCGTCATCAACCCATCCATCCAGTTCATATGGATTATGGCTTACAATGAGGGTTGTTGTGCCCAGTTCCTGCAAAATTATTTTCAATTCGGCTATCAGTTCCGTTTTCATTTTAGGGTCGAGCGCGGAGAAGGGCTCATCCATTAAAAGCAGTTTGGGTTTGGTAGTCAGCGCTCGCAGGATAGCCAGGCGTTGTTGTTGCCCACCAGATAAATACTCCGGCTTATGCGTTTGTAATGTTTCCAGCTTGCCTAATAACAGCAATCGTTTTATCCATTGTGCATCAGTGGTGGCATATTCCAGGTGCTGCCTCACAGTCATATTGGGGAATAGGGCATATTGCTGAAATACGAAGCCCACATTCCTTTTTTGAGTAACCAAATTAACCTTTGCAGCTATATCAAACCAGGTAACACCATCGGCAATAATTGTTCCTTTTTCGGGGTTGATTAAACCTGCGATCACTTTTAGGAAAGTGGTTTTACCGGATCCCGAAGGCCCATATATTTTGGTAATACTGCCTGTAATGAATTGCTTATCAATCCGCAATACCTGCTGGCCATGGTAGGCTTTTAGTTTTTTTTCGATAGCTATACTGATCATCCTAAAGGGCTTTTAGCTCGGTACCTGTTAAACACAAAAACAGCTATTACCAGTACAAACGTAATAGAAAACAGAATGAGCGAATAATTATTGGCCGCCGCATAATCCATTTTCTCTACCGAATCATATACCGCTATGGAAGCTACCCTGGTAACGCCGGGTATGTTGCCACCTATCATCAGCACCACGCCAAACTCGCCCAGGGTGTGGGCAAACGTGAGTACAATAGCTGTTAATAACGATGGTTTAATATTAGGCAATAAAACGCTTTTAAATGTTTGCCACTGGGTTTTACCTAAAGTATACGAAGCCTCTGATAAAGCAGCGGGTAATTGCTGCAAAGCAGATTTTACCGGACCAACCATAAAGGGCATACTGTAAATTACCGAAGCCAGTATCAGGCCCTGAAACGAGAATACAAACTGTACACCAAAGCTATCATGCAGCCATTTACCCAGGCCGTGCTGCGGACTAAAAGCCAACAGCAAATAAAACCCCAATACCGATGGTGGCAGTACCAATGGCATAGTGATAATGGCTTCGATAATAATTTTAAAAAAAGATGTTCCCCGCGAAAGCCACCAGGCAAACGGCACACCAATAACCAGCAGCAAAGCTGTTGTAATACCGGCCAATTTTAAAGTAAGCCATATTGGGGAAAGGTCCATCAACAAAAATAGGGGTTATTGCATATGGTAACCATAGCTTGTAAAAATACTTTTAGCTGCCGGGCTTAAAATATACCTGTAAAATTTTTCGGCCCCAGCGTTGCCTGCTCCATGTTTTAATATTACCATGCCCTGCAATATAGGTGTATAATCCTTAGGGTTGATTACCTTATAATATAAAGCGGTTTTATGCTCTGTTTCCTTAATAAATGATTGTGTGGTAAACCCAATATCGGCAACCCCGGTTGTGATGTAGGTATTTACCTGCGATATACTTTCACCATAAACTGTTTTAGATTTTACATCATCTAAAATGCCCTTCTTTTTTAATACTTCTTCGGCTGCTTTGCCGTAGGGCGCTATCGCCGGGTTTGCTATTGCAATCTTTTTTACCCTGGCGGTTAATAAAAGTCGTTCCCAATTATTAAAGCCTATATTTTGCCAGCTACAGATGATGAGACTACCCTGGGCGTAAACAACCGGTTTATCTGTAGCAAAGCCATTTTTAAACAAGGTTTCGGGGAAACTCATATCGGCAGATAAAAACACATCAAAGGGAGCACCATTACTGATCTGCGCCACCAACTTGCCCGATGAACCAATGACAGGTTCAATTACAATTCCCGTTTTTTGCCTGAAATCTTTTTGCAATGCCTCAATAACCGATTGCAAGTTGGCTGCAGCCGCAACCCGCACATTTTGTGCATATCCGGGCAAATGTGCCATTATGCTCAAAGCAATAAAAAAAATTATGCTTTTTAATGGCTTGCTATTGTATTGTTCGTGCTTCATGGGTTTTTATTTTTATCTACTAAGCCGGCGTCGGTTTCTATTGGTATTAAAGCGTATCAGAAATTAAAAAACAACGGGCTCAACGGTATAACAGCACAAATATATACTTGTTATGCCGTTTATTGATTTATATATTAGTGGAGTTCCGCAGTTAAATAAACCAATTTTACATCAATTTAAAACAAAAAAGCTTTAATAAAGACCTGCCTTTCTATGAAAAAAAATTTCAGTAAAGCCCTCCTGGTACCCCTTATTACACTTGCCATTTTAGGTGCCGAAGCCTGTAGCAAAAAAACTACTGTTACTACGCCCTCGCCCGTTACACCGGTAACGCCAACACCCCCTTTAACCAGCGATGTTGCCATGTGGCTTACCACTGCAGATCAATCTCAGGCTTTTACTAAACAAAACGTAGCTATAAACTTTGGCACCGGCACAACAGCCGGTACCGTCATTAATATAGATGCCGCTACCACTTATCAAACCATTGAAGGCTTTGGCTATTGCCTTACCGGGGGCAGCGCACAGGTTATTAACCTGATGAACGACGCACAAAAAACCGAGTTGTTAACAGACCTGTTTGCAACAGATGGCACACACATCGGCGTAAGTTACCTCAGGATCAGCATTGGCGCATCAGATATGAGCGCCTTTGATTATACCTATGATGAAGTTACGCCCGGCCAAACCGATGTCGACCTTAAAAGCTTCTCTATAGTTCAGGAAAAAACAGATCTGATCCCTGTATTAAAAAAGATCCTCGCTATCAATCCAAACATAAAAATACTGGCCTCACCATGGACCGCCCCAACCTGGATGAAAAGCGCCGTAATTGGCGATGGCGGTTTTAAAGGCGGGCGTTTAAACACTGCTTATTATGATGCCTATGCCCGCTATTTTGCAAAATACATACAGGCCATGAAAGCCGAGGGTATAACCATTGATGCCATTACCCCACAAAATGAGCCACTAAATGCCTATAATAATCCGGCGATGACCATGCAAGCCAGCGAACAGGCCGATTTTATAAAAAACAACCTGGGGCCGCAATTTAAAACAGCAGGGCTAAGCACCAAAATTATAGCCTATGACCATAATGCCGACCATACCGATTACCCTACGTATATTTTAAGGATGCTGCTGCCAGCGCCTATATTGATGGTTCTGCATTCCATTTGTATGCGGGCAATATTAATTCGCTTTTGGCCCTGCATGATGCCTATCCCAACAAGAACCTTTATTTTACCGAGCAGTACACGCCATCAGAGGGAGGTTTTGCAGGCGACCTTTCCTGGCATTTTACCAACTTAATTATTGGGGCTACCCGCAACTGGTGCCGCAATGTATTGGAATGGAACCTAGCCACCGACCCAAGTTACGGCCCTCATACCGGCGGTGGCTGCAGTACCTGCCGCGGCGCTATCACCGTTAACGCATCATCTGGTGTTACCCGCAATGTATCCTATTATATAATAGCCCATGCATCAAAATTTGTAAGGCCCGGCGCAGTGCGTATAGCCTCAGATTACCTATCGGCATTACCTAATGTGGCATTCAAAAACACCGATGGATCAAAGGTGCTTATTGTTTTAAACCCCGGCAGTACACCACAAACTTTTAGCTTTAAAATTGATGGAAAATCGGCGTCTACAACGCTTGCAGCAGGTGCGGTGGCTACTTATGTGTGGTAATTTTCAATACTTTATAAAAGTTTCATTAAAGTTAATTTACTTCAAAAAAATCTTTAAATAACTGTATTATATACTTTTAATAGGATTATAAAAAGAAATATACTATTATTGTATCCGGCCTGACGCTAACCAAACTAACCAGCTTTCGTACCTGCAAAACCAAGCTGCGGGTACGAAAGAAAATTACCCCGTTACCTGCGTATGTATAAACTTTTATCGAGATATTTTACCCCGGCTTTACTGTTATTTTTTTGTCTCGTTAATAGCGTATCTGCACAAATTGCTGTACCGCTGAATGATAAAGTTAAGCAACACATATTTGAATATAAGCAGGTGTATTATTTTGAAGATACTACAGCCCAGTTAAAATTCAGCCAGGCCGATATCTCCGCTTTTGACAAACATTTCCGGGTAAATCCAGAACCTACCCCGGTAACCAGGAACGTTAAGTCCGCCTATTGGTATCGTATAAAAATAGGCCACACTGCTGGTACTAAAAACAACTGGCTGCTGGAGTTTTTCGATCAGACGATAGATAGCATTACCGTTTATTCGCCCATCGCTCCCAATAAATATACCCCAACACTTTTGGGCAGCAGCCGTCCCTTTTCGGATAGGTTTTATCACCATAAAAATTTCAGTCTGAATTTAAATACCCCTAAAGACGCGGATGCGATCTATTACATCCGCATCAGATCGCACCATTCTGTAAACGTGATTATGGTTTTGCGTACGGTGAGCTGGTTTATCAGCTACGCGCTTGATGAGTATTTCTTTTTTGGGGTGTTTTATGGAATGATATTGGTTTTCGGCCTGTATAACCTCATGATGTTTATAGCTATGCGCAAGGTGCAATACCTGTACTACATCGCCTATAACATTAGCATTGGCCTTTACGAAATGTGTGCCGATGGCATAGCCTATCAATACATCTGGCCCAACAACCCGGGCTGGAATCAGTATGCTTATGGCATAGCCTTGTTTGCCGCCAGTATTTTTGCAGTGCTGTTTACCCAAAGCCTGCTCAATTTAAAGGTAAACGCGCCCCGTTTACATCAAGCTACCAGTTTGGTAATAGTATTACGCTGCTTGTATTTTCTGGCTTGCATCACCATAAACAACAGTTGGTTTAACTATAAGATCATTGAATTTATACCCCTGCTGCTGGCCTTTTATGCGGGCTGCTATACCTGGGCTACCGGGTATAAACCAGCCCGTTTTTTTGTTATCGGTTATTGTTTTTTGCTGATAGGCTTTGTTATTAAAAGCTGCATTGCCTTAAATATGTGGTTTTTGCCGGTTACTGAGTTTGATTATTATAGCCTGAGCGTTTGCTTTATCACCGAAATGCTTTTCATCTCCTTTGCTATTGGCGATAAAGTGAGAATCCTGAAGAAGGAAAAGGATGATGCCCAGCAGGATATTATTCAACAAATGAAGCAGAATGAGGAATTAAAAGACATTTTGAATAAGCGCCTGGAAGAGCAGGTACAGCAACGCACCAAAGAGCTGGTTGAAAAATCATCCATGATAGCCGAGCAGAACGAGGAGCTGCGATCAGTGAACGACCTGCTGCAGCACCAGGCCGAAGAAATTTCGCGCATGAATGTGCTGCTCGAAAAAGACAATGTTACCCTGCATAACAACATCGAGAAGGTAACTCACGACCGTGTAATGTCGGCCGAGGTAGATTTTGAGGAGTTTAGCAAGATTTATCCTGATAGAGAAACTTGCTTCAAATTTTTGTCAGATTTGAAATGGGAGAACGCTTACGCCTGCCGAAAATGCAGTGGTACACATTATGGCGGCGGGCACTTACCTTATAGTCGCAGGTGTTCAAAATGTGGTTACGAAGAATCGGTGATAGCGTATACCATTTTACAAAACACCCGCATCCCCATCAATAAAGCCTTTTACATGATTTTTTTAATGTACTCTACCAAAGGCAAGATCTCATCGCATAAACTGTCCGAGATCCTGTCTATCCGCCAGAGTACCTGCTGGGCTTACAGCACACGAATTAAAAAGGCGATGGAAGCCCAAAAAAAGGAGATCAAAAACGCGGGATCCAAGGGCTGGAGTAAATTGGTGATTGATAATTCGGTGGATTGAGCGAAGATTAGGGATGGTGCTGCGATAAGAGGATGACTACAGCCTAAATCGCGTACTGACAAGAATCTTAAATTGGTGAAAAATATATCTTCCATGATCTAAGGGGCTTGATTTTGTGATGTCCCCCAGTCGGGTAGCCTCTCCGAGGCAAATATCTTATAACCATCTTTTTCTACAAACAGGTTATCCCTACGGGATATTTTTTCGTCAATTTACAATTTCTCAGCAATTTCAGATGCCTCGGAGAGGCTACATATTTGTAGAAAAACATCAGAAATATTCTTTTGCTCCATAGGAGCTACCCTAATTTCGTTGTCATTGTACCTCTTCCTGAGGTTATCGCTTTAGTCTTTTTCCATTGTTTGCCCTCAAACAATGAAGATAAATCGATGCTAAGAAAAACAAGCGACCTGACATGGAGTCTTTGCGCGAAACCTCTTAGTTTAATGATATCTCAATTATCTCGCTTATAAACCCTGCAGTCCTCTCGGCCGTGATTATATTTTTTTTCTTTAAAATTAACTGCTATACAAGCGTATCACAAAAAAAACACATCTCTTAAAAATCCTTTAACAAATCATCCAAAGGCATATTTTTCAGTTTTATGCCTGCGTTTCAACCGTATTAAAATATCCATAATATACTATTAATCAGTTATTTACGAACATTTATATTGTTAATTACGTTTAAAATAACATAGATTTGTTTTACAATTATAAACCAGACATAAGCCTGTCTTCCTGAAAAACTATTTTGAGCTATGCTATTCTGCCTGCGTTCAAACTACTGTGTTTTAAGCATTGGTTAAATCGATAAAGCGATTTAGCAGATGCGTAGCCAGCTTTTTGCCATGGAATTTTGTGTGCAATCAATTAAACCAAATAATAATTTTATGAAGATCAATTACAAATTCAAGTGGCTGGCAGTCCTCACCCTGCTACCTGCTGTCCTGTTATTTTCCTGTAAAAAGGATGCCAACACCGGAACGGCAAACGCCCAGACAAAAACCGGAACAATAGCCCGTGCCGCCAATGAAGTGGTGAATGCATGGGTAACCACATCCGATCAATCGAAGCTTTTGCAGGCACAAACCAGTTTTAACTTTGCTGCAGACGCGGGCACAAATGCCACAACTGTAACAGTTGACGAGAATACCACTTACCAGGGTATTGATGGTTTCGGTTTTACTTTAACAGGCGGTAGCGCCGGTTTACTAAACGGTCTTGGCGGCAACCAGGCCGCTGTTTTAAATGAACTTTTCGGCACCGCGAACGGGCAGATCGGTATCAGCTATCTACGGATCAGCATTGGCGCGTCAGACTTGAGTTCCAGCGATTTTACTTACAACCAGGTGGCAGGCGATGTGAATATGACCAATTTCAGCATCAGCCAGGAAAACCAGGATATGCTGCCCATCCTGAAAAAGATTATCGCCATCAATCCATCCATTAAAATTATTGCCACCCCCTGGACAGCCCCAACCTGGATGAAAGTTAACACCACAGGCAACAATGGCTATACAGGCGGTAGTTTAAATACGGCCTATTATGATGCCTATGCCCGCTATTTTGTAAAATACTTGCAGGCCATGCAGGCACAGGGTATTACCATTGATGCCATTACCCCGCAAAACGAGCCGCTAAACCCCTACAACAACCCAAGTATGGTGATGCAGGCAACAGAGCAGGCTACTTTTATTAAAAACAATCTTGGTCCGCAAATACGGGCGGCAGGTTTTGCCACCAAGATCATCGCTTATGATCATAATGCCGATGTGCCCAGCTACGCCACCACTGTTTTAGGCGATGCCGGCGCTAATCCTTATGTTGATGGCTCGGCCTTTCACTTGTATGCAGGTGACATCAGTGCGTTAACAACTGTTCATAATGCCTACCCCAATAAAAACGTGTACTTTACCGAGCAGTGGGTTGGTGCGCCAAGCAATTTTGGCGGCGACCTTTCATGGCATGTTAATACCCTCATTATTGGCGGTACCCGTAACTGGAGCCGCAATGTACTGGAGTGGAACCTGGCTGCCGATCCTAACAATAATCCCCATACCGCAGGCGGTTGCAGCACTTGCCTGGGTGGTATAACCGTAAGCGGTACTTCTATTACACGCAATGTTGGTTATTATATTATTGGCCATGCTGCCCGTTTTGTACGGCCGGGCGCTGTGCGTATTTCTTCCAACCTTTCTGGCAGTATCCAAAACGTGGCCTTTAAAAACTCCGATGGCAGCAAGGTGCTAATCGCGCTTAATAATGGCTCATCTGCAGTTAGTTTTAAAGTTAAATGGGGTACAGAATCATTCACTTATTCTTTAGCAGCCGGTGCCGTGGCAACCTTTAAATGGAGTGGCACCCAATCAAGCGGATCATCATCCAGTGCTCCTATTGGTTCTGTTATTACATTAAAAGGCATCAATAACCAATATATAAGCAGCGAAAACGGTACTGTGGCCATGAACTGCAACCGCCCAACCGCTTCTGCATGGGAGCAATTTACTGTGGTTGATGCCGGCGCAGGCAAGATAGCCTTACAAGGCATGGGCAAATATGTATCATCAGAAAACGGCACACAAGCCATCACCTGTAACCGCGCTACATACGGCGATTGGGAAAAATTTGACTGGGTGGTTAATGCCGATGGTAAAATATCACTGAAAGGCAACAACGGCAAGTACATCTCGAGCGAGAACGGCACCCAGGCCATGACCTGTAACCGGGCCACTATATCTGGCTGGGAAGCTTTCGGGGTAAATCAATAGCTAAACTTATGTAATTAAAAAAATGTCATTTCGATAGAGCAAGGGCAGGATTAAGGGGGTGGGGCGAAAGAGAAACTGTTTCTTGAGCGATAGCGAAAAATCTTATGTAACTTTTCATACAAACTTTGCAGATTAGCTTTGCAGGGCGCAGAAGATTCCTCCTCGTACCTCGTTCGGAATGACATTTTTATTGGGAAGAGTAGAATTAATCATCAAAAATCGCAATCCACCAATTTTATAATACAAAATACCAACCTTATGAATCAATTCTTAAATTATGCAAAAGGAGCCTTTACAATAATGGCCCTTGCCACTTTGGCCATTGCTTGTAAAAAGGACGCGAACAAGCAAGCACCCGCAACTGCGAACACCCAAACCAACCAGGCCACCACCCCGAGGGCGGCAACGCTGGTATGGAGCGATGAGTTTAATGGAACCAGCGTAAACACCGCCAACTGGAACCTGGACAACGGCAACCCAAACGTGAATAACGAGAAGGAATATTATCAATCAGCCAATGCTACCGTATCGGGGGGATATTTAACCATTACCGCCCGCAAGCAAACAGTGGGCGGTCAGCCTTATACCTCGGCCAAACTAACCACTGCCGGTAAATTCCAGCCAACTTACGGGCGCATCGAGGCCAGCATTATGCTACCTGCAGTACAGGGAACCTGGCCCGCTTTCTGGATGCTGGGCGCCAATATAGGCACAGCAGGCTGGCCGCAATGTGGCGAAATTGACATTATGGAGCAGGTAAATACCTCGAACACCATTTTAGGCACCATGCATTGGTATGTTAATGGGCATAGTCAATACGGTGGCAGCACTACTACTACACCAACAGGCTTCCATACCTATGCAGTGGAGTGGGATACCAATTCTATCAAATGGTATGTTGATAATACACTTTATGTAACCGGTAATATTGCCAACAACATCAATAATACAGGGGCTTTTCATAATCCATTTTTCATCATCCTTAACCTGGCTATAGGTGGCGATCTGCCGGGCAATACCATTAACGATGGTGCTTTGCCTTGCAACATGGTGGTTGATTATGTACGCGTTTATGATCTTTCGGGCAGTACAACTTCTCCTCCTATCGGTTCAAACATCACCCTTAAAGGTTTCAATAACCAATATGTAAGCGGCGAAAATGGCACGCAAGCCATGAATTGTAACCGCCCTACAGCTTCGGCATGGGAAACATTTACGATTGTTGATGCCGGTGGCGGCAAAGTTGCCTTGCAAAGTATGGGTAAATATGTATCATCAGAAAACGGCGTACAGGCCATTACCTGCAACCGCGCCACTATTGGCGACTGGGAAAAGTTTGACTGGGTGCCTACTACCGATGGTAAAGTAACCCTGCGTGGTAATAATGGTAAGTTTATCTCCAGCGAAAATGGCACACAAGCCATGACCTGCACCCGTGCAACGGCTTCGGGCTGGGAGTCATTTGGGATAAATCAATAGTTATCAATTATATTTAGCCTGCCTTTAACCACAAGGCAGGCTAATTTTTACCTGATGAAGAAACTTACAGTTTTTGTTTCAATACTGATGTGCTGCATTAAGCCCCTGCATGCCCAGATGATACAAAAAAAACTACAGGTGGATGTATCAACAGGTTACCAGCAGGAAAACTTTCACTGGTCCATATCCGGCAACATCAGCGGGCAAAGTCCAAATGTTCTTTCTGAGCTTAAATGGACAAAAGTTGCAGGGCAAAATTTTGCGGCATCCGCAATCTGGAATTTTTACAAACGATTGGTTATCTATGTCGATTACTCCCGGCAATTTATATCATCGGGCACGGTAAACGATGCTGATTATAGTGCAGATAACCGAAGCAATTCCACCTATAATGAAACCTTTAATGCCAATAGGGGCAACTCCAGTTTATGGAACTTAGGGGCTGGCTATATTATTTTTAACTCGGGCGGCTTTGGCCTTACCTCCATTTTAGGTTATACTGAAAATAAAGAATCCCTGCGCCTGCTTGATCGCGGCAACATGTTCCCCAATCTTAATAGTTCCTACGCACCGCGTTGGAAAGGTGGCTTCCTTAAATTAACACCATTTGTATCTATCATCAAAAGGCTTGAATTTAAAGCTGACATCACCTATCAACAGGTAGGCTACAATAGCAACGGCAACTGGAATTTGATCACCAGCTTTCAGCACCCCATCAGCTACCAACACCACGCGAATGGTTACGGCATACAAGCGGGCGGCAAATTAAGTTACCATATTACCAACAATACCGTTATAAACCTTGGCGGCGGCTATTTTACCTGGCAAACCGGTAACGGCACCGATGTACTTTACCTCAGCACTGGCGAGGTTGACAAAACCCAACTGAACAGCGTGTCCCGAAATGGTTTCCAGGTATACGGTGGGCTTAGTTTGATGTGGTAGAGCCAAAAAAGCCTGCCTATTTCTCATCACAATTTGTAGGGAATGCATTATCCTATAACTGAATTTTTGTTTAGTTTCGGATAGAATAAACCACGCTTTTTTAAACCATAACACCTTTCCTGATGAAGATTAAGTTTTTACTCTCGCTTTGCCTGTGTTTTCCTGCTTCGCTATTATTAGCACAATCTGCCAAAAACTATCATGTAAAATCACCCGACGGAAAAATTGATCTGGGCATTACCACCGGCACTACAATCAGCTGGTGGGTAAAGCACGAGGATACGGAAGTAATCACACCATCAACCATATCAATGACTTTGGCTGGTGACGATGTATTGGGTAAAAACACGGTAGTAAAATCGGCAAAAACTTCATCTGTAAATGAGTATTTTAATACGCCCATCTACAAAAAAGACAAAGTACACGATCAATATAACCAGGTTACCCTCAGTTTTAAAGGCGATTACAGCGTGGTGTTCCGGGCTTATAACGATGGCGTAGCTTACCGCTTTATCACCCAAAAAAAGGGAGATCTCACCATAGTTAAT
This sequence comes from Mucilaginibacter sp. P1_A3, assembly GCF_056406855.1. Classification (NCBI taxonomy): domain Bacteria; kingdom Pseudomonadati; phylum Bacteroidota; class Sphingobacteriia; order Sphingobacteriales; family Sphingobacteriaceae; genus Mucilaginibacter; species Mucilaginibacter sp. P1_A3. The sequence goes on from NZ_JBFTZJ010000007.1 coordinate 211,365, forward strand.
GAGGAAGCCAACTTCAATTTCAAGGACGATGACAAAGCCTACCTGCCCTTTGTAAACGATTTCAGGAACAAAGATAAGTGGACCACCTCCTTTGAGGCCCTGTATGATAACATCAATATATCTGCAGTAAAGAAAGATACACTTGCCTTTTTACCCATTTTGGTTGACGTTGGCAGCCCCCGCAAAGCTGCAATTTTGGAGGCCGACCTGGAAAACTACCCCGGCATGTATTTAACCAGTGACGGTGTAAATAGTAAAAGCCTGAAGGGTGCATTTGCTAAATACCCTACAGTAGAGCAAACCGGCGGCTACGCCAATATGAATTATGTGGTTAATGGTCGTGCAGATTATATTGCCAAAACTACCGGCAGCCGCAGTTTTCCATGGCGTGTAGTAATTATTAGTACCGAAGACAGACAACTGGCCAATAGCGATATGGTGCAGAAACTGGCGTCCCCCTCACGCGTAGCCGATTTATCATGGATTAAGCCGGGCAAAGTAGCCTGGGACTGGTGGAACGATTGGAACATTACTCATGTGGACTTTAAGGCCGGCATCAATAACCCAACCTATAAATACTATATTGATTTTGCATCAGCCAATAAAATAGAATATGTGGTGCTGGACGAAGGATGGTCGAACATTGTGGATCTTAACCAGATTTCGCCGGAGATCAACCTGCAGGAACTGTTGGATTACGCTAAGCAAAAGAATGTTGGCCTTATTTTGTGGACCAGCTGGTATGCCCTTACCCGCCAAACGGATGCGGCTTTTGCTAAATTTTCGCAGATGGGAGTGAAGGGGTTCAAGATAGATTTTATTGACCGCGACGATCAGAAAATGGTTTCATCACTATATGAAATAGCACAAAAAGCCGCCGACCACCATCTGATGGTTGATTATCATGGCATGTACAAACCCAGCGGCATCCAGCGCACATTTCCAAACATCATCAATTTTGAGGGGGTAAAAGGCCTGGAGAATGTAAAATGGGGCGTAACCAACCATCCCGGCTATGATGTAAGTATACCCTTTATCCGCATGCTATCAGGGCCTATGGATTATACGCCCGGTGCTATGAGAAACTCAAGCAAAGCTAATTTTCGCCCGGTTAATGGCAATCCCATGAGCCAGGGTACACGCTGCCACCAATTGGCTATGTACACCATATTTGAAGCGCCACTGCAAATGCTGGCCGATAACCCTACCATATACACCAAAGAGCAGGAAAGTACCGATTTTATAACCTCAGTACCTACCACATTTAATGAAACAGTAGCCCTTGATGGTAAAGTTGGCGAATTTGTAGCTATTTCCCGCCGCAAAGGCACTACCTGGTATACAGGCGCCATGAGCAACTGGGATGCGAGGGAACTCAGTATTGATCTCGCGTTTTTAGGTGATGGCGACTATAAGGCAACCATATTTGAAGATGGCGTTAATGCCGATAAGGATGCTACCGATTATAAACGAACAGTGGTGAACGTTACATCGAAAGATAAATTACCGGTTAAGCTGGCACCCGGCGGTGGCTGGGCAGCAAGGTTTGAGAAAGTAAATTAAAATACATAAGTGACTAATATTCAATATGATTAAAACTTAGATTAAGCACTTAACGACTACCGTAGTTTAAAAGATGTTTTATAGTTTATAATTAAAGTGCTTATTTTGCGCCAATCTATAAATTATGATTAGGAGAATACATCGGCATGTGAGGACTGCCCGTTTCATTGTTTATAAAGAAACGCTTGTTGATTATAAAGAACATCTGTGGACTTTTATAGGTTCGTTTTTAGGAATAGGGATCATAGGTTTTTTTAGCAGCTTTTATTTTAGTGCTGCAGATAATTTATTCCTCATTGGTTCATTTGGAGCATCGTCGGTATTAATTTATGGCATTATTAATAGTCCGCTGGCGCAACCGCGTAATTTAATTGGCGGGCACGTAATATGCGCACTTGTTGGTGTTACCATGCATAAGCTCATTCCTCATGAAATATGGCTGTCATCGGCCCTGGCGGTGTCCGTTTCAATTGTATTAATGCAGATCACCAAAACATTGCATCCTCCCGGCGGGGCTACGGCCTTGATTGCCAATATTGGTTCGGCTAAAATCCAGGCTTTAGGCTACCTGTATGTATTAAGTCCGGTATTATCGGGTGCGGTTGTGCTTTTACTTGTTGCCCTGCTTGTTAACAACATGACAAGCCATCGCAAATATCCAAATAATAAAAAATGGTATAAGGTATGGCGCAGGTACCAGCGATAGTTGAACCTAAATGCTTGTTTCCTCGGTAAGCTTAATCAACATATTTTCGTTTTTTATGAGGATGCTTTTTCCGGCAACTTCTATGATCTTTTCCTCGATCAGATCGTTAATAGTGCGGAATAGTGATTCATACGCGGCGCCGGTAAAAGCAGCCAGGTCCTGCCTGCTGAGATCGATATTTAAAAAACCTTCCCCGTTTAAACCAAATTTATTTTTCAGTGATATCAGTGCCTGTGCAACACGGCCTTTAACGGGCATGTGGGCTAAATTCCGCATTCTCTTTTCTGACTCCTGCAACTCATTGGCAAAAAATCGCATGAGTTTTATCACAAAGTTATTGTTAACGTTCAGGGTAGATTCCAGGAAATCCATACCAATATAGCAGATCATCCCGGCTTCGATAGCCGTTGCCGATACCGGGTAAAAACCAGTATCGCCCAGCCCAAGATGACCCACGATATCGCCTTTTTGTGCAAAACGTAATATCAACTCCTTTTCGGCATCCCACTTTTTATGAACCTTTATTTTACCCTCATAAACAAAGTAGATTCCGGTAACAGGATCGCCTTCCTTAAAGATCACCTCTCCTTTTTTTACCACATGGTTTTCCCTGCGGGCCGCAATAACGGGGATCCAATCACTTAAACAATGCATGCATAAAAAGCAGCTTTTTAAATCACAGATATTTTTACTTTTCGCCATTTATGAATGCCTGTTATCGGGGTTATTTTAAGTATGCTAAATTATTAAAAGTAACGGCCTTTTGGTTGCTCCCATGTAGCCATGTTAAAAATAGCTCCCAATATCACAATTACCGATCCTGCAAATACCGGCCATGGGAATGATTTTATGCCATTGATATAAATTGTCCACCTGTGTGAATCAACGGCATTAACCGTATTTAAATTGGTAAAGGTTAAAAAACCTATAATAATGATAATAACTCCTACAGCCATTAATACAAAACTGAATTTTCTCATGATGCTACCCTCGTCATATTTTTAATGAATAAAAGCCCAAATCTTGCAATAAAATATTGCACATGCAATATAAATTTGAAAAAATAAATTTAAAAAAACATTTTTTTATTACCTTTGCAATAAAATAGCAATTAATTACAAAAGCTACTATCATTCCAGGTGTTGGTCATGAAACAAAAAGAAACAGGTATCCCAATCTCTCCCTCCTTAAATTACATAAGTAAAGTAAACATAAGTCACGCCGCCAAAAAAAGGCTTTTTTATATATCCATCTTATCGGTTATTGTGGCTATGGCCATAAGTATCATAGCCAAAGGATTAGTTTTCCTCATCAACATAGTAACCAATATTTCATTTTACGGATTACTGGATATTCATTTTCATAGCCCGGCTGCAAATCATTTAGGGTTATGGGTTATTTTAGTACCCGCCATAGGGGGCATTGCCGTAGGTATAATGGCACTATACGGTTCAAAAGCCATCAGGGGGCATGGTATACCTGAGGCTATGGAGCAAATACTGGTAAATCAAAGTAAAATAAAGCCTTCTATCACTTTTTTAAAGCCTATATCGTCGGCAATAGCCATTGGTACAGGTGGCCCTTTTGGCGCAGAAGGGCCTATAATTGCAACAGGTGGCGCGCTGGGTTCTACCCTGGGCCAGTTACTAAAAATCACAGCTAATGAACGCAAAGTTATACTGGCGGCAGGCGCAACAGCGGGTATGTCGGCAATATTTGGTACACCTATAGCAGCCGTGTTATTGGCCATTGAGCTGTTGCTTTTTGAGTTTTCGCCAAAAGCGATTTTACCTGTCGCATTGGCTTGTATAACAGGTGCTGCAGGGCATCATTTTTTATTTGAATCCGGCCCGGTTTTCCCTATGCCCAATTTGACTGCACCCACAAATGGCGCATTGGCTATTTACAGTGGCATTGGTTTGGTGATTGGTTTTTTATCCTTGGGAGTAACCAAAATTGTTTATTTAATTGAAGATTGGTTTGAGAAATTGCCTATACACTGGATGTGGTGGCCCGCTATAGGCGGCTTAGCCGTAGGCTTAATTGGCTATTTCGCGCCACATACATTGGGTGTAGGCTATGATAATATTATCAGCATTTTATCGGGCACGCTCTCACTGATGCTCATAATCCGGCTGTGCTTTTTTAAATTTCTTTCATGGGCCATTGCCCTGGGCAGTGGAACATCTGGCGGAACACTGGCTCCCTTGTTAACTATAGGCGGAGCAACGGGCGCTATATTAGCCGCCGTTATTTTAATGTTTTTCCCTAACGCAGGCATCACCATCCCTATGGCAGCGCTACTGGGCATGTCATCTATGTTTGCCGGGGCATCAAGAGCTTATTTAACCAGCATCACTTTTGCCCTGGAATCAACCATGCAATCAAACGCCTTACTTCCATTACTTGGCGCTTGCACAGCATCCTACCTGGTATCGTTCTTTTTAATGGAAAATACCATCATGACCGAAAAAATAGCCCGCAGAGGGGTAGCCACCCCGGTTTCATTTGAGCCGGATGTGCTTAGTAAACTTTCGCTTGCGGAGGTAATGAACAAGGATGCCGTTATATTAAGCGTCGAAAACTTGATCAGGGAGGTAAAAGAACGGTTATTAGCCAACAACCCAGGCGTTAACGATTTTATTGTTGTAGATAACCAAGGAACTTTTATGGGGACCGTTAAACTGGCAGATATCTATAACAACGAACAAGGCAATAAATTAACCATCGGTAACATTATAAATTCGCCCGAATTGGTTATAAACAGCGAAACAACGCTACGACATGCGGTAGAATTAATGGCAAAACATAAAGTGGACCTCGTTCCTGTGATATCGGCAGATCATAAAATCACCGGCACCTTATCTTATAAGGAGATAATAGCTGCATATGGCTCGCATATTCACGACGGGGATAAAACCGGGTTATCTATCTCCCTAAAACGACAACGATTAAAGATCCTGATCAAAGGGCGAAAAATATTGAACATCGAAAATTAACGTGCCCTTTAATTAAATGTTTAAGCGTTATTCGTTCTTCTGTCCTAATAATATTATCTGTTATATTGCACAGGTTATTTCCGCAGTCCTGAGCATATATAAATGAAGAGAGTACTTCCTGTAATTGTAATATCGCAGTTTTTTTGCACATCGTTGTGGTTTGCAGGGAATGCCATCATGGGCGACATTGCTAAACAATTACAACTTGAGCCAGCTTATTTAGCCCATGTAACAAGCGCTGTACAATCAGGATTTATTGTTGGAACATTGTTATTCGCGGTTCTAAGCATATCTGATCGTTTTTCATCTTCTAAGGTTTTCTTTGCCTGCGCCATAATTGCTGCGGTTATCAATTTAGGTATATGCGCAACAGGCTTAACACCAGCCATGTTATTAACTTTTAGGTTTATGACTGGGTTTTTCCTGGCAGGCATTTATCCTGTTGGGATGAAAATCGCTTCAGATCATTATCAGCAGGGGCTCGGAAAATCCTTAGGCTTTTTAGTAGGCGCTTTAGTTATCGGCACAGCCTTTCCGCATTTGCTAAAAAGCATAACAGCAACTTTGCCCTATAAATATGTCATATTTTCCACCTCATTGCTATCCTCAATTGGGGGCCTGGCTATGCTTTTACTGGTACCCGATGGCCCATATCGCAGCCCCGGTCAAAAATTAAAACCTGGCGTTTTTTTGAAAGGATTTAGTGACAGAAAATTCAGGGCAGCTGCTTTTGGATATTTTGGACATATGTGGGAGCTGTATGCCTTTTGGATGTTTGTACCAATAATTTTAACTACCTATAAAAGCCATTATCCTTTAGCAGATTTTAATATTCCGTTTTTATCATTCCTGATCATTGCAGCCGGATCCGTATCCTGTGCTTTTAGCGGAATTTTATCGCAATACTTCGGGGTAAAGAAAACAGCAACCGTCGCGTTATTTTTATCGTGTACCTGTTGTTTGATTTCTCCACTGTTGTTGCTTACCAACTCGGTAATTACACTGATCGTTTTTTTGTTCATCTGGAGTATGGCTGTTATAGCCGATTCTCCTATGTTTTCAACATTAATTGCCCTCAATGCGCCGCAGGAATCAAAAGGTACTTCGCTAACTATTGTAAACTGCATAGGCTTTTCAGTTACCATTATAAGCATTCAATTAATTACGGCTTTATTGAATGAAACAAATGCCCGGTACATTTATATGCTATTGGCAATAGGGCCAATATTGGGGCTGCTTGCATTGATGCCGAGTAAAAGTGCAGGGCAGAGCAATCCGATATAAAACGATATCCAATTACAATAAAAAAAGGGAGCCCAGATCATTTGACCCAGGCTTCCATTTTTGTTATTTTAATTTGTTGGCTTAATTAAATCTCAAATTAATGTTTCCGCTCGATGCGTCTGCGCTTACCGGTATGCCACCGCCATTTACGCTTCCCTTTATGTGCTCTTTATCCCATTGACCACTAAAGCCACTTATTTTTGACGGATGCTGGTTGATCGCATCAGCCCGGATATCCAGATCAAGCCCCTGTTTCAGCGGCAACTCCAGATCGATATTGCCGGAGCTTACATCCAGTTTCAGGTATTTACCTACCTTATTAATTTGTGCATGCAGGCTACCGGCGCTGGTGGATGCACTCAGGCTACAGTTCATCTGTTTAAGATCAATACCTCCGCCAGATGTACTGGTGATTAATTCGCCTTCTATATTATTGCCTTCAACCCCGCCGCCACTGGTTTGCGCATTGATGGTTCCTTTTAAATTTTCCAGGCGTAATCCGCCACCGCTGGTTTCCAATTTTATTTTGCCGGTACAGTTTTTTGCAATAATGCCGCCACCGCTGGTCTGCAGGTTAATGTCATCGCCAGAGTTGGATACCATTATGCCACCACCCGATGTGTTACCGCGAATGGTGCCGTAAAGCTTATCAACTTGTAAACCGCCACCACTGGTAGTAAACTTTTCATTCCCCTTTAGGTTATCTAACATGATACCGCCTCCGCTGGTTTTCAGATCTGTAGCTGTTTGTGCCGGCACATATATTTTAAACGAAATACTGATCGACCGCTTCCAATTAAAATTTTCGTGTTTGTTTTTAGCGGTAGCCCGTACCTCATGGCCTGTAACGGCAATACTCAGATCGTAATCTTCATCCAAGCGTTTTTTAATTTCTTCCTTTGAAAGCTCACGCCCGTTATTCCCCCTGATGTAAACCTCCACCCGCGGTGTTTCACCGCTTTTGCCACTTACAGATATACCACCTGCAGATGTATTTACAACTACACTATTGATAGCATCATTTGCCAATGATTTGGTAAGATATGGTGTTTTGCCTTCACTATCCTGTGCTAAAGCAGCAACAGTTTGGCCGGCAAGGAAAAATAATAAAAGATACTTTTTCATATGCATTGAATTGGTTTGTATATAAGACATATATATAATCCAATTCGTTGCAGAGGCAGCCAATTTTATTTGCGAATATAGTCGGACAGAAAATTTCTTAGTTCAAATTCCTGTTAATCTTATATTCCTTATGCCTTTTTATTTGTGGCCCGTACTTTTGCTACTTCGGTCGCCTTTACAGCGCTCGCCTTATTACCAAAACTGCTCCTTACATAAGTAAGCACATCGGCAATCTGTTGATCTTTTAAATCATCATGAGGCGTCATCGCATTTGAATAGGTATTCCCGTTTATTTCCACATCTTCATTAAACCCGTTCAATACAATTTTTATCAAGGTTGTTTTATCCCCAAGTACGTATGATGTTTTAACCAAGGGCGGATTTAAGTTTTGCACCCCGCCACCGTCGGCCATGTGGCAGGGCAGGCAAACACTTGTATAAACAATTTTACCGCGCAAAACAGATGTTCCCGAAACCGGGCGATGCTGTGCTTTTTTTACCTGTGCCAGCGAACAGTTTATGGATAGGGGTATTAATGCCAATAATATGCCAACTACTTTGATCTTCATTAATTATTTTTTATAGGTGATTTTATAAATTGTTCCTTTTGAATCATCGCTTACATACAATGATCCGTCGGCGCCTTGTGCCAGGCCGCATGGGCGGTGTTCTGCTCTGCCGGCTGCTGCCTGTTCAGGTGTACCTGCAAAACCATTAGCAAAAACCTCCCATTTACCATCGGGCTTACCATTTTTAAATGGCTGAAAAACAACAAAATATCCAGCCTGAGGTTCTGGCGCCCTGTTCCATGATCCGTGGAATGCAATGAAAGCGCCATTTTTATATTTTTCTGGAAACTGGTTGCCTGTATAAAACAATAACCCATCAGGCGCAAGGTGGCCAGGGTAAGCTGCTACGGGATCTAAGTATTTAGCATCCGCCTCTTTTTCGCCATCGCCGCCGTACTCAGGGCCCATCATTTTTTTATGCTTTACATCGTCATAATAAAGGTATGGCCATCCGGCATTATCCCCTTCCTTTAGTGCATACATACATTCGGCAGGCAAAAGAGCCGATTGTTGAACGGTATAATATTTAGGGAAAAGATCATGCAAGGCATCTCGGCCGTGTTGCATTACAAAAAGCTGATTGTCTTCCTGGTTCCAGTCCAGCCCTACAACATTGCGTAAGCCGGTCGCGAAACGCACGCCGTCACTTTGTTTTTGGTTTAATTTGTCGGTCTTGAACCGCCAGATTCCTCCGGCCGAATCTAAAATGGGGCAGCCCTTTTTCTCCGGGTCAAACTCACTGCAAATGTTTGAATATGCGCCTATGTTCACATATAAATTTCCATTATCATCCAATGCAATCGCCTTGGGCCTGTGCCCTCTTTTGGTAACCAGGTTACCAACTACTTTTTCGGGATGTTCGGGATCTATAACCTCGTTGTTACTGTTTAGTTTAAAACGGTAAACATCCCTATCAGACGATGCATATAAATACCCGTTCTTAATGCGGATGCCGGTTCCGCCAAACGCGCCGAAGCTTGTTTTTATAGCAGCCTTATCGCCATTATCGTGTAGCACAACTATACCCTTCCCATCTTTGGGTCTATCAAGATGTACATAAATATCCCCTTGTGGAGTTGCAACAAGATGCCTTGCGCTGCCTAAGTTATCGGCAATGATACTGGCGCTAAAGTTATCCGGAAGTGTTAAACCCGCATTTACTAAATCACCTTTATGTTTTATGGTGCCTTTTTTTTCAATTTTGAACGACTGCAGCCCCACCGCTACAATAACGCTAAGGCAAAAGGCGATAGTTGTTTTTCTTTTCATGACAGGTTGAATTTTCAAGGGTAAAAATAACTTTTAGCTTCATCAGTAAAAAGCATGCATTAACTAATAAATTAATTAGTGTAATACAACGCAATTTAAAGCCACAATGAAACACTCAAATTTGTGAGCAATTTAAAGGACTTAAAAATGTAGATGTAATATGTGATACCAGCTTTGCATCTGCATAATCAGGTATCGAACTGATTTTTTTCCATTCAGCATCGCCGCCAAAAGCTTTCCAGTTACGGTCATGGGCTGCCATATCATCAAACGTAACCATATAAATAAGGTTGGGCCTGTGATCACCAATGATAGTTTCGCCAAAAAATACCGGGTTAAAACCCAGGCGTTTAAAAATATCTATCTCCCCGGCATCATTAAACATTTCCAGCTTTTTTTTACCGGCGCTTTCTGTAGCGTGTTCATAACGGCGCAGTTCAAACAGGCGTTCTTTTTTTGCAGGCACATTCATTTTTGGCATGTGGGCAAATGCCGTTAACAGCGAGCTTTCTATCCTGTCATAAGCAGGTTCGGTAGCCGGCGCATTTAAATAAGCAGCGCCTGCATCTTTGTACGCTTTATCAGTTTCAAGCTTTTGATTTATTGTGATAAAGGCGTCTATCGAACTGTACGGAATAAGTGCATATATTTTGGTTTGCCCTGCGGGTTTAAGCTCCTTAAAAACACCAACATTGGTTACACCAATCCTGTTCAATGCCGGAATTGCGGCTTTTTCAAAATAGTCTTCTACCAGTTTCTGCTGTCGTTCGCTGCTCAAATTATAAGTTTTTAGTTCATAAAACTCCGAACTGTTTTTCTTTAAGCTGTCGGCCGACATGGCAATTGATGGGAGCATGGCACCAGAAGTTGTAATTATTGTTGTGGCTAAAAATGAGCGTCTTTTCATAAATTTAATTGTTTATCAGGTTGAAATCGACACAAGCTAAACAATTAAAATTTATCATCATTAACTTCTATCCAATAATTATCAGGATCCTGCAGGTAAATTTGCTTTATACCGTCGGGCCTTATTTGCGGAGATTGTGAATCGCCTTTCCAATTCCCATACTTGATTTTCATTTGATCGAGGTGCTTTGCAAAATTTGGAATATTGGTTACAGCGTATGCAAAATGACTATTTATATCATGATCGGTAACGGCAGCGGCTCCTTGTATAATGTGCAACTGGCTATGCTCGCCTGTTCTGAACCATACATGTTTACCATCATGAAATGGTTCGGGTATTACTTTAAGTTGCATAACATCCCTGTAAAACACCTCACTTTTACTTAAATCCTTTACATAAAGAGCAACGTGATTTGCCCGCGGCCCGGTTTGGCCAAATACATTTACACCTGCTATTAATAATAGCGTTAAAAAAGTTATTCTCTTTATCATGATTATTGACTTGTTATAGATATGGAACTGAATTGTGGACCATTTTTAAAAGGGTGTTAAACATTATGGCTCCGCCTGTTTAACATTCTATTTAACATTTAGTACATAAAGTAAACTTAGGCAAATTCTTTATCAGAAAAAAAACGCGGTTAACTAATAAATAAATTAGCTGCCTAAAAAGCATTTCAAAATGGTACGGGTAAATCTGTAAAAAAGGGACGCTGGATTTTACACCAGCATCCCTGCATTCATAGGTAATTAAGTTGTTAAGTTATATCATTAAGATACCAGCTCCAGTTGGTTAAGATATCCGGAAATTATGGCCAGTTCGTCCTCTGTCAGTTCGATATCAAGTGCGCGGGCATTTTCAATAGCCTGCTCACTATTTCTGGCCCCTACCAGGGCAATGGTAATTCCGGGTTGTTGTAAGGTCCATAAAATAACCAGTTGGCTAAGTTTAATTTGCCTGTCCGCAGCAATTGGCTTTATCATGCTCAGGAAATCATCAGTCCTTTTTATATTTTCATCCTTAAAAAAAGACACATCTTTACGGTGATCGCCGCTGGCAAACTGATATCCGGGTTTTATTTTGCCGGTAAGCAAGCCGCGCTCCAATGGGCTATACGCTAAAATAGATTTTTGATTGCGAAGGCAGTAGGGTACCAGCTCATCTTCAATACCACGTTTTACCATGCTATACGGAACCTGGTTAGATGCCAGGGTAACGTATTTTTCAGCTTCGGCCATTTGGGCGGCATTATAATTGCAAACCCCGGCATAACGCACTTTTCCCTGCTCAATTAACCGCTCAACAGCTTCCATACTTTCAGCAATAGGCGTGGTTGTATCTGGCCAGTGTATCTGGTACAGATCTATGTAATCTGTACCTAATCTTTTTAAGCTGTCTTCACATTCTTTAATGATGCTTTCTTTTCCGGCATATTTATAAATGTCAATATCATCTCCATTATTCATTTTACTGCTAAAAGCAAAATCGCCCCTTTTAAGGTCCCAGCGCATACCATATTTTGTTAATAGCTGAAACTTATCGCGCGGTAAACCTTTTATCGCCTCGCCAACGATATCTTCGCTTACACCCTGGCCATAAATAGGCGCAGTATCAATAGATGTAACACCAAGCGCATAAGAAGCCCTGATGGCATCAATGGCTTCTTGACGTTCGGTACCTCCCCACATCCATCCCCCGGCCGCCCATGCACCAAAAGTTACTTCAGAAAGCCATAGGTCTGTGTTTTCTAATTTGCGGTATTTCATGGTTGTTCTTTAATTAAATTCCTTTTTTGTTTATTGCGTGCAATAAACCATTTACATTCCCGTACATAATGTATTATGTTACAAGAGCCTCAAAGGAACAATAAATGATTTTTTATTTCAATATCTTATCAAGTAATTAGTACCTCATTAATAAGTTAGCATGACCGGAAGAAAACTTAGTTCAACGAATTTTCATAATCAATCGTTTCTGGAAGAGAAATGTGCCTTAAATGAACTTATCTATTTATTAAGCAAAAGATGGATGACCGAGGTACTTTTCAGTGTAGAGGAGGGCAACTCGCGTTTTACCACTTTAAAGGAAGATTTAGAGCACATCAGCGATCATATTCTTGCCGATAGGTTAAAGTTTTTGGAACAACATGAGCTTATACACAAAAGCTACATCCCGGCAAATCCTCCAAGAACCGAGTATACGCTTACGCCTAAAGGAGCTGAGCTAAGTTCATTGCTGGAAGGCTTATGCCAGTTTTCGGAAGCTAAAATGCACTTTTAACAATCCCCTCCCGCAAAACAGCTAATTGATTTGTTAGCTGCGCTGCTTTTTGTTCCTTTATTCAATAAACTTACTTTTACCGGCATACATCTCTTACTACAGAGGTAGTGTTTAATAATTATTAACCGTTTAATTGCCTAAAAAATTTGATTATGAAATCTCAATCGTTCCGATTTGCTTTGTGTTCCTGTTTATTTGTACTCTCGCTTTTTGCATCTGTTGCGGCATTTGCAAAGTCTCCCGCCAGGAATTATTACCAAATAAAAATATATCATTATAAAACACAGGTACAGGAAGAAAAAATTGAGCATTATTTGCAAAATGCCCTTATGCCTGCATTGCACCGGGCAGGTGTAAAAGCGGTTGGCGTATTTAAACCCGTTGCGCAACAGGATACGAGCAGAGTAATCTATGTTTTTACTCCTTTTACCTCCCTGGAAAAACTTTCAGCTAACGAGCGTGAATTACAAGCGGATGCTAAATTTTTAGCGGATGGCTCAGATTATATCAACGCGGATTATAAGGATATCCCCTACACCCGGATAGAAACCATAGTTTTGGAAGCTTTCCCGGGAATGCCCGGCACTGCAGTACCCCAACTTACAGCCAGTAAAAACGAGCGGGTTTATGAACTGCGCAGTTATGAAAGCCCTACCGAGAAATACAATGTTAATAAGGTAAAGATGTTTAATACTGGCGACGAGATCAGCATTTTTAAAAACCTGGGATTTAACGCTGTTTTTTATGCCGAGGTTATTGCTGGCAGCCACATGCCCAACCTGATGTATATGACCACCTTTAACAGTAAAGAAGATAGGGATAAGCACTGGGATGCATTTAATAATGACCCATTATGGAAAGCACTGGTGAAAAAAGCAGAATACCAGCACAATGTTTCGCATGCTGATATTATTTTTCTTCGTCCGGCAACTTATTCAGATTTTTAAGTCATTATCAACAATTGATTTTGCACGATCATTATCGATAGTTTTAAAACTTACATTAGTTTAAAAATTGCAAGCGCTTGTTTAATTTCACAAGCCATATATTAAAACATGACCGATTACAAAGTAGAGGCTGCAAAAGCAGCGATGGAATTTATACAAGCCGGACAAACGATCGGCCTGGGAGCCGGCACTACTGTTTCGCACTTAGTAGCTTTGATATGCCAGGATAAAGACCTGGCCGACTCCCTCATTTTTACGTCATCCTCCTTTAAAACAACAAACTTATTGTTGGAAAATAAATTAAGGGTACAATCGCCAGCATTGTTAAAGCATGTAGATATTTATTTTGATGGATGTGACCAGTTTGATACCGAACTTAATGCTTTAAAAAGCGGCGGGGGGATCCATACCACCGAAAAAGTACTGGCTTCAATGGCCGATGAATTTATTTTAATGGGCGATGAGGGAAAGTTTGCCGATAAACTTGATAATACTTACCCCGTTGTAATTGAAATATTACCCCAGGCTTTACAGGTTGTACTTCATCAATTAAAATTATCATACCCCGGCGTTGAAGTAAAACTGCGTATGAGTACTCAAAAGGATGGGGCAGTTATCTCAGAAAATGGCAATTTACTTGCAGATGTGCATTTTGCCACCATTATGGAGCCAAAAAAAGTAAATGTACAACTAAAGCTAATCCCCGGAATTGTTGATCATTCCCTGTTTTATAGAATGGCGACCAAATCTATAATTGCAGGAAAACTTGGCGTAAGCATCATAACGCCGGTTTATTTATGATGCATTTAAAGCCTCCACTTTTTGATGGAGGCTTTAAATAAATAGTAAGCCCTACCTGCATTGATTATGTTAATGAGCGGAGGCTTTGGGCACTACATTAATCACTGCCACTACTCAGATATTTGTTAGCCTCTTCTCATATCATCGTTCTTTCTTATAACCTTTCGGAATAATCAAGTAAGGTATCGGCTGCCAAAATAGATGAAGCGGGATTTTGCCCTGTTATGAGTAAACCTTCGCGGGTTACAAAAGGCATCCAGTCTTCTCCTTTTTGAAAATTGGCGCCTCTCTCTTTGAGCATGTCTTCCAAAAGAAAAGGCACCACCTTTGTCAGTTGGACGGCCTCTTCTTCGGTATTGGTAAATGCGGATACTCTTTTCCCCTTGATGAGCCATTCGCCATCAGGAGTCTTTACATTTTTTAAAGCTACCGGTGCATGGCAAACCAGCGTAACGGGTTTGCCGCTATTATAAAAAGATTCAATGAGTTTTATCGAGGCCTTATCATCAGGAAGATCCCACATCGGACCATGTCCTCCCGGATAGAAAATTGCATCAAAGTCACTTGCAGAAACAGTACTCAACAATACGGTATTGCTTAGCTTGTCTTGTGTCTCCTTATCACTATAATATCTTCTTGTGGCTGCCGTCTTATTTTCAGGAAGATCGCTTTTGGGATCAATCGGGGCCTGCCCCCCTTTAGGCGATGCGATAATAATTTCTTTTCCAAGATCATGAAACTTGTAATAAGGTGCTGCAAATTCCTCAATCCACAGACCTGTTTTTTTGCCGGTGTTGCCCAACTCATCATGAGAAGTGACGACGAATAGAATTTTGTCGATTTTCATAATTGTTACATTGATAGTTTAATATGTTATTTATTAAATTTTAGTAGCCCGCATACCTGTTGTAAAGATTGCACTCCCATACTTGGCCGATTTAGCCGAATGTGAAATCATAGACTTCCACCTCCGGATCTAAAAATTCAATTTGAAATTCCCGGTCAATAATAGGTCCCTGCTGACGAATCAACTGGTACATACGCTGCTCAGTTACGGTCCCATTCCCACTGCTGTCAACATCCAATCCATGCGCGGAACCGGGAGGATTCCCATCAATAAGCACACGAAATTTTATAGCAGTTCCTGGCATTGCCGGCCCCATAATTAAGTGAAGGTCGCGGGCATGAAAACTATAAATGATCTTCCCGCGTGCTTTGTGTAAGAAAATACTCTCTTTTTTCATGCTCCACTCTCCCGAAAGTCCCCATTGATTAATTTTCAGCTGTTTTGGTGCAAAATAAAGTACCTGCTTATCTGTATCCAACTCCACAGGGGATGCAAAACCATGCGTACGATTATAGCCAACATAATTTTCGGCCGATTCAAGATTACGCCAGTCGGCGGCGGCTTCAAACCCCTGAGGCTGAAGTGCCACTATTTTGTTAGAAACAGTTTTACCAGAAACTTCTTTTAATAGGTGCTGAATCTGCAATTCAGATTCATGATAATCACCCTCGCCAAATTTTTGATACCGGATCCGCCCCTTCGCATCAATCAGATACAGCGCCGGCCAATACTCATTTTGGAAAGAATTCCAAATTTCAAAATTGCTATCTACCGCTACAGGATAGCCTATATTCATTTCCTTAATGGACCTGCTTATATTCTCCAATCTTTTTTCAAATGGAAACTCCGGCGTATGAACCCCAATAACAACCAGCCCCTGATCTTTGTACTTTGATGCCCATTCGCGGATATAGGGAAGTGTGCGTCGCCAATTAATGCAGGTGTACGTCCAGAAATCAATAAGAACGACTTTGCCGCGGAGATTTGCCAGCGTTAAAGGCTGCGTGTTGAGCCAGCCCGTTGCGCCACCGAGCGATGGCTCCATTTTTTTTGCGGACCCTTTATGTACTTGCGCCGTAGCCACGAAAATCGCCGCAAACAATATCGTGGAGGCAGTCAAAAACATAGTTCGCATATAAGTGAATTGTTTAGACATTTTTTTAGGGATTTGTGAATAGTTAGTTTCAAAGGAGTTGAATGCTCCCTGTATGTTTTTTGATTCATGAACCCAATAACTGTGCCCCGGCAATGATAAAATTACCTCACCAGGCGATCATTTGACCAGGGTAACGAGTGGTTTTCCTTTTTCCACTACGTAGGTGCCAAGTTCCCTCGCCTTACCGGTGCCAACGTTCTTTGCCGCATGGATCACTCCGGCCGGGATAAATAAAACTCCGCCAGCCTTGAGCGTTACTGGCGGCTTGCCCTCCACCTGATACTGCAACGAGCCTTCAAGTACATAGATGATCTCTTCGCCCGGATGTGTGTGTTTACCAAACGCAGCTCCGGGGTCGAAGTCAATGCGTACCTGGACCGCCTCGTGTCCGGGGGTGCTAAGATCGTGGCGCTGGAGCTCGGTGCGCTTAATTCCCGACTGTTGTGCAAGGGCCGAACCTGGGATGATAAACACTGCCAGTCCAACAATTGCAATAGCACTGGCGAAGAAGTTTTTTTTGTTTTTCATTTTTCTAATGTTTTTATGCGTTTATGTTGAACAGTAAAATATATTCTCGCTAACTGGCCTCTGCGTAGCATTACGGAACGCCTTAACGTGCGATGTTTAAGATTGGTAGTAATCCAGCCCGAGCTCAAACCATTTTGAGTTTTCATCTCTTTGCATTTTTAAATTACAATACCCGGTACGGCGGCGTTATTTAAGGGGATACGTCGTCTCCATTACATTTAATCAGACGCATGACTCAATAAGATCAATTGAATCATTTTTATTTTTGGCGGACCATTTCTAAATGGCTATATAATTGGTCCTTATATTTTTAGGAAATGTTCAAAATATTAGAGGTCATAAAATTAGGAAAATCGACCATCATTATTTCGATAAAAAAACAATTAAACGGCGTAATTTGATAATCATGAGCAACGATTATCAAGTTTGGGTTTAGCAGACAAAAAAAGCACGACCTAAGCACCACAATCAGATAACAAAACACCTAAAATCTCAATAAAAGGGTCCCTGATAAAGCGCTATGTATTTCCATCGTCTGATGGTTCACATGACGAATGATTTCTTTATTTGATTAACCCATGTTAAGACAAATAAGATTATCAATTAACTACATTCATTACCGGGCCTTTGTGCCAATAGATCATATAGCGGGCATCGTGTAATTTATAAAACGGAATAAGTTCAAGGTTTTTAAACTTTGCCGGGCTGATCAATTCTGCAGCCGTAAATGTTTGATCCTTTCCTTTTACCGGTTTTAGGTACTTTGTCAAATCAGATGTGTTGCTGGTTAACACCGGTGCCGAATCAAGGGGGTACATTTTACCCCGGGCACGGTAACCGCCAAACTGGTCCGCATCGGCAATTAAATTGTCCAGGTTGGTAGTATCGGTCTTTGAGGCTAATACAATCGGGCCATGCAAAAAGGCAACATAGTTGGAGCTATCTGGCAATTTTTCTGTACTTAAACCCATTGGCAGGCGTACGTCAATTACATCGCCTTTTTTCCACACTCGGGTTAGGTTTATATATGATCCAGGCAGGGCGTCAACATTTACGCGAGTTCCGTTTATTTTTATCTGTAGCTTACCCGCGGCTACCCAGTTAGGGTAACGAACTTTAATACTAAAAGAGCCGGGTTTTACGGCCTCAATCAAGAGGCGAGTAGTTTCATTATCCGGGAATTTAGTTTGTTGAGAAAGAACCAATCCCTGTGCTGCCCAGTTAAGCCGCGATGCAATAAATAGGTTCACATAAACATTTTTTTGCTGATAGCTATAAATTAACTCGCCATATTTACCATGATTTTCCATGCCCGAGCCTACACAACACCACATGGTTTCCTGCGGCTGCGAGTAAACACGGTAATGCTGGGGTCGCATTGATGTATAATAAACAAAGCCTCCGTGTGTAGGGTGCTGACTTGATACAATATGATTATATAATACCCGCTCATAATAATCCATATATTTTACCTCTCCCGCATTTTCAAACAGGTGCCGGGTCAATTTCAGCATATTATAAGAATTACAGGTTTCAGGGCCTGCAACATCGGTGATCATTTTGGTGAAATTACCAGTTGGATTAAAATGCTCATTCACACTGTTGCCTCCAATAACTACAGTACGGTTATTGACCACCGTTTCCCAAAAAAACTGCGCTGCTTTCCCATAATCCTTATCACCGCCAACTTCCGCTATTCTTTGAAAGCCCACAGCTTTCGGTATCTGCATGTTAGCATGTAAGTTATTCAATCGATCCTCGCCCAATACCAAGGGGTTTAAAATCTCCTTATGAGAAAACCTCCGGGCCAGTATTAAATACTTATCCTGGCCGGTAATAACGGATACATCGGCAAACACCTCGTTTAATCCCCCATGTTCTGAAATCAGCATGGTTTGTATCTGTTCATCAGTTAAGCCACGGGAAACGCCGTCAATGTAATCTGTCAGTCGCACCAGTATTTCCTTTGCCATGGGCTTTCCAGCAATTAAATAGGCATCCCGTAAGCCTGCAAAAAGCTTATGAATATTATAAAGCGGAACCCATTTTTTATTTAGCGCAAAGGTATCAGCCTCAATTTTACCGGCGGCAATATCCTTCCACATCGCTGTCCCTCCGGGCGTACCTCCCAGGTAGCCACTTCCTATTTTATCCTGGCAGCGTTTTAATTCCACCAGCATATAATCCAATCGCCTGTTTATCTCCGCATCATTGGTAGCAGCATACATATTGGACAGCGCCGATAAATAATGACCGCCAATGTGGCCATCTAACCCCGTGTTTTCCCAGTTACCATAGTTTTTCTTTTTGGGTGTTAAACCAGCTTCTGTAAGGTATGGAGCCAATAAACGGTCGGGGTCTAACGCCAGCATATAAGTTTTATCCGTTTGTTGCGCATCCTTAAAAACTCCGGGCAATAAAGCAACCTGCTGCAGTTTGAATGCATGGAGCGAAGATTGTGCAGATGCCAATATTGGTTGAACAAAACACACAACTATTAAAAGAAAGCGGGTCATTTTCCTGGATATCATACTAAAGTATTTAAGTAATGGGAATTACGGATTGGTTAGCCAGTACCAAAGTTAGCAAAGTTTAATAATTATTGTTATTATCACACTTATAATTCTGAATCGCCTGGCAGAATGGTAAATGTTTTAAACCCAATAAAATCTGCCATTAAAAGGGTTAATTCCTCCAGGGTCAGCACTACGCTTTTGTCCTGCAGGAGAAACAATTCCGATCTCTTTTATAGGTGATTTGGATTAATAGTTTAATGTACTATAGCAGTAATTTGTTTAAATTCGACCTCTGTGCATAAAAAAAGCAAACGTGTCGATAGAGAAACTAAGCCAACATTTTGATAATTATTTTCCGCTCAACGCTCAGGAACGAGATGAGCTGAATGCGCTTTTTATTGAAAGAAGTATTAAACGGCGGCAATTTGTATTGCAGCACGGGGATGTTTGCCGTCACTTTACATTTGTTGTGTCCGGTTGCCTGAAAATGTATGCTGTTGATATCAATGGCAAAGAACATAACATACAATTTATTGCTGAAAATGACTGGGCCACCGATCTGAGCAGTTTTTATTCGGAAAAGCCAAGTCAACTTTATATAGAAGCTGTAGAACCAACCGCAGTGTTGCAAATCAGGCATGATGATGTATTACATCTATATACGACCTACCATAAATTCGACCATAATTTCAGGGTGATCATAGAGCAAAAATACATCGAATTACAAAACAGGGTGCTCCAAAATATCAGCTTTTCGGCCGAAGATCGTTATGAATACTTTCTAAAGCAATACCCTAACCTGGCTGCCCGGCTCCCTAATACGCAAATTGCTTCTTATCTCGGCATTACCCCCGAATTTCTTAGTACCATCCGTAAAAACATCGCATACAAAGGATAAGCCTTAAAGTATCTTAAGGGTATTTCTTAAGATACCTTATAGGCAATCTATTAAGCTGTTGCGGACCTTTGCTTTCATAAATTAAATCATTAATGAAAGCAGCGATTTTGAAACATGCGGGAGGCCCCGAAAATTTTTTAATAGAAGAAAGAGCTATACCAACACCAACAGATGGCTGGGTTTTGGTTAAGGTAAAAGCTTTTGGGCTTAATCGTTCAGAACTAATGACCCGTAAAGGACTGTCGCCCGGCGTTAGCCTTCCGCGTATATTGGGTATAGAGTGTGTGGGCGAAGTAGAGAACGATCCCTCAGGAGAGTTTAAGCCCGGACAACAGGTAGCCGCTTTTATGGGTGGCATGGGCAGAGATTTTGACGGCAGCTACGCTGAATACACTTTGATACCCAAATCATTGCTCAGCTCCTTTGAAAGCACACTTTCCTGGGAACAGTTAGGCGCTATGCCGGAAATGTTTCAGACTGTATATGGCTCGCTCCATTTGGCATTAAAGATCAAGCAGGGCGAAACCATTTTAATCAGGGGCGGCACTTCCTCTATCGGTATGCTGGCCACCCAACTGGCCAAAAACAGTGGGATGACCGTAATTGCAACAACAAGGAACCCGGATAAAAGGGAGATGCTCATCAAAAACGGCGCAGATCATGTCGTGATCGATAACGGCTATATCGCAGATAAAATAAATGCCCTCAGTTTCACCGGTGTAAATAAAATATTGGAACTGATTGGTACATCCACCCTGAAAGATTCACTGGCCTGTGCCGCACCTGGTGGAATTGTTTGTATGACAGGCATGCTATCCGAGCAATGGTCCTTCCACGAATTTGCTCCAATGGAGTATATCCCGGCAACAGTTTGCCTAACCGTTTATGACAGCGGGCAGATCAGGGTTGATCAACATAGTTTTCAAAAATTCATTAATGACGTGGAAGATGGTAAAGTTAATCTAAGCATCGGCCGCACTTTTCGGTTAGAGGAAATCGCTGCGGCACACAGTTTAATGGACAGCAACACTGCCGGTGGCAAAATTGTTGTATTAACCTGACCCTGTTATAAACAACCGCATATAACTTATAAGGCTGCAATTTGGTTTCCCGGCCTCATCGATCTAAAAATAAGGAGGGCTTTGTCAATCTTTTATCATAATCGACTCAAATAAATACCTTTGAGCCAATTACGACGTAAGTATTCATGATGAAGAAAATATTTCTGTTAACCACGCTATTATTTATCTCCGGATTAACCGCCTTTGGAAACCATTTGTCAAAGCCTCCAAAGAAGGGATTAGATACGGCCACCTTTGCTACCGGCTGCTTTTGGTGTACCGAAGCAAAGTTTAAACAATTAAAAGGTGTAAAAACGGTCATATCCGGCTTTTCCGGCGGAACAGTGGCTAACCCGACTTACAAACAAGTTTGCACCGGTAAAACAGGACATGCTGAAGCCTGCAACATCATTTTTGATCCTTCAGTAATTTCATTTGATGAGCTACTTGAAGCCTTTTTTGTAGCCCATGACCCTACCCAACTGAACATGCAGGGCAATGATGTAGGTACCCAGTACCGGTCCGTGATTTTTTATCATAACCCGATCCAAAAACAAAAAGCTGATTATTACATCGGCGAGTTAAATGCAGAGAAAGCTTATAAAAATAAAATTGTTACTGAGGTTACTCCCTATAAGGTTTTTTACAAGGCAGAGGATTATCATCAAAACTATTTTGCGCAAAATGGGGCCCAGCCTTATTGTAAATATGTAATTCAGCCCGAACTGGATAAGTTTAAAAAAGTATTTAAAGACAAACTGAAGAAATGAGATCACTGATCATTGCATTTGCATTGGTAGCAGGTTTGTTTGTTACGGCAAATGCACAAAATATCAAAACAACAAAAGGCCACGAAAACAACCCCTATTATTCCAACACCGATACCAAACACCTGGATGTATCCGATGCGGAATGGAGGAAAATTTTACCAAAGGCCCTGTATGCTACAGCCAGGGAACAAGCTACGGAACAACCTTTTACCGGGCAGTATTGGAACAAGAACGCCAAAGGGACTTACTATTGCGCGGTATGTGGTAACCAGTTATTCCGTTCGGATGCTAAGTTTGCCAGTAATTGCGGCTGGCCCAGTTTTTATGAACCGGTGAGAAAAAACAGCGTGATCTATAAAGAAGATGAATCATATGGAATGCAACGCACCGAAGTGATCTGCGCCAGGTGCGATTCGCATCTGGGCCATATATTTAACGACGGCCCGGCACCTACGCATAAAAGATTCTGCATGAATTCTGTTTCGCTGGATTTTCAACCGGATGGTTTAGGAAAATAACATTTTTGGCATTACACTAAACTGTTCCTTAATTCAGCATCCGGTACTCATTGGGTGTAGAGCCGGTGTGTTGCTTAAAAGACCGTGTGAAATGCTGAGGATATTTAAAGCCTAACTCGTAGGCGATTTCACTTACGGACTTAGAGGTATCAAATATCTTCTCCTTTGCTACATCCATTGTTTTCAATTGTATGTATTCCTGGGCTGATTTGCCTGTTTCTTTTTTTATCAGATCGCCAAAATAATTGGCAGATAGATTTAACTGATCGGCGCAGTAATTAACAGATGGAAGGCCAAGTTCTTTTGGCTTATCTGACGTGAAATAGTCATTCAATAACTCCTCGAACCGTTGCAGAATACCTTTGTTTACATTTTCGCGGGTGATGAACTGCCTGTCGTAGAAACGTACGCAATAATTCAGCAAAAGCTCAACATTACTTACAATCAATGTTTTGCTGTGCTTATCTATCCCCCGTTTCAATTCGTACATGATCTTTTCATAGCAGTCGTAAATGATCTTCCGCTCACTTTCAGATAAGTGCAGCGCCTCATGCACCTCATAGGAAAAGAAATTATATTCGGCAATATGACGGCCAAGCGACGTGCCTCTGAGCAAATCAGCATGAAAAACCAAAGCCTTGCCTTTTGGCTGGTAAAGTTCGCCATTGTTTTCTATGCCGATAACTTGTCCCGGTCCAACAAATACTAAAGTGCCTTCCTCGTAATCATAATAGTTACAACCATAATGCAGGTCGCCACATTTGATCTCTTTCAGAAACACAGTATAAAAACCATAATTTATCCTGCGGTTCAATCTTTTGTCGGCCTTAGAGAGATCAACAATATTGACCAGTGGGTGCAGGGTTTCATTATTATTAAGTGCATTATACTGCCCTACCGTATCTATGCGGGTTACATTTTCCATTTATTCATCCTTTAACATACTCAAAGATAATTCATTGGTAACCTGTTTGCATGGTGTGATATCCCAATCAGTAATAATGGTAGGTAATCCAGTAATTGGTATAACTAACGCGTCACAATTACGCCCGACATTTGTATTTATTAATCACTTACCAATAATAAATTTTAATCAATGAAATATAGAAAATTAGGTAAAAGCAACTTGGAAGTGTCTACACTTGGCTTAGGTTGCATGGGTTTAAGCTTTGGCTATGGGCCCGCCGCAGATAAAACAGATGCCATTAAACTACTGCGTGCTGCAGTTGAGATGGGCGTCACTTTTTTTGATACCGCAGAAGCTTATGGCCCTTTTGCCAATGAAGAATTATTGGGCGAGGCGCTGGAACCATTTCGCGACCGATTAGTAATTGCCACTAAGTTTGGATTTGCCGGCGGCGACTCTAAAGCAGGCTTAGACAGCAGTCCAAAACGTATCAGGGAAGTTGCTGAAGCATCGCTTAAGCGCTTAAGAACCGACCGTATCGACTTATTTTACCAGCATCGCGTAGATCCAAACGTGCCTATGGAAGATGTTGCCGGCACCGTTAAGGATTTAATACAAGAAGGCAAAGTTAAACACTTCGGCATGTCTGAAGCTGGCGTACAAAGCATTCGCAAAGCACACGCAGTACAGCCGGTGGCGGCCTTACAAAGTGAGTATTCGCTTTGGTGGAGAGAGCCTGAAAAAGAAATCATACCTGTTCTTGAAGAATTAGGGATAGGCTTTGTGCCATTCAGCCCGCTTGGAAAAGGTTTTCTTACTGGGGCAATTAATGAAAATACAAAATTCGACAGTACCGATTTCCGCAATATTGTACCCCGCTTTTCAACCGAAGCCAGAAAGGCAAATCAGGCGATGGTCGATCTTTTAGCAAGCATCGCCCAGGAAAAAGAAGCAACACCGGCACAAATTGCTTTAGCATGGTTACTATCACAAAAACCATGGATAGTCCCTATCCCCGGCACAACCAAATTACATCGTTTGGAAGAGAACTTAGGCGCGGTTGATATTGAGTTAACGGCGAATGATCTTGCCCAAATTGAAGAGGCTGCCTCTAAAATTGAAATTGAAGGCGCCAGGTATCCCGAACATCTGCAAAAGAGGGTTGGGAACTAAACGGCCCTGTAACGCAAGCCTATGAAAAACATTATCGCAATTAAGTTTTTGATTCTTACACTGACGGTTCTATCAGCAAATTGCGCTAAGGGATAGTAGGTAAACACTCAAAAACAAGGTTAACCTAATAGAAATGTACAGGTTGTTTATTTGGAGCAAGACTGGATGAAGGCCTGCTTTCTATGTCTGAAAATTAACAGCACTCGTTTATACGAAGAGGGGCAACAATGAAAAAAATACTTATTATGGGAGCCAGCGGAAGTCTTGCGCAATATGTAGTCGAGGCAGCGAAACAGTTGGAAAACGTCGCGCTCACCTTATTTGTAAGGGATAAGAACAGGCTTTCGAAAAGCAACATCAACAATTGCACTATCATCCAGGGCGATGCAATGGATTATCATGATGTAAAAAATGCTGTTTCTGGCCAGGACCTAATATATGTAAACCTTGCCGGTGATCTTGAGGTAATGACAAAGAATATTGTAAAGGCCATGCAGGAAAATGGTGTCAAAAGAATAATTGCAATCAGTTCCATCGGTATTTATAATACCCCATTAAAACCGGTATTAGGCCCGTACCTGAAATTGGCAGATGCTATCGAAAAATCCGGCCTGGTTTATACCATTTTACGACCAGACTGGTTTACAAATGCCAATGAAGTGGACTATTCACTTACACACAAAGGCGAGCCGGAAACCGGCGCAGCCATTTCCAGAAAGAGTATTGCTGCATTTATTACTACTATTTTTAAGGATCCTGAGTTGCACAAGAACGAAAATCTGGGCATCAGTAAACCAACTAAATAACACCTCAAACAATAATTAAAGACGATATCATCATGAAGATAGGAGAAGGAATACTGATAGCTATATGTTTATTATGTTCAGTTCCGGAAATGATGGCCCAAATCAAAAACAACAATAAAAAAAAGCAAAATGACTTCTATAACAGCAAAAGGTGAACCTGCACCTAAAGAATATTTCACAGGCAACGTTTGGGTAAACATGGTAGTAAAACCCGATGATCACCTAAACAGTACAATAGCCAAAGTGACTTTTGACCCGAAAGCACGTACAAACTGGCATAGCCACCCTTACGGTCAAATTTTAATAGTTACTGACGGTATTGGTTACTACCAGGAAAAGGGGAAGCCCATTCAGATTATTAACACAGGTGACGTGGTTAAGATTCCTGTGAACGTGGAGCACTGGCACGGCGCTTCGCATGAAAGTGCAATGACGCATATCGCTATTGTTCCCTCAGATCAAACTGGTACCATATGGCTGACGCCCGTTACAGATACTGATTATAACAAAGAATAAATCAGAAGATTTTATTAAGAAATATCGAACTCTATCAGATTGTGTTGAAACACGGTCCTTAACGGCACAGCCCGCAATGACCAGTTGCGGGCTGTGTTTTATGGTAAGATGGAATTTTGGGTTATCTCTTAATGAACCTGTCCTTCAAGAGTCGCTTCATCACTTCCTCCTGAAAGTTTAGGCCAACTGTGATCTTGATTCCGCCCAGGCGCAGCATATTGCCCTCAATGGTTTGTACTTTATTCAGGTTGACGATATGGCTCTTGTGCACCTGCATAAATTTATCGGCCGGGAGCTTTTCCAGGATTCCTTTAATGGTCAGGTATACAACAAATTTACCGCCGTCAGTATATAATGTGAGGTAATTTGCCATAGCTTCAATATAGTTAAGTTCGGCATATATGATCTTTTCTATTTTACCTTCACTTTTTACAAAAAAATGATCGGGTTCCCCGTTGTCGTAAACAGCCTTTTTTTGCCTGAGCAATTTTAACTCCAACGCTTTTTGTGTGGCTTTTAAAAAACGTTCGAGGCTAAAGGGCTTTACCAGGTAGTCCACCACAGCCATTTCAAATCCATCCAGCGCATATTGGCCGTAAGCCGTCGTCATGATCACCAGCGGTAAATTTACAGATGAACGTAAAAAATCAAGTCCATTCATTTTGGGCATATTGATATCCAGGAATATCAGGTCGACCTCCAGCTGGCTGATCAGCCCAGCAGCCTTCAACGGGTTTTCGGCCGTACCCACCAAATCCAAAAAATCCGTTTCTTCGATATATTCCTGCAATAGTTTGCGGGCAATAGGTTCGTCATCGATGATCAGGCAGTTAAGTTTCATATCTCGTAAAGGGTTAGGATGACCTCATAAGTGTCTTCTCCATCCGCTATGACCAGTTCATGTTTGCCGGGATAAAGCAGTTCCAGGCGCCTTTGGGCGTTGGCTATACCTAAGCCGGAGGCCGTTGCCGAATGATTGATAAAAGCATCCTTGGTATTCAATATCGAAAATGTCAACCGGCGGCTCCGGTAATTCAAATTGATGTCAATCCGGTTTTCTTTACACTCATTAAAACCCACATATTTGAACGCATTTTCAATAAAGGTGATCAGCAGCAAAGGAGCAACCTGAATGTTCCCGTTGATCTCGCCGGCGTTGAAGGAAACGGTGATCCGCTCATCGATCCTGCTTTTTTGCATAGCGATGTAATTGCGGATATAATTCAGTTCCCGGTTCAGTTCTATTTGTTCCACGTTACATTCATATAACTGGTACCGAAGCATGTCGGAAAAGACCAGGAGCATACCGCGGGCGTCTTTGTTCGACTTATCGATATGCCCGTAAATAGAATTGATGGAGTTGAATAAAAAATGCGGATTAAACTGGGCCCTCAAAAAATTCAGTTCGTTGGTCGCTTTCTCTTTCTCTATCTGTTCGATATAGATCTGCGATCGCGTTTTTTCGATCACCATTTTTGCGGCGAGTATGCAAAGCACCCAAAACAGGATATTGATGAATGAATCGGCAAAAATAGTCAGCAGATCAAAGTGGGGGTTTGGTACCCTAAAAATATAGGTCACCACAAACATGGATACCGGGACCCTGATTAGGGCGGTAAGTATGATTCCACCAATAAACAGGATGCCAAATCTGAAATACCTTTTTTTGTTTAGTAATTTGGGTATGGTGTACAGCGCGTTAAAATAGTAGTTTACCGATATGAACGCCAGGTAGCAGAACTGTATCGTAATGGTCCGCGTAAGCACCAGCGCCCCGTTCCTGAAAATGAATATCCAGAAAAAATAGGCCAGTAGCCAAAATGTGAGGTGATATATTATTTTGTTGAATTTCAATATCCTATCAAATTATCAGAAAGATAACAAAAGCTATTTAAATTTTCTATTTCGGTTCAGCCCCGTCTGGAAAAGCCTGCCCCTTGTGGCAGGTAGTACACTGTACCACGAGAGCAGAATCGCCGATTTTGGGATGTTTATTTTGCAACCAACGTTTATTCAGGTCAAGCGTCATGCTCATCATTGTGCGTGTTATTGCCTTTTCAGGCTTGGCATCGCTGGCAAAATCGAGGCCATGCCCATCCTTGGCATTGGCATGGCAAAAGCCGCAACTTACACCCAGGCCATCCTCAAAATCATCAGCCATGATGCTTTGTAGTTGCCTCGAACTAATGTTTTTGGGGAGCACTTTCAAATTGGTGTATTTAACCGTGTCCGAAGACTGTATTGTGGACGCAGCGGCTAAAAACACAGTTATGGCAAGTGCCGTTATCAATACAAATTTCTTCATTTTTTCGCTATCACGTTAATGTTCACCTCCAGCTCATCCGATACGGTGCTCGTTCCGCCGATGCCATAGTCTTTCCTTTTCATTTTAAATGAGCCTTTAAATGCATAGCCATCCGCGAACGGACTCGCCGTAAAAGGAAATGAGATGGATTTCGATTTTCCTTTGATCGTTAGCAAACCGTTAAATTGATATGTGCCTTTCCCCATAGCTGTGATCTTGTTTGATTCCATCTTTATACGCGGGCTGTTTTTTACATCAAAATAACTATCCCCTTTTAAGTGCTCATCGCGAAGGTTGTTATCCGTGTTTATGGTAGCGGCATTAATAGTTACATCAAATTTACTACCGGAAAGGCTTTGAGGGTCGAAATCGATCATACCTTCAAAGCCACCAAAAGCGCCCTCAACACCAAAGCCTAAATTTTTGATGGTAAAATTTAACGACGATCCCGTTTCAACAGGTTTGTATTGTGCTAAGCCGGCTTTTGATATACCGGCCATCAGCATCAGCAAGATTAGTTTCTTTATCATTTTAAATTATTTCTGTTCAGTCATTTTATCTGCCATTATCAATGGCATATCGGTTATGGCCAGGGTATGATCATGCTCCAAATAATTTACGCTGGTAAGGCCAAGGTAACTGCGTAGTTTTTCGGCAGGCACTTTCATTGGCCCCGGTGATGGCGCTGCACCCGGCGCAGGTTGCGGGAACGCGGTGGAGTTTGCCGTATGAAAAGTGATATTGCCTTCGACCTTTTGTATGGTTTGATGGATATGCCCGTTCAATACAGAAACTGAACCGAATCGTTTTAGTAAAGCCAATGCTTGTCCGCTATCATCTGTTCCCCAGCCCCATTGCGGATAAATAGCCCAAAGAGGTATATGTGCGAATACAACAATTGGCGTGCTGTTCGATAACGGTTTTAGATCTGCTTCCAGCCATTTTAACTGGGCCGCACCAATATAACCCAGCCCGCCATCAACGTGATTAGTTACGTTGTTAAGGCCAATGAAGTGTACACCATGCGAATCAAAGCTGTACCAGCCATCTCCCAGTGTGCCTTTACCATAGCGTTCAAGGTACAGTTTACCATTATCAGTAACATCATGTTCGCCGGGCACATAAAATATCTTTTCGGTTTTTGCGCTTTTTAACGATTGTTCGAGGATATCAAACTCATCAGCCTGAGCCAAATGCGTCAAGTCGCCTGTATGCAACACAAACGAGGGTGTCACCGGCATATTATTTATCTTAGCTATGGTTGCATTTAACGTTCCAACCACATCGGTATTGGCAGGCTTGGTAAAACCGATATGGCTGTCGCTGATCTGCACGAAACTAAAATCCGATTTCGGCATAACAAGCCCTTTTTTCAGGCCTCCTGTCGTTTTATCGATCATGTGGCTCATGCCATACGATTTTAATATGCCTCCCGACATCATCCAAAGTACACCGGTGCCGGCCCAGGCCATGCATTCCAGGAAACCTCTGCGGTCGATGCCATCGTTATTTGCTTGCGGGCTATGCTCATCCCCGCTGTGAAAATGGTTTTTCATGATCTGATTTTTATTTATTTTGTCCGAAGAACCATCAATAAAAACCAGGCCCATAAATTTTTACACGAACCGGGAAATATTCTTGATGAATACCGGTTTTTTTATCTTCCCTGACACTTATCCCAAAAGAAATTACCGCCGCGGGGCGATCAATGAGCTATCCCCAGAGTCTACCCCATTTGAGACATCTACTTATAAAAATCGTTCTTTATCGTTTACTCACAACGTAAATTTTATATCACGAAATCGATCAAAGTTATCGTCGCCTATTACAAATAGGGAACAACCAAAGTCAAAGAGAAAACCTAAAAAAAAAACAGTTTAGTATGTGATACTTCATCATAACAGCTTGTAGTCAAATAATAGGGGTGGAATAGTACACAGGTGTTTGATGATCGACTGTTCTATGCGAAAGTTAAATTTATTTTGAACCTCTTAGCGCCCCAATAACTCCATTTAACTGATCAACGCTGTTTGGGCTATATGACGCTAATATAAATGCAACACGCCCATCTTTGACAACAATATTGGTAGGGAAAAACGAAATACCATATTGTTTAATCAGTGCGGCCTGATCCGCTATTACATTAAAGTCGAATTTTGTTTTAGCCAGAAAATCCTTTACCCTTGCAGCAGGGTCCCGGGTTATAGCTATGAAAACTACATTTTCATCTTTCTTATATTTTTCAACAAGCTTGTTTAACTCCGGAATTTCTATCCTGCAAGGCGCACAGCTTGTAAACCAAAAGTTTAACACTACTACTTTGTCTTTAAGTTCGCTTAACGTGTATTCCTTGCCATTTAGATCAGTTGCAGAAAAAGCAGGTGCGGTACCTCCTGGCTTTACAACCTTCTCTGACTTTTTCAGCTGCATGCTTTTTAATATACCATTGACTACGTTTGGCTGGAATGAAAATTGACCAGTCTGTAGTTTAGTGGTGAATTGTGCAGCGTCGATCTTCCGATTGTCTTCATCGAAGTAAGCAGTGTTCGCATTCGGCTGTAACATTACATGGCTTGTATCTGCAGCCGTACCGGAAGATTGGGATGCATTTTGCGCATGGGTTGCTAAGCATAAAAATAACATCGCCGCTACAATTAAATATATTCTTTTCATGTTTTTATAATTTTTCTCAAAATTACAGATGTCCTTTTTACAGTTTTGTTAACGCAGTACTAATTAGTGTTAAACACTGTTAATCGAAACATGTATAAAAAACATTTCACGTACCTTGGTTGCTGAAGTGTGTGCCCAATGAACAAGCGATTAGGTTTTATTTTTATAATAGCAATATGCACGGGGGCCGGAATCATAATTTTTCAGGTCTATTGGATGTTGCATACATTCAAAATAACCGAAGATAATTTTTATACAATTGCTTCAAATGCCTTGCAAAAAAGTATCAACAGCTACCAGATTAAACAAAACAATCGGTATCTGAATTTTAAACCAGGAGACTCCACCGTTTCAGTTTCTATGGATGCAAAGCAGTTCCCAGATAGCCGATCTCCCATAAAAAAGACAGCCCCAATTAACAACGCGGTTAAAAATCACCCACCCTTTCAGCCCTCTCAAGGTAAAGTGCACTTAACAGGTGCTAACATGGAAATGGTCAAAACAATGATGGCCCGGATGATGGCGCAGTTAATGGCCAACCCGGTAGACTTGAATGATTTAAAACCCATTTTTGCAAACGAGCTAAAAAAAAACAAGATCGATCTGCCGTTTTTTCTCTCGCTTAAATCCATTAATAATACCAGTAAATTATATGCACACGTAGTAGTGGGTTACCCTGACTTCTCAAAGAATAGTTCTCTTGTTTATGCTGATTTCAAATTAAGCAGGTATTATTTCATCAAGCATGATCTTGTTTCCCTTTCCGTTTCCTTGTTCCTTATTATTTTGACGGCAGGTTGCCTTTGGTATATGTGGTATGTAATAAGGCAGCAGGTAAGATTAGATGATATTAAGAATAACTTTATCAATAACATGACTCATGAGCTGCGCACGCCCGTTTCTATTTTAAAATCTACCCATGAAGCATTGGATAAATTTGGTGAGGTTGAGGATAAGGAAAAAACATTACGTTATTTGAAGATCAATCAGTCAGTTTTAATTAAACTGGAAAATAACATCGACCGCATTCTGGATATTACCCGGTATGAGAGGAATAAAAAGCTTGCCAATTTAGAGCCAATCCAGCTCGAATCATATATAAAAGAGATCATAGACAGGTTCTATTTGAACATTTCTTTTACTTATGAGTTGGACGCTGCAATAATAAGTGACAGGTATATTATTGATACCATTGTTTCAAATTTGATTGATAATGCCTTGAAATATAAGGCTACAACCGACCCTGAAATTAAATTAGTCATAAGCCGGATCACTAACGGATGGGAATTAAAGATACAGGATAATGGTTTAGGAATAGATGCTCAATATCTTCCTTTTATATTTGATAAATTTTACCGGGTTCCAACCGGTAATTTACATGATGTTAAAGGTTTTGGACTTGGGTTAAGCTATGTGAAAGAACTCACCGGCTTGCTAAACGGGAAGATTTTTGTTCAAAGTAAACCGGGGGTTGGTACAACCTTTACAATTCAATTCCCATCGATATGGAAAAAATAAAAATACTATTGGTCGAGGATGAGGAAATATTGGCAATGGTTGTTAAAGAAACGCTGGAAAAGCGCGGTTTTGAAATTGCTATTGCAACAAATGGAGTAGACGGCTGGAGTAAATTTAATTATGACAAGCCTGATATTTGTTTAATTGACATTATGATGCCTCGAAAAGACGGTTTATCGTTAGTTGCGGATATTAGAAAGGTAGATGAACTGGTGCCGGTTATTTTTCTTACTGCCAGGACGCAAACCGCTGATGTGCTTAAAGGCCTGGAAATTGGTGCTGATGATTATATAAAAAAGCCGTTTAGCATGGAGGAGTTGATCCTTAGAATAAAAGGCCTTATTCGCAGAACAGCTAAGGCAACCAAAGAGGTTATTATAATATCAGAACAGGAATCCAATGCCACTATAGGCGATTATCATTTTAATTATACCCGTCTTAAACTTATTTATAAAGCTGATGTAGTTACAAACCTTTCACAACGGGAGGCGGAACTGCTCAAACTACTGCTTGAAAATAAAAATGATTTGCTTGATAAAAGAACAGCCCTGTTAAAGATCTGGGGTGAAGACACT
Organism: Mucilaginibacter sp. P1_A3; assembly: GCF_056406855.1. Taxonomy (NCBI): domain Bacteria; kingdom Pseudomonadati; phylum Bacteroidota; class Sphingobacteriia; order Sphingobacteriales; family Sphingobacteriaceae; genus Mucilaginibacter; species Mucilaginibacter sp. P1_A3. The sequence continues at coordinate 244,582 of NZ_JBFTZJ010000007.1, forward strand.
ATTTTTACTTCAAGAAGTATGGATGTGTATGTTACGCGATTACGCAAATATTTATTGAATGACGCCAGGGTAGAAATTGTTAACGTTAGGGGAAGAGGATATAAACTGGTGGATTAAAAAAACAGTTAAGTAATGAATTGCCCCCTGATTTACGGTATGTCTAACTTGTGCCGCATTTTTACAACCATAAATTCAACAGCCTGAAATACCCACTCTTTGAGGATAGAAACAACGTGTTCTGTTGTACCAACCGCACCTGCTCCGGCCAGAAAACTGAAAGGCGGTTTTCCTCACTTGCAATCGTAAGCAGTGCCTGAGCAAGTTTTGCGGAATCATCTGATTGCTGTCCGTTTGCGATTTTCAAAAATTCCATTTGTTGTTTTCTTCCCTCTTCGTAATCTCACCCCACTTGGCGCAACACATCAATAATTAAAAAATCGCGGGGCATGCCATTATACCTGTTAACGGCTGTATAAACACCCGCTGCATCCAGATTCCGTGCATAGGCTTCGCCTTCATCCTGTAATACATCATTCTCTTCGGTGATTACGAATTTTATTTGCCTAAAAACATGGAATAGTACGCGGATAAACTGACCTGATTCCCTACAGTTTGGCATACTTAGACCCGGCCGGGTTTTCATCTAATTATAAAATGAATGAAGTTTTATTTTATAAGGCCAGTACGATTTTAACCCATGTTAATATTTGCCCGCTCTCTTGCAGATAGCTTTGTCCTGTCAAAACAAATAAACATTTCAAGAAATAAAAACATGAAGAACTTATTATTAACAATTGCAATGAGTGTACTGGGTTTCACCTCATTTGCCGCAACACCAACTCAATCAAACAAAAAAATGGAAACAATTATTTTAGTCCATGGCGCATGGGCAGATGTATCTTCATGGGATGCAGTAGTACCGCTATTGAAAGCACAGGGTCATGAGGTTATCGCTGTTAACCTTGCAGGCCACGGAAAAGACGAAACGTCATTCGCAGGTATCACCTTTAAAACTTATGTTGACCAGGTAAAAGAGGCAATCGGCGCCCGCACGAATGTGATTTTAGTGGGACACAGTTTTGCCGGATTAGTGATCAGCCAGGTTGCAGAAGAAATCCCCGCACAAATACACAAACTAATTTTTCTTGCGGCGGCCCTTCCACACGATGGTGACAGCCTTTTAGGACTTGCTAAACTGGATGCCGGATCTCACATAAGCAAATACCTCACTATAGATAAAGAGCATGGCGCCGCCATAATTGCTAAAGAAGGTGCAGCAGATATTTTTGCCGCAGATGCGCCTCAGCAGGTTCAGGACTACATCGCAGCTAATGTTAAAGCAGAACCATTGGTACCTCTTGCTACACCAGTACACCTGACTGAAAAGAATTTTGGCAGCATCAAAAAGGTGTATATCCATACCACTAATGACCATGCCATCAGCTATCCTGCACAACAGTATATGGTAAAAAACAGCAAAATAGATAAAGTATACACACTGGAAAGTAGCCATACCCCTTTCATTTCTATGCCGGATAAACTTGCCGACATCATCATTACGGAGAGTAAATAATCAATATTTTTCATTTAGTTTAATACCGAAGCCCTGCCGGATAATACTCCCGGCGGGCTTTCTTTTAACCAGAGTTTGGCTCAAGCGTATTTGGTTTTTTCTATGCCCAGTTTTTTCATCCTTGATCTGAGGGTTGATACATTCATGTCCATCATTTCAGCCGCCCCGCCGGCCCCCTGGAGCTTCCCGTTACATTTAATCAGAATACTAACGATATACGCCCGTTCATTTTCCTCAATTGTCTGGGTTTCTGTCGCAGGCAAAATGCCGGAACTATTTTTCTGAAAGGACGGAAAGTGGAGATCCGTAATTATGCCGTTGGTTGTTAACAGAACACTTCTGGCCATTAAATTTTCAAGTTCACGTATATTTCCGGGCCACGGGTAATTCAGCATGGTCTGTATTACCTGGTCAGTGAGTTTAACAACGGGTTTCTTCTCTTTTTGCGAATAAAATGCTAAAAAATGATTGGCCAGTAATACCAGGTCTTCTTTGCGTTCCCTCAACGGAGGCAGCATAATAGGAAATACAAAAAGCCGGTAATAAAGGTCCAAACGGAACCGGCCTGCAGCAACTTCGTCTTCCAGATTGCTATTAGTGGCAGCGATAATACGCACATCTATTTTTCTTTTTTTTCCTCCGATGACATCTATTTCCTGTTCCTGCAATACGCGAAGCAGCTTAACCTGCATGTCCTGGGGCAATTCTCCTATTTCATCTAAAAAAACAGTACCCTCATTTGCTTGTTCAAATTTCCCTGTTCTTTTTTCATTGGCTCCTGTGAATGCGCCTTTTTCGTGGCCGAATAGTTCTGACTCAACAAGATTTGCAGGCAGCGTGGCACAGTTTACTACGATGAACGGTTTTGATCTGCGTGCTGAAATACGGTGAATAGCTTGTGCTACCAGTTCCTTGCCGGTGCCGCTTTCTCCCATTATCAGAACTGATATGGAGGAATTGCTTACTATTTTGATATTGTTCAGCACCGCGTTCATTTTGGGACTTATGCCGATAATTTCCTTTAAGTCTGCATCATCGGATTTTGAAAGAATCGCTTCCTGGTTTTGCTGATGGAGATACAAGGCCACTTCAATAGCTACCAGCACATCTTTATCCCTGAAGGGCTTAACCAGGAACCCATAGGGCCGGGTCGCCTTCGCCGCATTTAGAATTTCTTTGCTTGAATTGGCAGAAAGAAATATAAAGGCGATATTTTCTGATCTCAGTATTTTGGCCAGGTCTATGCCATTTAATTTACCTTGTAAACGGATATCCAGTAAAACCAGGTTAGGATGCTCTTTGGTTTTAATTTTCAGGGCCTCGTCTACTGAAGCAGCTATCGGGCAAACCGCATAGCCTGCTTTACTGAGACAAATCCTCAGGCTGTTAGCTTCTATAAACTGGTCTTCGACAATAAGTATCTTGTTCATAATCAATAGATAAGGTAGCGATTAAGCTGATGTTTCACCATTAGTTTGTAAAAGGCTGGCGTACTCAAGCGGATATTTTTTAAACCATATGGTGATCTTAACACCAGGACTGCTTTCAATGCTGATATCCCCGTGGATTTCTTTGGTCAGTCCGTTAATTAGTTGCAATCCCAGGGAACCTGTGTTTGCCTCGATGGCCTCCTTGTCCATTCCGATGCCGTTATCAGCCAGAACCAGCTTTAAGGTTTCACCCTGTTCGTGTAAGGAAATAGCAATCTCCCCAGGTTGGTCGTCTGGAAATGCGTATTTGATGGCATTAGTTAAAGTCTCCTTGATGATCAGCGCAATGGGTATGGCAATTGATGCATCGAGGTTGAGCGAATCAATTTCCAGATGAAAATCGATCCGATCAGAATTGTCAAAGCTATCCTTCAGGTATAGGATGAGTTCTGGTATATACCCGGCCATATTGATGGTTTGAATATGTTCTACCTGATACAGTTTTTGATGTATCAGAGACATGGCGTAGATACGGTTCTGACTTGTTTCTATCGCCCTCAAGGCATCGTTTTCAAGGTAAGCAGCCTGCGATTCCAGCAGGTTGATAATGGTTTGCAGGTTGTTTTTTACCCGGTGATGTACTTCTTTGATAAGCCATTCTTTTTCGTGCAGTAAACGTTCTAAATACCTGTTTTTTTGACTGATAACCTCGTTTTTATGCAATATCTCTGCACTTTTTTTAGTAATGACCCGGTTGGTGTGCTGTTTGTTTCTGTACTGCTTATACAGAAGGCCGGTAAATATTAACAACACAAGTATGGCCCCAATGGTGATATTCTTTTCCAGTTTGGACTGCTTAACTTTAATTTCCTGAAGCTTGTAATTTTGATTCAGTAAAGCAATATGCTGGTCTTTAATTTTTAGTGCATTTTCCTTTTCCTTTACGTCATATTGCACCTCCAACCGCTTCACTTCTTTGTTTTGGGCCTGTCTCAAATTAAACTCCTCCAGGCCGCGATAATCTGCCAGATGATTCATCGCCGCGCGGTAATCTCCGGCAGCACTATCAGCCAGGTAAAGCATATAATTCAGGTGGCTCTTAGCTGCAGAAGTCATCTGGTTGCCGATGGTTTTCCACACCATGTCTAAATATGGTTTTGCTTTTGCATATTGCCCGGATTCCACATAAAGCTGCCCAATATCGTTATAGGCGGTCATATCTTCCATCCCACTTTGCTTTTTGCTCAATTGTAAAGTCCTCAAAAAATAGGTGGCCGCTTTTTCATATCCCGGTAGATATTCCCTATAATTGAATCATAGGTGATTTCATCAGTTGTGGTTATTGGCGGATAATCTTTCATCGCCGCTCTAACATAACGCAAAGCCTCCGCGTATCTTTTCAATTTACGCAAGGCCCTGGGAACCAGTCCAAACACCCGGCGGTCGGCTAAACTGGATCTCCCGGCATGAATTTTATAGCTATCTACAGCAATATTGTAGAAATAAGCACCTTTTTGATAATCCTCCTCATTAATACTGATGTTCCCCCTCATTACATAAAAGTCACCCGCAGCACTATTGTCCCCTGTTGCTTTCATGGTGTTTATGGTTTGGGTGATGTAATTCAGGGCTTTTTCCGGGTTTCCCCTTACCCAATTTAATTCTGCCAACTGGTAATAAGTATAATGCAAATACGGATAGCCTATGGCCTTATATCGCTCAACCACTTTCAGTAATTCAGGCTCGGCCGAAGACTTTCCCTGGTCGGCATGAACCATCGCTATATCTTTCAGCGCCAAAATTTCTTTTGCGGGTAAATGATACCGGGTACTTAATTGCCTTGCTTGTTCGGCAAGAAGCAAAGCTTTTTTCCAATCGTCTTCCTTTTTGGGTTTTTCTCTCAACCAATATTTAAAGCTCAAATTTAGTAACAAATCAATTTTTGAAGTATCATTAAGCAAGTGCAGGATATTTTCGGCAGATTTCATATCATTCCGGAGGGTAAATACTTCTGCCAGGTAAAGCTGGGCATTATTGTAACCGGATGTATCACGCAATTTAGCGCTTAATTCACGTGCGGCTTCTGCAAAATTCATCGCGCGGTCAAGACCTATTGTTTCTCTTGAAGGTTTGTTAATTTTGATATTGGCGAGGCTCAGCAACAAGTACGTCCTACTGATGTCAGCTTTGCTTTTTTTCAGCCGCGCTAATAGATCGTTTTCTTTTTCAGGGTTTACAGGTTTTGGCGCCGGATAATATTGGGCAGGGGCAGCAAAATGCAATAATAGCATCAGGGTGGTGATAATTAAGCGCTTTGCGATGGTGCCGTTTTTTGGGGCCATTAGGTGTTTATTGTCAAATTCAGTGTAAAAATAGTCTAATTCCTTATGTTCAGCTATCCTATTGCACTAGCTGACGCAAAGATACTCAGTGATTTAATTGAATGTAATTCCAAGATTTTTTGCCATGACAAACATTCCCGGCTCCCGCTGCTGATCATCATTTTTAATAAGCTCGAAGTTCAGTCTCCTCAGCAAATCGGCCGGGCCGTTGTCATGGCTAAGCACGGCGAATATTTTATTGCCGCCCGCTGCGATCGTATTTTTTATAATTTCATTAATCAGCAACTCATCAATGCCTTTTCCTTGTGTTTGCGGTAAACAATACAGCGAGATAAGTTCGCAGGTGCTCTCCTCCACAGGATCAAATTTATAAGAAGCAAAAGCAACGGCCAACTCCCCATCTATTGCCAGCAAAAAAGCAGAAATATGATGGTTGATTTCATGGTTCAATTTCCCCTGCGGGTAGAATTCCCGGATCATCCGGTAAATCTTTTTCCGGGCCGCAGCATCCGTGAAAGCAATCTCCCAGCTTTGTTCCACTATAGACCTGATCTGCTCGGAATCCGCCGGGGTTGCTATTCTAACATATACCATATCGCTATTTAATTAATAATGACCGTATTCGCCATCGGGCAATGTAAATGTCGTGCCAGTTATTTAAATACCTGTGAATAAGCTATTAGCGATTTACCCAACGATGATTTGTTATTGATATATCAATAGATGCGCCTTCTGTCTTGATATTTCAAGCTGAATAAAAAGTATCATTTTCAACCGGAAATCAAATGCTTCAGGAGAACATCCCGGTGCCAGGGCTCATTATTTGCCCTGTACTGAACCGGCGGGAGTTGTTTTCGTCACATAAGCGGCTCATGTTGAAATATCAGGATCAAACCTCTTAGCCTTGAGATATCAACTGTTTTATTGGAGTTCAATTGTTTCAATTAATTGATTTATAGATAGTTGCAACATTGGCATGAAGTTTATATAAAAGCCAGCATAATGGTTAAGGGGAATATGTGCATTGATTAATTCATAAATTAAATTAAGGGCTTATGAAAAGAACATTGAACCATTTGGCCAAAATGGTCATCGGACTACATGAAGAGGGCTACTACTACGATTTCGAATTATATGGCGAAATCCAACTCTGGGGCGTTCAGGAAAACAGACCGTATGTTTTCGAAGAAATAAATATTAACAAAGTGTGTCCGATCATGGGTCCATGTAGGAATGGCGCAAAATTCATCCTGGCCATTGAAACGACCGATGGATGCAAGGGCTTGCTGGTTGGTATTGATTTGGGAGAAGCCTTTTTTGATTTGTCACGCCGGAACGGTAATAAGGAAGCAAAACAACTATTCCATAACGCCGCCTCTGGTATTTGAGATTTAAAGTATGTAATGCTTGCAACAACAACGGTTAAGAAAGCCACAAAATGGTGTCTTAAATAGATTAATAATGGAATTATATATTTTCCTGATCACAAGTTTTATACGTTTTGCAGCAGTCATGGTGGTTGTCATTAATTGCTTTTCGGAGGATTTATCCACCCTTTCTTATAAGCCTGGCAAAGTGAATAGCTGTAGCAGAACAAATCAAACATAAGAAAACCAAAACAATGAGACACACCTATCCCATCAATGCCATGCCCCTGCTGAATTATTTAGGAAAGTTGGTCAACCTGGACGAGGCAGCGGTTCAGATCATTCTAAATAGCTGCAAAGATGTGCTTATTCCTAAAGGGAATACGATATTTAACGAGAGAAAGCGCACGCAATACGTTTATTTTATCGTATCCGGTAAGGCGCGGTCCTATTATACCGACTTAGCAGGGAAAACCATTACCTGGTCGTTTCATTTTAATGAAGCGCAAAGTGATTTCAAAAATCTCTTCATTGTAGATTACAAAAGCTTTCTTACCCAAACACCGGCAACGATGTATATAGAGGCGCTGACAGATATCCGGGCGATAAGGATCAGGCACCGCGAAATTGATGCTAAATTTGAACCTAACCCTATTTTTGAGCAGTGTTTACGAAAGCTCCATGAATACGCTTTCATTGCAGCTTATGACAGGGTTTTCAACCTGCTGACCCTCTCGGCGAGCGACCGGTACAATAAGTTATTGAGGAATGAACCGCATCTATTACAAATGTTTCCTGACAAGTACCTGGCATCTTATATTGGGATTGAGCCACCCTCGCTCAGCAGGATAAGAAAAAATCTTAAATCAATACCCGTTTACCGTATAGAAATGCCAATTGCAGGATAATCCCCGTTCTGACCGATGGTCGTGATATATCACGACCATCGGTCAGAACGGGGATATGTCACGGCTTATTCCGACAGCAAATTACTTAATTCATTGATAACAAATAGTTTAATTACCTGGCATGAAATTTACATACACCATCACGAATAAGTGTTGGAATTATGTTTTTCACTCCTGTTTTTAAGTTATGACGACACCACTGACATTAGGGGATTTTGACAATCAGCAGCAGCTTATCCTGGAGTTAAGCCGGGAAATCGCATCGATAAGAAACAGAGATCAGTTAAACAGCCTGATCAGTAGCTCATTAAAGGAAGCCATTGGATATCAATACGCCACTATTTTTGTACTTGGTAATGATGGAAGGGAGATAACCAATTTTTTAAAAGGCTTTGGCGATACAGAAAACAGCCATCACTTCTCAGAGAAAATTTTCACCGGCAAGATACCTTTCGATCATAGGATTAATAACCTCCAGGTAGAGGCTCGTCAACAAATCATTGATTTCGATGAACTTGTTCTAAGCGGGAACATTGAACCTTACCTCACAGGCGCAGGGATTGCTGAAAACTTTGACGCCTGCACCTTTCATTTATATGAAGGAACTGCGGCTATTGGTGTTTGGATCATCCTATTGAAAAAAGAAGGGGATGGACATTTTTTAATGCCTCCGCTTTGCGATCAGGTCGCCGCCCAATTAACATTCGCCGTTCTTTCTGTAAAAGCCTATGAGGAGATTGATGCCCGTAACCGCGAAAGAGAAATTGTACAGTCCCTTAATATCGATTTTGCCACGATCAGGGAGAAAAAAGACCTGCTTAGAATTATACATTACAAACTCAAAAGCCTTTTCAACTTTCGCCACCATTGGGTGGCTACTGTGAATGAAGATGAACTTACGATGAGCACGTTCATGCAGGATACGGAGTCTAAAACAAAGTTTCACCCCAAATACAAGAATGTTACTTATGCTAAATACACTATTTCCGACCAGATTTTTAATAAAGTAATACTGGCCAGAGAACCTCAAATTTTTGACCTGGAACAACTTATTGCACGCGGGACCATCCCGGAATACTTGCAAATAAACTACGAAAGCGGTATCCGAAAGGTTGTTATGCAAAGCTTGGAAATAGCTGGCCGGTTTATAGGCGTTTGGGCATTATGCCTGGGTGAGCATGATGAAGTAGACCATAGCTATATAAATATTGTCAAGGATATCGCTAATCAGTTTTCAATAGCTGTAGGTAACATTATAGCCAATGAAACGATTCAGGCCAGGCAAAATGAACAGGAGTTACTATTGAAATTGAGCTATGATATAACTTCCATAAAGGATAAAAAGGGCCTTCTCCAGGTTATACAAATCAATCTTAAAAAACTATTTAAATTTCAGAATATCGTCATCATGGTATTGAACAATGATGATCAAACTCACGATATATTCCTATCAACAGATTTAGCTTTTACCAGAGAAAATTTAGCACAATATAGCAATGGGCCTGTTCGATTCGAATATAGCGACGGATATTTCAACAAAGTTATGGAGGCGGATGGGATTGTGCACTTTAATTTGAATAAAGTTGCCGACCTCACAAACGAGCCTGCCTGTCTGCAGTACCTCTATAATTCGGGAATTAGAAAGCGAATAGGCATTGCATTAAGAGACGATAATCGCAACATTGGCGTACTCTATATAAATCTGGAAACTAATACCGACTATCCAGACCGTGATTTAGATATTGTTAAAGGTGTTTCCTATCAATTATCAACAGCCGTATCAAATATTCTGGCAAACGAAGAAATCCTAAAAAAGGAAAAAGAAAGGGATTTGCTCTTGTCGTTAAGTGTTGATATTGCTTCAGTGCGCAGCAATAGCGAATTACTTAAAGTGATAAGCCAACGCTTAAAATACCTGTTAAATTTTTCTCATACGGCAGTAGTAACCATTAACGAAGATTCTACGGTAAGCGGGTTTCTCCGGGACCCGGAAGCAAAATCTACGTCTCACCCCCAATATATTAAGGCTGGCCAATTGAGGTATCCGATCCAGGATAATATTTTAGATAAATGCATACAAACCCCGGAACCACTGCTTTTCAACCTTAAGGAGCTGATGAACTATGCCAATGGCGATTTGCCTTTGTACCTGAAAATTAACTATGAATCTGGTTTAAAGAATGCAGTTGTTATTCGATTTTCAAAAGGTGATCGGGCTTTCGGATTCTGGATCCTTCTTTACGATCATGATATTGTATTGGATGCAGGCAAGCAAAATTTGATCAAGGGTTTATCACATCAAATATCAGTTGCCATTTCCAACATTATCGCTAATAGTGAGATTTCAAGGCGGGAAGACGAAAAATCAAGATTATTAGCTTTCAGTAATGCTATTGCCTCGGTGAAAACCACACGGGAAGTTTCTACAATTATTAATGCTCAGTTCACAGAATGGGGTATTATCAAGGGTTATAGTATGCACATTATTAACGATGATAAAGTAACCCATACGCCATACTTATATGATTCCAGCGCCGAGTGGACCAATTTCCCTAATTTCAATGCACTGGTTAGTGGAAAATATGCTATCAACGATAATGTGATGGATGTAATGATCAGAGCCAACAAGCCGATGATGCACAATATTTTGAAACTCAGCGAAATGAAAAATGCGCCGAAGTATGTTCATTTTTGGAAAGAAATTGGTTTGACAGAAATTATGAGCTTACCGGTAAGATTGGGAAACGAATTGATTGGCATACTGTTTATTGATCTTTCAGATACGTTTACTAAACTTCCAGATCAGCTCAACCTCCTTACAAGTATTTGTTCTCAGATAGCCATAACTGTATCGAATCTTTCAGCAAATGAAAAAATAAATAAACAGCTTGGTGAAATCAAACAGTATAAACAACAACTGGAGGAGGAAAAAATATACCTCAAAGAGGAAATTGAAACAACTCAAAATTATGGAGACATCATCGGAGAAAGTCCGTTAATAAAAAAAATATTCAAATTAGTTTCCCAGGTTGCCCCATCAGACAGCACAGTATTGATACTGGGTGAAACCGGCACCGGTAAAGAGCTCATTGCCAGAGCTATTCACAACGACTCCCCCAGAAAAAACAAACTGATGGTTAAAGTGAATTGCGCGGCCCTCCCGCCTAACCTGATAGAAAGTGAGCTATTTGGGCACGAACGCGGTAGTTTTACTGGAGCTACAGAACAGCGCCTGGGGAAATTTGAGCTTGCCAATAACAGCACGCTTTTTTTAGATGAAATTGGCGAGATGCCGCTTGATTTGCAAGTAAAGCTGCTTCGGGCTTTGCAGGAAAAAGAAATTGAGCGCGTTGGGGGAAGAAAAACGATAAAGGTTGATGTAAGGATCGTAGCAGCCACAAACCGGGACCTTGAAAAAGAAGTTGCTGAGGGAAGATTTAGAAGCGACCTTTATTACCGATTAAATATATTTCCAATTTCCTTGCCTGCATTACGTGACCGTAGGGAGGATATTCCTCTTTTGGCAGGCTATTTTATTCGCCGGTTTGCGAAAAAAGCGGGGAGGCAAATCACGACCCTCAGTAACCGCGCTTTACAGGATATGGTTTCCTACAATTGGCCGGGTAATATCCGTGAGTTGGAACACCTGATTGAACGAAGTGTACTGCTTTCGTCCGGAGATACCATTAAACAGGTCCATCTTCCTTCAAGCAGGCAGATAGCGCAAACTACCGGTGCAGATGAAGTTTCTTTAAAGACAATAGATGAAAACGAACGGGATCATATCTTAAAAATATTGAAATATTGTGGTGGTAAATTATCTGGTGAGGGTGGAGCCGCCCAAATACTCGGCGTACCGGCCGGTACCCTTTATTCGAAAATGAAAAGACTTGATATCAAACGGGAACATGCTTGAATAAATTAAAGCAAATTCTATATCCTTCAACGCTATTACAAGCTATTTTCCTTATGATTTTCCGATTTTAACCTCGGTTAATATTATCCGGGATGGCAAACCCGATGTTTGTGGCGTCCTAAACAATTAGGCATCTCAAATCATGAAAAAACTCTTATTAATCTTACTTTCTGTAGCTACGGCTACGCTTATGTTTTCATCTTGTTCAAAAAAGAATGATGTAAAACCAATTGCCAAAAACTATGTCCTTGTTCACGGTGCGTGGCAGGCACCATATGTTTGGGATGCGGTAAAGACCGCCCTGATCAATGAAGGTAACCATGTGACCGTTGTAGAACTACCGGGCCACGGTAGTGATCAAACTGCTCTATCAGCAATTACATTAAATCTTTACACCACTACCGTACTTAATGCTATCTCCCAAATTAACGGCAAAGTTATCCTGGTTGGTCACAGTCTGGCTGGTATGGTTATTTCGTCTGTTGCTGAACAAATACCAACAAAAATCGAGAAGTTAGTTTATCTATCTGCTTATTTGCCAACCTCTGGCCAATCGTTATTTGCCCTTGCCGGTACTGATGCCGGGTCAGCGCTTGGAGGTAAAATTAATGGAACACCAATACTTAATATAGATACTGTTAACGGAACTCTTGATGTGCTACACAACCAAATTGTAAACGTTTTTATCCAGGATGGTTCAACTCAGGCTCAAAATCTTGTATTACAAAATTATCGCATTGAGCCTCTAATCCCATTCAATACTCCGGTAACGCTCACAGCCGCAAATTTCGGCTCTGTTGAGAAGGTTTATATCAAAACTTTACAGGATCACGTGGTTTCTCCGGCTCTTCAGAACAGAATGATTGCAGCATCCAACGTAAAAACGGTATATCAATTGAATACCGGCCACTCATCATTCCTGGTAAAACCAGATTCAGTGGCGATATTGTTAACTAAAATAGGCCAATAGCCAAGAACAAGAACAACAATAGAGATTCAGGAAATAATTCTTGCAACATTTAATATTTGTTGCAAGAATTATTTTGGCGTTTCAATAACCTGCTGTTGTATAAGCGTTGCCGAAAAAAGTATCAGCAAATTGTAAATTGTCTTTTTATGCTTTCAATTAAACCTATCACGGACCTATTAAAACTAACTTATACTTACAAACTTGGACTACGTTTTTTTTTCGGGCCTGATGAAAAATATCCAGGGAAACATTAGTTGCGACTTTTAATATATTCCGATTTAGATAAAATTGATGTATGTTAACTTTATATTTAGCAGATGAGAAAACTGACCAATATGCTTGGAATTAAAGCTGTATGCTTTCTTTTGTTCTATTTGTTTGTCACGCCATGCATGGGCCAGATCAAATGGCCGCATGGTCAACTGCTTCCATCTTTCCCAGCGCCTTCACATGTTCAGGATTTAATTACGCTCCGTCAAAACTCTCCTTACTCTTCAGCAGAAATGTACCTGTTTGCTTCATTAAAGGGTGTCGTAAACAGAACTAAACCACGTATATTCTCATATGAGGGTGATGCTTTCGCTGAAGGGCCGCATACCTGGCTGCAGTCCCTGGGTTTGAGTTGGTCTGAACCTGCAGACAAATGGGACTTGATTACTAAATACCGGAGTGAAATTTCAGGTTTGATCGTTTATGATCCCGCCCAGGAGCATACAATTAACCTGGCCACAGTACTTGCAAAAAGCAAAGGTGCACTAATTGCCTCACCTTTATTGTTGTCCAAACTAACTGCTCCTCCTTATAATTTGCCCGTCTTACTTGATTTGCAGGGGAAATTTAGCAGTAAGCTGGAAGTTTATCAATCGCTATATGATATATATTGGCCCCATCTTGATCACCGTTTGTTAATCGGATTAAATCCTAATGCGCATAAAGCGGCCCTTCGTGAATATGCAGTAGCATTGGGCTCTGCAGTAATATGGCTCGATCCTGAAGTAGCGGGTGAAAGTGAATTGCTAAACAAATTTCTATCTTCAATGTCTCCCGGGTCAATTTTTATGGGCTGGTGGCCACAGGAAGGGCCAGGGGTGGAGAGGGCTTCAAGGTATGGTATTGCAACCGTAGCAAGTGATTGGTGTTCTAACCTAACGGTGCATAGCGGCACTTCCAGAATTGTAAAAATAAAACCAATCCCCCCAAAACCAGCACTCAAAAACAAAATCTATGTTGAATTTATATTGAGCGACGGAGACAATTTACAATTTACGGAGCATTTGATGCGTAAACTTTGGAATAATCCAGACCGGGGTGCTGTTCCAATGGGATGGACTGTGTCACCTGCTATGCTGGATGCAATGCCTGGTGCACTTAACTATTATTGGCAAACGTCCACCAGCAATGATAATCTGATTTCGGGACCTTCTGGCTATGGTTATACTTATCCTAATACCTGGTCTGATGAAAATTTGCTAAAACAGTTCGTTTCTAAAACTGAAGAATATAATCACCGTGCTGGTTTACGGGTAATCACCATCTGGAACACTATCGTTGGCGGTATTAACTTAAATGTTGGGAAGATCTATGCCAGTCAGGCAAAATCGTTGCTTGGTGTAACAGCCCAGAACACAGGAGGCGGGCTTACTATTTATAATGATAACTTACCGGGAATGGCACTTTCCTGTAACTATTGTACTACTGAACAGGCGATGAAAGATCATATCGCCAGAGCTGCCGCTGGTTGGAATAAAACCTCACCACGTTTCATAATCATACAGGCCCAGCCCTGGACGAATATATCGCCAACAAGTTTTAAAAACGTGGCTGGTTCGCTTACTGAAGATTATGTAATAGTTCGTCCTGATCACCTTTTTCAGCTTATTCGTGAGGAAAAGGGCATTTCATTTAATCCGAAATAGAAATATATTAGAAAAGATGGACAGCTCTTTAATAAGCAAAGTTGGGGCTGAAATGCCTTTTTTTAATTGTTCGCTTGTTCGGTCTCAAAATCTTCGTTTCCTTTTTTAATGCCTTGTCTTAACGTTAGGTAAATTAGAAATGATCATTTTTTAACTGGCCAATCACTTCAAATCACCCAATAACCGGCTCGTATTCCTTTTTAACAGATTTAAGATTGTTGGCCGCGTGTTGATGAATATAAAATATTAATTTATAGTGATTTATAAATACTCTTCCAATCGCAGAGGCTTGTTTTTATTTAACATAATATGTATCGTGCTGGTCATAACTTTAATAAAAGGCTTGCTTTAGGCAAATAAAAAAGTCGGCATACATAACTTGTTATTCTGTCTTCAAACTTTTTATCGGGTTTGCCAATGCGGCTTTTATGGACTGGAAGCTTACCGTTATTAATGTGATTAGTATAGCGCCAATAGCTGTAACGATAAATATCCACCATGCTACATCGGTGTGATACTGATAGTTATGCAGCCAGTTGTGCATAAAATAATAAGCCACAGGCGAGGCTATAATTATTGAAATAAACACCAGTATGGCAAAATCTTTCGATAACAATTGCCACAGGGCGAACACTGAAGCACCAAGCACCTTGCGTACACCTATTTCTTTAACGCGCTGTTCGGCCATGAATGATGCCATGCCAAACAGCCCGAGACAACTGATAAATATAGCCAGACCGGCGAAGACAGTAGCCAGCTTACCTATACGTTCTTCATTACCGAATTCTTTTTCATATTCCTGATCAACGAAGTGGTATTCAAATGGCTGTTGGGGATTCTCGATTTTTAACACCGAAGCGATGTTGCTAATAGCTTTACCTGCACTCATTTTCGGGTTTATCTTTAGCAGTAAACAGCCTCCCGCCCATTTCGCCAAAAAATAAACCATAGGTTGCACCTGTTCATAAGGCGACCGGTTAATGATGTCTTTAGTCACCCCTATGATCTTAAACTGTTGACCATAAAAGGTTATGTAATTTTCAGTCGGTTTTTTCATGGACATAAAATCAGCTGCCGCCTGGTTGATGATCACCGCTGCTGAATCGGAAAGGAATGACCGTGAGAAATCACGGCCTCTGCTAAATTCCCAACCAATGGTTTTGCCATAATCGTATGAAATATCCTCCTGGCCGAAATTGATATCCAGATTAGGGTTTTCTCCAGGCCATCCCACGCCGCTTGTAGTACCAGCAACGTTGTTAGGCGGGGCATCTGCTTCGGCCATTTCAGTTATTGTGCCGTTACCTTCAAGGGCCTGTTTTATCGCATCAAAATGTTGGTGAAGTTCAATAGTTCGGACGGGTATCGTAATCAATCTGTCCTGGCTGTAGCCAACAGGGCGATCTTTAGCAAAAAGTATCTGCCGGATAACTACAATGGTACCGATGATGAGCACAATAGAAACTGTAAACTGAAGTACCACCAGTACTTTACGCGGGGCTGAAGCCAGCCGCCCAACCCGGAACGCCCCCTTCAATACCTTTACTGGCTTAAATGACGACAGGTAGAGCGCCGGGTAACTGCCGGTGATAATAGCGGTGACCAAACTAAGGCCAATGCCGGCGAGCCAAAACGCCGGGCTGCTCCATGGAATAACTATCTGTTTACCCGCCAGTTGATTGAACGCGGGGAGACTTAATCGTGCCAGTAGTAAGGCGGCTAATAATGCCAATAATACACAAAGTAACGATTCACCGTAAAACTGTTGTATCAACTGGCTGCGGGATGAACCTATTGCCTTGCGGATACCTACCTCGCGCGCGCGTTTCTCAGATCTGGCAGTACTTAAGTTCATAAAATTAATACAGGCCAGCAGCAGTACAAACACACCTACAATGCCAAAAAGCCACACATATTGTATTTCGCCGCCGATGTTTTTTCCGTCCTTAAACTCACTATACAAATGCCATTTACTCATTGGCTGCAGGAACAGCGCCGGTTTTGTTTTAGCCGAAAGCGGTTTTAAATGCCTCAGCTTTTCATCTCTTATTTTTAACGACACTTTCCCGGGGTCGGCATTGTCAGCCAATTGAACATATAAATTAACAATGCCTGGGTCCCATGGCTCCTTCATCCCGCTCAATCTATAATCTGTTGCATAGCGGTCCCAGCAACCAATAAAAGCCAGACCGGCAAGCGTGGTATTTTCAGGCAGATCTGCATAAACGCCGGCTACTTTCAGGTTGCCCTGATTGTTGAGCTTCAGCACTCCAGACATTGGATCCTTATTTCCGAAAAATGCCTTTGCTGTCGACGCGGATATTAGTACAGATGATGGGTCCTTTATAGCATCGCGCCTGCCCTTGAGCATATTTAATGTAAACAGGCCCGGTCCGCCAGCTTCCATAAAGGTACCTTGCTTGTTCAGTTTTTTATCGTTTAAAGCCAGTATATAATCTCTCGGCAAGGTCGACATTGCTACAGATTTAAAATCGCCGCCATAATTTTTGCGTAGCTCGGCTGCCAAAGGGTACGGTTCATGAAATGAGGTTTTCACTTCGCCATTAATGGTTACATTTTGCATTACCTGGGCTATACGGTGGTAATTATTGTGATACCTATCAAATGATACTTCATCCAAAATCCACAAACTAATCAGCGTTACTACTGCCATGCCCACTGCAAGGCCACCTATATTAATGAGCGATAATACCTTATTATTAATAAGGTTGCGCCAGGCAATTTTTAAATAATTTCTAATCATATAATTGCGGTTTAGTTTTACAGGAGCCCAACCTGGCAGGCTTCCTGAACGCAATATTACCGCCGGGATTCGTAACCGGGGTGCCAACTTATCAATTGGTACCTCTTCTTTTAAGCTATTCTTATATTCCACCGGGGTTTTGCCGGTCATCTCTTTAAAAACCCGGTTGAATGTTGTTTTGGAATTAAACCCCGACTCATAGGCGATACCCAGCAGTGTGAGCCGGTCGTGGGCCGGGTCCTGCATCTTCCGGACAGTTTCACGAACCCTGAACTCATTAATAAAGTCGCTGAAGTTCTTTTCCATCCCCACATTAATAATTCGCGATAAATCGTGCGGATGGATATTCAGCTTTACTGCCAGGGAGGTCAATGTCAGTTCGGCATCCTCGTAAAAACGATTTGCGGCTACGGCTTCCTTTAGCCTACGGCTTTTTTCTTTTGCATCATATCTATCTGTTATCGGCGTGGCCATTTGTGTGCTGCCATCCAATTTCAGCATCACTTCGGCGGCCACTCCAATAAGCACAAAAGCAATGGCAAAACTCAAGACATCATTAAACAGCCATAACATGCAAAGCAAGGCGAGCAGGCGCAAGGTCTTATCCAACCGGCGGAAAGCAAAGCGCGGCCTATCCATTAGCACCGGCTGCAAGAGGTTATAAAAATGCTGTATCAACCGGTGCGACAGGTATAAATAAATGACAACCGAAATTAGCACCAGCCAGCCCGGCATCCAATACGCAAGCAGCAAAGGGCAAAAATGCAGAATATCCTTTCGGCCAAATTGTAGGTTTGGTGACGTCATCCGCCGCACATAAAAATACAATAGCGGCCCCAGCGCCGGTAAAAAAATCGGCGAAAGCCCGCCAGTCTTCAATACAATTACAGTTAAAGCGGCACTTAAAAACAGGTTGGCTGTTTGGCTTTCCCTTTTTGCAAATGCTAAAAGCAGCGCGAGTGTAAACCCCGAAAACAGGGTTGCCATGGCGGCCACATGATACAGGTTAATATGGAATATATCAGGATTCAAGTAATTCAAATAGCCCAAAGGCTGTTCCAAATTTACAATATATTGACATATACAAAATTATGCGATGATATATATGTTTTGCTGTAACTGAAGCGAACATAGGTTTGTTGTATTGTCGCGAATAAGTATACCAACAAAAAAGCCGCTCTACTTTCGTAAAGCGGCTTTTGTAGCCCGTAGGGAAGCTTTTCGAACCCCTTTTATGGATGATTTGAGGTTCCTTGCTTTCTGAAATACTAAGGGACATAATTATTTAAAGGATTGAAAACCTAGTTTTAACAGAAAGTAAGGAAGAAGATTCTTTGGCGGCTACCTGGATCTCAATACAACTAAATCTGTTTATATTAAAGTTGAGGAGTTAAAAGTAAGTTTTCAATGGTGTGATCGTTGAGCCTTGGCTTAAGCTAATAAAAATTGAGAAAACGAAATAAATCATTCTTCTTTTCCCTTTATAAAGACTTATTTTTATACAGACTATTGCTAATTTAAAGTGACAAAATCAGACCAGGTAATACACAGCTTTGCTATTTATGAGATAAAAAGGGCTACTTTTAAACCATACGATTTTAAATGGACAAAGTTTCATGAAAACAATTCTGAGTTTGTACACCTTCACCCCGAGATACAATTAGACGTAGAAGAAAATGAATTGATTATTTGTTCAACCGTTATTGATGCAAATAACTATAGCATATTGACCACCCGCCGAATTGTTACCAAAGAAAACGGCATTGAGGATATGGGTTATATGGCAGGCGCAACAACACATGATTATCCCTTTTATGTTGGGCATGAAAAGTTTAATCATATTTTGGGCACCGTAGTACTTCCAAATGGGAATGCATTCAGGCATTTTATCGAAACCGGAAAGGCTTGTGCGATGATGATATACGGCATCAAAACTTTGATTTGGTCTCAGCAACTTACAGATTCGCAGATGGTAAATCTGATGAGACTGTGGGATAAGCGAAGTAAAACCTAAATGGTAAGTTTTGAAATTCCGCAGTACTGCTTTTCGAAACGAAATGTGCCGGCGCATATGCCACTTAGGTTCCAGCCCAAATTTTCTTAGTACTACTAAAACAAAAAAGCCGCTCTACTTTCGTAAAGCGGCTTCGTAGCCCGTAGGGGAATCGAACCCCTGTTTCTAGAATGAAAATCTAACGTCCTAACCCCTAGACGAACGGGCCATTTTTTCTTTTTTGTTTCCCTTATTTTGGGATTGCAAAGATATAGCTTTAATGATAAAAATAAAATAAATTTTTCTTTTTTTTTATTTCTGCCTGATAATGAACGGCTTTTTTTTATTTACCAAACAAAATAGCACAATTTCAATTGTAAATCTGCCCCCGTTAAGGCTATCTTTATCCTAAAATCAATTTACTTATGAAAGCAATCTGGAATGATAAGATTATAGCACAAAGCAATGATACAATTATTGTTGAAAATAATCACTATTTCCCAAAAGATAGCGTGAACGCCGAATACCTTGAAACCACCGACACGCACACAACCTGCCCATGGAAAGGACTCGCATCCTATTATACCCTGAACGTTGATGGGAAAATAAATCAAGATGCTGCCTGGTATTATCCACAGCCTAAGGAAGCGGCCGCAAACATTACCAACTATGTAGCATTTTGGAAAGGTGTTAAAATAACCGAATAAAAATGAAAAAATACGATGCCATCGTCATAGGCGCCGGCCAGGCCGGCGGTCCGCTTGCCAAAAAACTGGCTATGGCCGGGATGAAAACTGCCTTAATCGAAAAACGTTTTTATGGTGGCACCTGTGTAAATGATGGTTGCACGCCCACCAAAACTTGGGTGGCATCGGCAAAAGCGGCTTATATGGCTGTTAAAAGTTCTGATTTGGGAGTATCGGTAAAGCGGTTCTCCATCAATATGCCCAAGATAAAAAAGCGTAAAGACGATATAGTGATGCGTTCGCGCGTGGGAGGCCAGCATGCAGCTGAGAAAATAAAAGGACTGGATGTTATTTTTGGGGACGCCACCTTTACCGGCAAAAAAACAATTGCAGTAGCTCTTAACAGTGGGGGCAATCAAACCCTGCAGGCCGATCTTATATTTTTAAATACCGGTGCAAAACCCTCTATTCCCGAAATAGAGGGACTGAATGAAATTAAATATCTTAATTCAACTACCATTTTGGACCTCGATTATGTGCCCAAACACCTTCTGGTTTTAGGGGGTAATTACATAGGTTTAGAGTTCGGACAGATGTTTCGCCGGTTTGGGAGCAAGGTCACCATATTAGAAAAATCAGCCAGGATAGTTGCTCATGAGGACGAAGACGTATCGGCAGAGATGCAAAAAATACTGGAGGCAGAGCAGATAACTATTCATACAAACGCACAGGCCACCAAATTCAAGCAAAAAGGCGATGGTAAAATAACTGCAACAGTGTTGGCTAACGGAGAGGAAAAAAAAATCAAATGCTCCCATGTGCTGATAGCGGTTGGCCGTACCCCTAATACCGAAACACTGGGCTTAGCTAATGCGGGGGTAAAAACAGATGAAAAAGGGCATATCAAAGTAAACACGAAGCTGGAAACTAACGTGAAGGGCATTTATGCTTTAGGTGATGTAAAAGGCGGCCCCGCGTTTACACATATCTCTTATAACGATTACACGATAGTTTACCGCAACCTCATTGAAAAACAAAATTTCAATACAACAGATAGGCCCGTTCCTTATTGCATGTTCACCGATCCGCAATTGGGCCGGGTTGGAATTGATGAAACGGAGGCAAAAAAGCAAGGTTTAGATTATAAAGTAGCCCGGTTACCTATGGCATATGTGGCCCGGGCCATTGAAACCGGGGATACACGGGGCTTTATGAAAGCGGTTGTTGATCCTAAAACAAAAAAAATCCTGGGTGTTACCGTATTAGGACCCGAAGGCGGCGAGATTATGACCGTATTACAAATGGCGATGGAAGGCGGCATTACTTATGACAGGATCCGCTATTGCGTTTTTGCTCATCCCCTGTATTCAGAATCATTGAATAACCTTTTTTTGGCTTTAGAAGATTAGTTTTACTACATGATAAAGGTAGATGGTATAAGCAAGCATTTTGGCAGGATTAAGGCCGTTGATACCATATCTTTTGAGGTGCAGAACCATGATAATCTTATTTTGCTGGGCACCAGTGGTTGCGGCAAAACCACCACATTAAAAATGATTAACCGACTGATAGAGCCCGACAGTGGCAATATCTATATCAACAACAAAAACATATTTGAGCAACAACCCGAAGTTTTAAGGCGAAGCATTGGCTATGTATTACAAAACAACGGATTATTCCCCCACTATACCGTGGCCGAAAATATTGCCATTGTTCCGCAATTGCTTAAGTGGGATAAAAAAAAAATAGAAACCCGCACGGCAGAGTTGATGGAAAAGCTGCATTTGGATGCAAATTACCTCCATGCTTACCCAAACGAACTTAGCGGCGGCCAGCAACAGCGGATAGGGCTTGCCCGGGCCCTGGTGTCCGATCCGCCGGTTTTGCTGATGGATGAGCCCTTTGGTGCACTGGATAATGTAACCCGATCAAACATCCACAAGGAGTTTAAAGCGCTTAATGAGCTAAAAAGAAAAACCATTGTTATGGTTACCCATGATGTACAGGAGGCATTTGAATTAGGCGACAGAATATGCCTGATGGATAAAGGTAAAATTGTACAATCGGGCACACCTGCCGAACTATTATTTAACCCGGCCAATGAATTTGTGGAGGGTTTCCTGAAAGACCAGCGCCTGCAACTGGAGTTTAAAGCAGTTCGGCTACGCGATCTGTGGGATCTACTGCCAGAATTATACCAGGACCAGCTTAATTCATCTTCGCTATCATCTGATATTGACCTTTGGGCGGCCCTGGAAAGTTTCAAATTCAGCAATGAGGAAACCATCAGGATCAATAAAGATCACCACACGCAAAAGTTAGTAAGCTTTGAGCAATTGATGTCTGCTTTTTATCAATATAAACAAGCAATGGCATGATGGAGCATCAGCAAACATTATTTGAGTTTATGGGGCAACAGGCCGATAAACTCGCCATGCAAACGCTGCAGCATATCGGACTTACTTTTATTTCACTTTTTATAGCCGTGCTTGTTGGCTTACCCCTGGGTATTTTTATCACCCGCAAAGTCAAACTATCCGGGCCGGTTTTGGGTGTTGCTGGTATATTGCAAACCATCCCCAGTATTGCATTATTAGGTTTTATGATCCCCCTTTTAGGAATCGGTGCCAGGCCCGCAATTGTGGCATTGCTGCTTTATGCTTTATTACCTATCATTCGTAATACCTATACGGGCATTACAGGGGTTGATGCCGCCGTGAAGGAAGCTGCGGTAGCTATGGGGATGAATAAGTGGCAGGTATTGTTTAAAGTTGAGCTGCCCCTGGCTATGCCCGTGATTTTGGCCGGTATCCGCACCGCTACGGTAATAAATGTGGGCGTGGCAACATTGGCCTCCTATATTGCAGCGGGTGGCTTAGGCGAGTTTATTTTCGGCGGTATATCACTCAACAATACCAACATGATATTGGCCGGAGCAATCCCGGCTGCATTACTGGCTATTATTTTTGATTTCCTGCTCTCGAGGGTGCAAAAATTAAACTTCAAAAAGATCAAAACAGGCGCTTATGGCATACCGGTTTTATTGGCATTATTATCATCGTTTTACTTTATCCCCTCTGCATATGGCGGCAAACTTACCGCCGGCTTTACGCCCGAGTTTATGGGCAGGCAAGATGGCAACCTTGGGCTGGAAAGCAAGTATGGCCTAAAAATCCACACCATTGTCATCAGCGATGCTGTTATGTACAAGGCCGCGTTTGAAAAACAATTGGATGTTATAAGCGGCTACTCAACAGATGGCCGTTTAAAGGCTTATGACCTGGTTGTACTGGATGATGACAAAGTGATTTTTCCGCCTTATTATGCCGCGCCCATTGTTCGGGAAGAGGCAATCAGGAAATTTCCCGAGTTGGAAAAAACACTAAATTTACTGGCAGGCAAAATAAATGATTCCATTATGACGGAATTAAACTTCCGTACCGACTATCTTCACCAAACCCCGGAACGTGTAGCAAAAGATTTCCTGGAAACCAATAAACTATATAAACCATCCCGCGAGGGGAATGCAGGAATCATTCGCATCGGATCAAAAATTTTTGGCGAGCAATATATCCTGGCTAATATGTACAGCATGCTCATAAAAGGGTATACCAATTATGATGTATCAACAAAAACAGGGCTGGGCGGAACCAAAATTTGTTTCGATGCCCTGACAAATGACCAGATAGATTTTTACCCGGAGTATACCGGTACAGGCTTGCTGGCCATATTACAGGCATCGCCGGCAACCGTTACCAGGGTAACCAAAAATAAAGATAGTACATACAACTATGTGCAGCAGGAATTTATAAAACGATACCAGATAAAATGGCTAAAACCAATTGGCTTTAATAATGCCTACGCGTTAATGATGAGAAAGCAGCAGGCAAAAAATTTAAATATTAAAACAATTTCAAACCTTAAACGATACTTGAATAGTAGATAATTCAATGAATTTAGTCGATTATTATACAAAAGTGCGCCAGCGAACGGAGCAAATTTGCAGTTTCCTGCAAACCGAAGACTACGTGGTGCAGCCGGTAGTTGATGTTAGTCCGCCTAAATGGCATATAGGGCATGTTACCTGGTTTTTTGAA
Organism: Mucilaginibacter sp. P1_A3; assembly: GCF_056406855.1. NCBI lineage: Bacteria > Pseudomonadati > Bacteroidota > Sphingobacteriia > Sphingobacteriales > Sphingobacteriaceae > Mucilaginibacter > Mucilaginibacter sp. P1_A3. The sequence continues at coordinate 268,544 of NZ_JBFTZJ010000007.1, forward strand.
ACTTTTATTCTGAAACCTTATTTTATGGGTTACCAGGAATTTAATGCCAATTACAATTACGTTTTTAACAGCTATTACGAAACCGTAGGCAACCGGGTTATCCGTACCGATAGGGGTAATTTAAGTCGCCCAACGGTTGCCGATATTTATCAGTACCGGGCCTATGTGGATGAGGCCATGACCAGGTTTTTACGCGATGAGCCATCTGCAGAAATAAAAGAATTGTTAGTACTCGGTTTTAATCACGAAGAACAACACCAGGAGCTTTTATTAACCGATATTAAATACATTTTAGGGCACAACCCCTTGTTTCCGGCCTATTCTGATAAATATGTATCGCCAAAGATCCAAAAGACCGACAGTGCCGATTTTATTAAGATGAACGAGGGTGTATATGAAATAGGTTTTACCGGCGATGGCTTTTGTTTTGACAATGAGCTAAACCGGCACAAAGTTTATTTAAACGAATATGAAATAAGCCCGAACCAGGTTACTAATGCCGAATACCTGGAGTTCATTAATAGTGGAGGCTATCATGATTTCAGACACTGGCACGCCGAAGGCTGGGATTGGGTAAACACCAATAAAGTGGAGTGCCCGCTGTACTGGCATTTAATTGATGGCGAATGGCAAAACTATACCTTCCACGGCCTGCTGCCGCTTAATTTAAAAGATCCGGTTTGCCATATCAGCTATTTTGAAGCTTATGCCTATGCCTCCTGGAAGGGCCTCCGTTTGCCCACCGAGTTTGAATGGGAAGCCGCCGCAACCCAGTTTAGCTGGGGCAAAAGCTGGGAATGGACAGAAAGTTCCTACCTGCCTTACCCTGGTTTTGCAAAAGCTCCCGGTGCAATTGGCGAATACAATGGCAAATTCATGGTAAACCAAAAAGTATTGCGCGGGGCATCAGAAGCAACCCCGCCCGGACATAGCAGAATTACTTACCGCAACTTTTTTCAAACAAATTTACGTTGGCAATTTACTGGCATAAGACTTGCGCGGTAAAAGCACAAAAACAGGAAGATATGGACTCAACCTTAACTCATACCCAATTGAACCCCGAATCAGGCATTAAAACTGATTCGTTTTATAACGATGTTATAAAGGGATTGCAATCATCGCCAAAGCGTTTGAATTCAAAGTATTTTTACGATGCCAACGGCGATAAGCTTTTCCAGGAGTTGATGGGCTGCGAAGAATACTATCCAACCAACTGCGAACTGGAAATATTTTCTGAAAGGACCGATGAGATCACCAATGCGCTAATTGCCTCTGGTGATGCTTTTGACCTGATAGAGCTTGGTGCAGGCGATGCCATGAAGTCGACCTACCTGTTGAAAGATTTGCTGGATAAAAAAGCAGATTTTACGTATTTACCTATCGATATTTCTGACAATGTAATATCATACCTCAATATCACCCTGCCCGTAACCTTGCCTGGATTAAAGATCACCGGCTTAAACGGCGAGTATTTTGATATGCTGCAGAAAGCGGCACCAATATCCTCCAGGCGTAAAGTGGTACTGTTCCTAGGATCAAATATTGGTAATATGGCGGTTCCCGAAGCGATTGAATTTTGCAGGGAGTTAAGGAACAACTTATCCGAAGGCGACATGGTACTTATCGGCATGGACCTTAAAAAAGACCCTAAAGTTGTATTAGCGGCCTATAACGACAAGGGAGGTATCACCAAAAGATTCAACCTTAACTTGCTGGAACGGATCAACCGCGAGTTGCAGGCCGATTTTGATTTGACCAAATTTGATCACTACCCAACCTATGACCCCGAAACCGGAGCTTGCAAAAGCTACCTTATCAGCCTGGAAGATCAGAAGGTGAATATCAGCGGGAAAGAAACCATTACATTTATGAAAGATGAATACATCTACATGGAGATCTCCCAGAAATTCACCATCATGCAAACCGATCAGATAGCCATCAATACGGGCTTTGTTCCGCTAACACAGTTTTTTGACGGTAAAAAATGGTTTGTAGACGCTGTTTGGATAGCAGGTACGATATAAACACGATTTACAACATTAGGCAGAATTTACAGGTTTTTTGATTTGAGGTTTAAGTTTAAACCCTGCAAAAAATCTGTAAATCTTGTCAAATCCTCAAAATCGTGTTAAAGTAATTTTGGGTTCAGTTCCGAGTCTATAAGCCCGCCAATTGGCTTACCCATCAACCATTTATGGTGATCATTTTTTTGCCAATCGTTTTTATATGGGGTGATGCGCGCGCCGTCAGCAATATAAATAACAGTCATTACCTCGCGCATTTTATCAGAGTTGTTGCCCGGCGCGTTATGAATTGTAAAACCGCGGTGCCATGTAGCGTCACCAGCCTGCATCGTTTTTGCTCGGCTTATAGGGAAGTTATTGTTTTTCACATAATCATCAAAAGCCGATTCCGACTCGTCCGAGATCTCGTGGTTAAAAACAGCTCCATTAGTATAGGAGTTTGATGCAAAGGTGAGCATCCCCATATCTACATCAATATCAACCAGCGGCATCCACATGGTTACCGTATTATTGGTATCAATTGGCCAGTAATATTGATCCTGGTGCCAGGGGGTAGGGCCACCGCCTGCTTCTTTAAACAAGGCCTGGTCGTGGTACAGCCTCACGTTTTCAACCCCCATAAGGTCGGCGGCAATTTTTGCCAAGCGCCTGGCAAAAACGAATCTTTTTACATCGGCATCAAGCTGCCACAGGTTCATGATCTGCAAAAATGCTTTGCCGTAAGTGTCCCTGTCTTCCAGCTTTCTTTTTTCGGTGTTATACCGGTCTGCAGCCCCTACAATTATCGGCCTGTAAACTTCCATTTCATCCTTTGAAAGTACGCCTTTAACCAAAGTATGTCCCTTTTCACGGAACTCATGAATGCTTTCTTCGGGTAATTTTATCAAATCATCCAACAGCAAAAGATCAGAAATCTTTGTATTCATATTTTTTTTAGTTTATATCCAAAGTAAGTTTAACTTTAGCTGATAAAAAATGATGTAAATGGTGTTATTATGGATTATTTTATCCGTAACTTAACAATAAAATAAATTTACGCTAAAATATGCAATGATAAAGGCCTCGTACGAAGTTCTTCAACCCGCAAACACGCAGTCATTCCTGGTCAGGAAATTTGATAAACTGGCATTTGATGCCCCTTACCATTTTCATGAGGAATATGAGCTGACATGCATCATAAAAGGCGCCGGCAAACGATATGTTGGCAGCCACATGGAAGACTTTGTGTCTGGCGATGTTGTGTTGCTTGGGCCCAACCTGCCTCATTGCTGGAAACTGGAGGGCGGTGATATTTTGCCCAGTGAAGCATGCGCTATTGTGATACAGTTTAACGATGCTTTTTTAGGCGACGAGTTTTTTAACAAGTTTGAGTTACTGCATATTAAGAAGCTTTTTCAAAAAAGCGGCTGTGGTATTTCGTTCCACTCAGATACGCAGGCAGAGGTTAAGCAACTTTTGATGAACCTGGTTGAGGAAAAAAGCAATTTCAGGATATTGATAGGCTTACTGGAGGTACTGCAGTGCCTGGCCTCGTCAGATGAATATATACTGCTTGATCAGCACCGTATTGTGGCAGAGCGCACATCTGCGGAGCGGGAACGCATCAACCCGGTATTTGCTTACCTGGTTGAAAACTTCAGAAAGCAGGTATCACTGGATAAAGCCGCCAGCATAGCCAACATGACCACAAATGCCTTTTGCAAATACTTTAAGAAAGTAACCCGCAAAACATTTATGGAAACCATAATTGAATACCGGCTTAATTATGCCATACAGCAATTAGTACAAACAGATAAACCTATATCTGAAATTTCATTTGAAAGCGGCTTTGGCGATGTATCACATTTTTATAAAATGTTTAAAGCCAAAATGCACCTTAGCCCGCTTAATTATCGCAAACGGTTTATGCGTAATTTAGCCAGCAGCGCCAAAAAACTATCGGCCTAAAAAATTATACTACGTTGATGATACCGCGTTTAATGGCATATATAACCAGGCCAACTAAATTTTTTGAACCGGTTTTTTCAAACAACCGGGCCCGGTAACCCTCAACGGTACGTACACTCAGAAAAATTTTATCGGCTATTTCCTGGTTGGAGTATTCCTGGCAAACAAGTTTCAAAACCTCTACTTCACGTTCATTAAGATCGGCTTTATTTTGAGCAATATTTTCGGCGTGATCATTGCCCACCAGTTGTTTAATGAGCGTAATGGATAAATGTTCATTAAAATAAAAACCCTTGCTATGAACGGTAGATACAGCTTCTATGATCTCCTCCGGCTCGGCATTTTTAAGCAGGTAGCCTGATGCCCCGGCTTTCATCATATCAACAATATATTTATCCTCGTTAAACATGGATAATGCCAGTATCTTGATATTTTTATAATTCTGATGAACAAAAGCTGTAGTTTGAATACCATCCATCTCCGGCATTTTTATATCCATCAATAGCACATCAGGGGTTTGGGTTGTTAATAACCCCATCAATTCTTTACCGTTTGAAGCCTCAAGTACCAGGTCAAAATCTTTGAAATCTTCAAGCGTAGCTTTTAAGCCATTTCTGAAAATTTTATGATCATCTACAATACCTAATTTAATTGTACCCATTGATTCACAAATAGTTGAATAAAGATAGTTTTAATGTAACAAAACTATGCTATTTTTAATTTAATAGTAGTGAGCGTACCGTTTAATGGCTTGCTGTAAATATTAATATCCCCGTTAATCAACTGCACCCGGCTTTCCAGGTTTTTAATTCCAAACCCCTGCTTTACTCCACCCAGGTTAAAGCCCACTCCGTTATCTTTAAACTCCATCACCATATAATTACCCTCCTTGTTAATAGACAGGTAAATAACTGTCGCATCGGAGTGTTTAATGGCGTTGCCAAAAAGTTCCTGAGCTATACGGTAAAGGGTAAGTTCTATTTCTTGCGCAAAGCGCTGGTCGGGCATATTTTTACTAAACTTTACTTTAATATGGGTGGTTTGCTCAACCTTATTACTTAAGGCTTCAACAGCAACCAACAGGCCATAATCGGTAAGTACGGGAGGCAACACATTATGAATAATATTACGAATCTCCTGGATGCATTCGTCGGTCAGTTTTCGCGTATCGGCAAGCAGCGGCTGCGTTGCTTCGCTCATGCAATTTTTATCAAGCCGGTGCAAATTAAGCTTTATGGCCGATAACACCTGCCCAACACTATCATGCAGATCCTCAGCCAGCCGCTTGCGTTCACTCTCCTGTGTTTCAAAAACAGCGGCCAGCAGATCGCTTTGGCGCGCGTCATGCAATGATCGTAATTCAACCTGATTTTTGATCATTTTACGCTGGTAAATGATCACAAAAAAGAACAAGCAGGTGATCAGTACCACTACTACCAGTGTACCAATTATTAATACCGGGATCAGGTTGTTTTGTGGGGTTTGCAAAGTAATCCTACTGAAAATAAAATATTAGCGATTATGTTAGTAATGCTGTTAATTATATAGTAATTGTGCCGGTCACTTATGGGTATTTGTGTTAATAGCATAAACAGAAAAATATTAACTGATGAATAAAACAGAACACCCGCATTTATCCAGAACAGCCCTTGTTTTTCAATGTCAATATATTTTAAGGGATTTAACAACTTGTAAAAGTATATTAAAGATAATATAATTAAAGATACGCTCAATGATGTATTTGAAACTGTGGGGTATTCATTCATATTGCTATTAAAATACAGCATAAGCACAAATGTGATGAAAGCAAGTGCGAGTGTGATCTTTTTAAGAATAGGTTTATTGAACAGAACGTAATAAATTAACGTGTAGAAGATCAGGGACACTAAAATATTTAAATGAATAACCGGCATGTTGTTTTTTGTTCCGCTTTCTGACATTAGCCACATGACAGGATCAAAAGTGCTGGATATAAGAAAATAAAGAGCTGCGATTTTCAAAACCCTATCAAGGTGCTTATAATTATATACTGTTGCCAATACAGGAAAAAAGCCAGATATCCCTGAGATTAGAGCAAATATATTATCTATAGACATGGCTATTAATAAATTGGTGCTTTAATTAGCTTCCTGAAAGTGCATTTTTGGGGCAGCCTGTAGATCCTGGACATGGATACGATTGATTACCTACTAAATTATCAGTAGTTGGAGCAGATACTTTAAATGTTTTTATTTCTGTAGATACAGCAGCAACTTCTTTTTTAACTTCTCCGGGTAATTGATCCTGGCCATCTGCCTGTACCCCGGTTATTACAAAGCGTTTTTCACCTTCGGCATTGGCAACTACTTTGATAAAGAAATTGCCTACGCTTACAAAAAACTTTTGCCAGCCGCTAAGCTGTTGTTTATTAGCATAATAAATGCGAATGCCTAAACAGCCATTTTGTTGCAATATAGTGTTCAATATCTTTTGTCCAAAAAATTGAGATACAACTCCATCAGGATGTCTGTGTCTGTGGTTACGTGTCCAGCTGGCGGCAAGTTCAAGATCAATGGGTGCACCTTCATCACCGGTAATTGGATTAGGGTCTCTTGGTTTTGTTTCCATAAGTAATTTTAATAGAGGGTTAGGGATAAGTTTGGCTAAAACTAACATTAATTAGTTATTATTTCAATGATCAAAAAACGTAGAGAGTAAAACTAAACGACACGACAATATCATAATTAACTCATTTATAATAGTTTATAAATTTTAATGCTCTTAAAATTTATATTTTTACGTATTTCTACGCATTCAAAACTGTATTAATACGTGCTCCATAACCCATTGAGAATGAACTGTTTTGTATGGTGTTTTAAATGACCCTTCTTAAACTTAATCTTGGCCGCCTTTGGCAGCGATTCGATATAATACGATATTGGTTTTATTATTAATTTGGCTAAATATTATTAATACCTTTAATAAGTAATTCATCACATCAAAAACCTAAGTCTAAACATCATGCAATCTGAAATACCGATCAGCAAAATTAACCCGGAGCAAGTAGGCAAATTTATTACCAAAAGCTATTATCAGGAACTCGCTCAAAATTTCGAAGATAAATTCCCATCAGAAGCCCGTTCTGTAACACTCTCAAAATCAACACTTGAAACAGCCTTAGGCGACAAAAATGTCTCAGGCATTAAATTCATGAACGGCCTTGAAGATGCAAACGTTCCCTCGTCAAGGCTTCTTGTGCTTATGCCTGTCAATTATACTATGAATAGCAGCCTTCCAAATGCCTTGATCAATAAGAGTGGCTTTATGACAAATACCGGTGCTATAATCTCTTTAGAAAAAACATGGCAGGTATTATTTAATCATGTACTTAATTTTAAAAAACTGGATTTAAGCGTTCATTACACAAAAATTAACCGGGGATCATTTCTTGGACGTAACGTGCTAATCGAACTTGTAAATAAAACTGATGGTGATAACCTTATTTATAATTTTGGTTATAATATGGAGATGAATTACCCGTACAAGGCACTCATACACCCCGAAAACAATTTGTTTTTAATAGTAGACCAATCATTTCCTTGCCCGGGTTCATCCGGTTGCCCTAAAACAGATAGTGATATGTGCGCACTTACCCATATTGCAACCAATTTTGCCGGTAACAACGCCGAAGGACAATTAAATGTACTTAGGGCTTTCAGAGATAAGATTTTGCAGGATAAATTTAATGGCACCGAAATAGAAAAATATTATACCATTTCAGCATCATTGCTGGAGGCTATTAATAAGAAGCAAAACCAGCAAATTATATTTAAAGGTATATATGATAAATATATAAAAACATCCATCGATTCGATAAAACACAATGATGAGGCAACCGCCTACGCCCTGTTCCAGGAAGCTATGCAGCACCTTACAGATACTTATTTATATCAATAATTCCCAGGAACATAAAAAAGCGCCATTTCTTAGTTGAGATGGCGCTTTTTTGTGTTTAAATCTCACCAGGCTTTGCATACCCGTACGCGTATTTCTACGCTGCAAAACTGTATTTGTACGCTAACAGATAGCGTACAACCCCAAGCTATAAAACAGTAGTAGCAACATTGATTAGGATCATTTTTAGCTAAACCTTTGACATATCAAATCAGCGACATGAAGTGCCTGCATGGTTAGATGTTATGGAGTATGCCGAAAATCCAATTAAAGAGTAAGCCGAAAAAAATCTAAATTAAAAACCTATGAGCTTTATTATTAAAGGAAACCTACGTGGTTTGCTGTGTTCTGATTGTGAGATCCCCGTATCTGGTACCTCTGTAAAAGTTTACAAACCTTTGGATAGGGGCAACGAAACCCGCCTGGCAGTAGCTGATGCCAAACAAACATTTCACCAGGTAAGCGATGAAGAACTGAAAGAAAAAGAAAAGCTATTTGTTGCCGAAGGCAGTTTACAGGATAATGGTGATTTTGTTATTCAGATTGGCGATAAATCGGGCTATGAGGGCGGAGCTTTGGATGTTGACTGGTATTGCGGCAACACACCTATAAAAATTGGTCCAGGACCAAAAAAAGACCTTTCCCTGCAATTTCATATCACCACGTTACAGCCAATGTATAAGCAAAGTGAAAGGGGCGAGCAGTTAGCATATTTTGAATATAAAATAGATTCTAAATGGTTTTGCCGAATCCTTACCCTGCTTGATATCTGGGTGGTTTGCGGCATCGTGGTTGACTGCGATACCAAAAAACCAATAGCAGGTGTAAAAGTATTTGCCTACGATGTCGATTTGTTTCAGGATGATACATTGGGCAATGCTTATACCGATTTTAATGGCAAGTTTGTTATTGTATACCCGGGCGCCAATTTCAGGCAAACGCTGCTTTCGCCATTTTTAAATGTAGAATGGCCTGCCGGTCCTGATTATTATTTCAGAATTGAATCATCATCCGGCGCTGTTTTGTTGCAGGAAGACCGTACCCGTGGTCGCCAAACAGACAGACACAACGCTCATAACTGCTTTTGTGTGAAACTATGCGTTAAAGGAGGCGATATCCAGGTGCCCTGGTTTACCGCGGTAGGCAACTTCAGTATCACATCAGATATTGATGCATCCGGCAAAACGTTGATTACTAAATTTGGCGCCGGTGGCACCGGGTATGGCTTTTTCAGTTCGGTTAAGCTGGAAGGCTATGCAACTAAAAAAGTACCCACTGCACCATCAAGCGCGCTTCATTATCGTTTTTTATACTCCCTGGATAATGTAAATTTTACCCCGGTAACCAGTGCCCAAATGGAAAGCACTCCGCTTAAAGTGGCCACACGCCAAATTACCTGGAACGGCACAACGGGTTTTCAGGATGTAGTTATCGATATTAATCAGCCGGCATCTGTACCCGATAGCATCCCGGCCGATAACTTTCCAAACCCAATCCCGGATCATGTTCTTAATCCGGATGTTAATGGCTGGATAAGGGTTGATCAGCCGGCGTTAGATAATGGATTTTACGGGGCGCTTCTTTATTTAAATACCAACACTATTATTGGCGGCGGCGATGCAAGCACCGGTTTAACAGCGGGTGATGCCGTAAACGCCTCGGATCAAAAAAATGGTAAAATGTTATATATCCAATTTCAAACCACAGATGACCCAACCAACCCTGCATCTACCAATTTAAATACCCAGGCGCTCATCGGTAAAATATATGTAAACAACTGGAACGAGGTAAACCTGCTTAAACTGGAAGAACTGTTTGCAGGAGGCGGCAGCGGCTGTACACCGGTACAATCACAAGCCCATGCCGATTATACGGTTGATCATGAACTGATAGCCAGCTGGAGCATGGGCGTATGGTCAAACGCTATAGGTAGCGTGGCGGGCTTACCATCGGGAACTTTCCCAAGAGGCGGGGCAGCTAAGTTTAACCTGGCATCGCCACCGATACCTTATGTATTAGTGCCTGCATTTAATACCTGGCCATCATGTGCGTATAGCTTAACATTAAACACTGTACGTAAATTAACTACCGGTGAATATAACGACCAGGGCAAAACCAACCAGGTTATCTTCTGCAAGTAACCTGCTCAAAAAGGTATCACTTTAATTTAGTGGTACCTTTTTTATTAAAACAATCTTAATATATACGAGCACTCATGCAACAGGAACAGCATATGACTGAAAAAATCCATAAGTATTAGTGTAGATACTAATAACTAAATGTAGATATTTGATAAGTAGGTTTTAAACAAAAACTAAATATATTGGTCCCCCCTTTCATCCATAACAATTAAATTAATAGTACCACATCTTGCAACACAGGATCAAAAACACGAGTTTGAAAATGAACACGAATTTTTTAATAGTTTAGAAGATATGTTTTACAACGAAGAAGAGCTAGTTATACAGATATTAGTAAAGCCTAAAGTGGGTGGAAGCCTATTGGAAATTATGGTGACCTACTTCGAAAAATAATCTATGAGTTTTAATTCAGATAGAACTATACGTCTCGTGCAAATGAAACTAATAATCACGACATTATTAATTTTTGTGTGCATAATCAATTTTACAAGCACCTATGCCCAGGACAGATTACCTCGTAATTTAGATGATGCTATTTCCTATTTTAAGCAACATTGGTCGAAGAAAAAACTAGAAGATTTCAGAGCAAAACCCGAAAACAAGGCAGTTGTAGAGTTGCATTCTTTTGGAACGGGATTATGGATTAGAAACACCTGGATTAGAGGAAACCGCGATACGATTTTGACAAATTTTTTTTCCTCATTAGGAATTCACAGCGCAGATGATATATCTTCAATAATTTTAACTTCTTTACATAGAAGTTTGAATAATAAGAAAATCAATCTCCACACACAAGTTGAAAATTGCAAGGCTTACTGGAATACAATAATGGACTGTGAAGACAAAGCAACAAAAAATGCAGTTTTGATTTACAACAAGTATAAAACCGGAAGAATTGTTACCATTTATATGCCTGTTGATAATAGCGACAACAGTAAAAACGCGGTTCAGTATGGATGTCCAACTAGCGAATGGACATTTAATCCAAAAAATGATCTACTAATAAAAGCGACAATAGTAGAAAAGTATTTCATAAATAGTAAGTCAAATGTCTTCTTTAAAGTCCGGATAACGAACATGAATCGTAAAGACACCAAAATCTTTTTAAAAGAGGTAAAAGTCGGTGACACGACAGACTTTTCACTTTCTGGATTAAAAATTCGATAGTATTATTTGCCCTATATTATAGGAGATCCTTGCTAAAGGAATTATATTTTAACCTATCTACTAAAATATCGCTTCCGCAATTCGCTTAGTTGGCCCGGCGTTGCTCATTGTATAAAAGTGCAGTACAGGTACACCAAAGGCTATCAGCTCGCGGCATTGGTTTATCATCCATTCTACGCCAATATCCTTCACATCTTTTTCTGATTTGCAACCATTTACCGCATCGCACAAATCCTCCGGCATATCAATATGGAATGTTTTGGCCAGGTTGATCAATTGCTTTGATGTGGTAACCGGTTTTAAGCCCGGTATAATAGGTACTGTAATACCATTGGCGCGGCAGTTGTTTACAAAGTCGAAATACTTTTGGTTGTCAAAAAACATTTGGGTTACAATGAAATTTGCGCCCATATCTACCTTTTGTTTCAGGTATTTAAAATCGGTTTTGAGGTTTGGGGCTTCAAAATGTTTTTCGGGGTAACCTGCAATCCCGATACAGAAATCGGTTTTAAGGCTGTCATTATTATGTTCATGCAGGTAAACACCATTGTTCATGTTCACTACCTGTTGCAGCAGGTCGGTAGCGTAGTTGTGTCCGTTTGGGGTAGGTACAAAAGAAGCGTCTCCACGTCTTGCATCTCCGCGAAGTACCAGCACATTTTCGATACCCAAAAATTGCAGATCAACCAAACCATTCTCGGTTTCATCCTTGGTAAAACCACCACACAACAAATGCGGAACGGTATCAACCTTATACTTATTCATAATGGCCGCACAAATAGCAATAGTGCCCGGGCGTTTGCGATAGCTCAGTTTCTCCAGCAAACCATTATCGTGCTCCTTATAAATAAAATCCTCGCGCAGCGAAGTAACATCAATAAACGGTGGTTTAAATTCCATCAACGGATCAATAGCATTGTAGATGCCCTCGATGCTCTGACCTTTCAACGGTGGAATCAGCTCGAAAGAGAATAGTGTTTTACCGTTTGCGTTTTTTATATGTTCCGTTATCTTCATTGTGGTTCGGGTTGCTGGGCTCTCCTCACCCGTCATTGCGAGGTACGAAGCAATCTCCTAACTTTACAGAGTGGCTCTGCTTATCGGGGATTGCTTCGTACCTCGCAATGACGGGTTTATATGCCTGTATGTCGTTTTATATTTGTGATCTTAATAATTTATATTCGGACCTAACCAGCGTTCAACCGTTTCGAGATCCATGTTTTTCCTGACCGCGTAATCCTCAATCTGGTCCTTGCTGATCTTGCCAAGTCCAAAATACCTGGCCTGCGGATGCGCGAAATAGAAACCGCTTACCGATGCAGCCGGGGTCATCGCCAGGCTTTCAGTCAGGTGCATTTTGGCGGCATCTTCTGCTTTTAACAATTCAAACAAGGTTGTTTTTTCCGTATGATCCGGACACGCGGGATAGCCCGGTGCCGGGCGGATACCTTGGTAATCTTCTTTAATCAGGTCTTCGGTGCTTAATTTTTCTCCTTTAGAGTAGCCCCAGTATTCCTTACGTACCAGTTCATGCATTTTCTCAGCAAAGGCTTCGGCAAGGCGGTCGGCAAGGGCTTTGGCCATAATGCTGTTATAATCGTCATGGTCGGCCTCAAATTCGGCTACCATCTCATCGCAGCCAATGCCTGTAGTTACCGCGAACCCACCAAAATAATCGGGAACCCCACTTTCTTTTGGCGCGATAAAATCTGATAACGCATAATAAGGATCGCCCTTTACCTTTTCGGCCTGCTGGCGAAGCGTATGAATACGGGTTAGCAATTGCGTTCTGCTTTCATCTGTATACAATTCAATATCATCACCATCGCTGTTAGCAGGCCAAAAACCTATTACGCCATTAGCCTGCAATAGTTTTTGATCTACAATTTTCTTCAACAGCTCCTGTGCATCATCAAAAAGTTTTTTGGCTTCATCGCCCACAAATTTATCCGCAAATATTTTAGGGTAGCTGCCGCGCAATTCCCAGGTATGGAAAAAAGGTGTCCAGTCGATATAAGGAACAAGCTCTTCCAGCGGGTACGACTCCAATACTTTGGTACCGGTAAACGTTGGCTTAGGCGCAATATCACCATCCAGACTGATCTGAAATTTTGACTGCCTGGCCTGATCAATGGTAACAAACCGCTTGTCAGATTTTTTATTCAAATGCGCTTCGCGCGATTTGGCATACTCGTCTTTAATATTTTTAATGTAAGCATCACGATTTTCGCGGTTCATCAAACTGCTGCAAACAGTAACACTACGCGATGCATCCAATACATGTATAGCAGCACCCGAATAATGAGGGTCAACCTTTACTGCAGCATGAATACGTGATGTAGTAGCCCCGCCAATAATCAACGGAATAGTAAAGCCCTCACGTTCCATCTCTTTGGCAAAATGCACCATCTCATCAAGTGATGGAGTGATCAATCCGCTAAGGCCGATAATATCTACGTTTTGTTTTTTTGCTTCCTCGATGATCCTTTGTGCCGGCACCATTACGCCCAGGTCAATTACCTCAAAGTTATTACAGGCCAAAACTACGCCTACTATATTTTTACCAATATCGTGCACATCGCCCTTTACGGTAGCCATGAGTACCTTACCCGCATTTGCACGCTGATCTGCATTGGCATTGTTTTTCTTTTCCTCTTCAATGAAAGGCAACAGGTAAGCCACCGCCTTTTTCATTACACGGGCCGATTTTACCACCTGCGGCAGAAACATTTTACCGGCACCGAACAGATCACCAACGATGTTCATACCGTCCATTAGCGGGCCTTCAATTACCTCCAGGGGTTTATCATAAGCCTGGCGTGCCTCTTCAACATCATCATCAAGGTATTCGATGATCCCTTTAACTAACGCGTGCGATAAACGTTTGGCAACTGGTTGTTTACGCCATTCTTCATCGCGTACAATCTCTTTACCTTTACTTTTGATGGTATCGGCATATTCTACAAGGCGCTCGGTAGAATCATCACGGCGGTTAAGCAATACATCCTCCACCAGTTCAAGCAGGGTTTTATCAATCTCTTCATAAACTTCCAGCATCCCGGCGTTTACGATACCCATATCCATACCCGCTTTAATAGCATGATACAAAAATGCCGAGTGCATAGCCTCGCGCACAACATTGTTTCCCCTAAAAGAGAATGAAATATTACTCACCCCGCCGCTTACTTTGGCGTGAGGCAGGTTTTGTTTTATCCAGCGGGTAGCTTCAATAAAATCAACGGCGTAGTTGTTGTGTTCTTCCAGGCCGGTAGCAACAGTTAATATATTAGGGTCGAAAATAATATCCTGTGGAGGGAAACCAACCACATCAACCAATATATCGTATGAGCGTTTACAAATTTCAATCCGACGCTGTAATGAATCTGCCTGACCTGTTTCGTCAAAAGCCATCACCACGGCAGCGGCGCCGTAGCTTAATATTTTGCGGGCATACTCAATAAACTTTTCTTCGCCCTCTTTAAGGGAGATAGAGTTTACGATACCCTTACCCTGGATACATTTTAAGCCAGCCTCAATAACCGTCCATTTAGATGAATCAATCATGATGGGCAATTTGGCAATATCGGGTTCGGAGGCAACCAGGTTCAGGAATTTAACCATCACCGCTTCCGAATCAATCATCCCCTCATCCATGTTGATATCAATCACCTGGGCACCGCCCTCAACCTGTTGTAGGGCCACAGCCAAAGCGGCTTCATAATCCTCGGCTAATATTAGTTTGGAGAATTTTGGCGATCCGGTGATATTGGTACGCTCACCTACGTTTACAAAAATGCTTTCGGGCTTTATGGTAACGGCCTCTAAACCACTCAGGCGAAGATCAGGCTCTACTTCCGGGATTCTCCGGGGTGGGTGCTTAGATGCCCGCTCGGCAATACATTTGATGTGCTCCGGCGTAGTACCACAACAACCACCTACGATATTAACCAGCCCGGCTTTGATAAAATCATCAACCTGGTGAGCAGTTTCATGAGCAGTTTCGTCATACTGACCAAACTCATTCGGCAAGCCGGCGTTTGGATAAGCTGATATATATACATCGGCTTTTTCAGAAAGTTCTGCAAGGTGCGGGCGCATTTCCCTTGCACCTAAAGCACAGTTTAAACCTACCGAAAGCAGGTTGGCATGGCGGATAGAATTCCAGAAAGCCTCAACAGTTTGCCCCGATAATGTACGCCCGGAAGCATCGGTAATAGTACCCGAGATCATGACAGGCAGATGCTTGCCAGATTCATTTGCATAACGGTTGATGGCAAACAAAGCGGCCTTGGCATTCAGGGTATCAAATATGGTTTCAACCAGTAACAAGTCCGATCCGCCATCAACCAGGCCGCGAACCTGGTCGTAATAAGCATCGGCCAGATCATCAAAAGTAACCGCCCGGTAACCCGGATCATTAACATCGGGCGAAAGGGAAGCGGTACGGTTGGTTGGCCCAACAGCCCCAGCCACAAAACGTGGTTTATCCGGCGTTTTTATATTGTACTCACCAGCAACTTCGCGGGCAAGGCGTGCACCTTCATAGCTCAGCTCGTAGGCCAGTTCTTCCAGCTTATAATCAGCAAGGGAAATTATTTGAGTGCTAAAAGTATTTGTCTCGATGATATCCGCGCCGGCATCCAAATATTCGGCATGGATGGCCTTAATGATATCCGGGCGTGTGATATTCAAAAGGTCATTATTCCCCTGCAGGTCACTATTGTGATCTTTAAATCTTTCCCCACGAAAATCCTTCTCGGTAAGCTGGTACCGCTGTATCATGGTGCCCATAGCACCGTCGATCACAAGGATGCGTTTTTCTAATTCTTTTCTAATATCCATTGATAGTATCAAGTAATTAGTATCAAGTATCAAGTACGGCAAATTCCGGTTCTTGATTTTAATTAGGTCATGATACAAGCAAAAAAATGTCTTGATACCTGATACTAACTACTTGATACTTAAAAAACTTATTTCGAAAAGTCGGGTGTTATTTTGACTTTCGCTTATCTTTCCCAGGGCCGTGCGGCTGGCTGAGTAGAATGTAGCACCTTGTGAAGCACAGGTTGCTAAGACATCGCAGGGTCTAATCCCTCCGTCTTTCTCCATAAGCATTGCAAAGGTGCATAATAATGCGGTAAAATGCAATAGTGTATATCTTCACGTATCTGTACGCTAAGTAAATTTACGCATACAAAAAAAGCCGCCTTTGCAGGCAGCTTTTAATAATAAATGTTTTACGGGTTTATTATCTTCTGCTGCCGAATAAACGCATCATCGATGTAAACAAGTTTATAAACGTAGTATAAAGCACAAATGCACCCATAATTACTAGTTTTTTTGACTCTGCGCTTCCATACTCAAGTCCGGCACCAATTCTTTTCAGCATTTGCATGTAGTAAGCGGTTAAACCAACCATCAATACAACAAATACAAAGCTAAGTACATAGCTAATTTGTGGGCTATGTAAAAGGAAATTAACCATACCTACTGCAAACGCACCGAAAAATATGATGGTTAAAATCGAGCCAAATTTAGTTAAATCCATAGTTGTAAAATATCCGGCAACGGCCATTATACCAAAAACTACCGCGGCACAAATAAATATGGTGAATATTGATGTTGCCGTATAAATAAGGCCAAAAATGCTGAGGCTTATGCCCACCGAAGAAGCATAGGCAATAAACAGGAATAAAACAACCGGATAAGATAACCTATTAAGACCGAAGCTTATAATAAATGAAAAAGCAACCGGTGCAAATATGGCAACATACCCTAAAGTTGAAAATCCACCTCTTTCCTGGTCAACAATCAGGTTCATCAGGCTGGGGTTAATGAAGAATTCGAAAGCGAAAAAAGCAGAAATGCCTAATGCTATAAACATCCATGCAAATACTTTGCCCAAATATTTACGGGATGCATCGTCTTCTGTTAATTGTATTACGTTTTTGTAAACGTATTCAGGATCTTTAGTTTCCATTTTTTTATAAATAATTCTTATACGAATTTACGAATAATAAGTGAATATCATGTGAAGATTGTTTGTGGAGAGTCAAGAGATCAGGACCTAAACCAGTTAACTCCACGCGACCGATTATTTCTTCAGTACATCCTTTTTCAAATGCCCCTGCAATTGCGGATTTTGTGGGGGAAGATTTTTCACTTCTCTTTCAACCTCGGTTTGTTGAACAGAAACCGCGTAATCTGCCGGTTCAATACGGCTGCCAATGGCCTCGGCATATACCTGGGTAAACTCGGCGCCGATGTATAATATAGCCGATGTATAATAGATCCAAACCAAAATAACAATGATGGAGCCTGCAGCTCCGTAAGCAGAACCCTGAGCCGTATATTGAATATACAGACTAATCATATACTGACCAAGCATAAAAAGCAACGACGTAAAAAAAGCGCCAGACCGTACATCTTTCCACTTGATTTTTACATCGGGCAAAAACTTAAAGATGATGCCAAACAAAGTAGTAATTACGATGACAGTGATAGCCAGGTTAATTCCTTTTAACAGTAATCCTGTTACAACGGGGATAAAATGTTGTATTTTATCCTTCAAGGCATCAAGTATAATATTTACTGCAAGTGTAGCTAAAAGCAAAAAACCAAGGCTTATAATTAGTGAAAAAGATACAAATCGATTTTTGAGCAGTTGAACCCAGCCGCGTTTTGGCTTGGCTTTTACCCGCCAAATGGTGTTCAATGAATCCTGTATCTCAACAAAAATGCTGCTTGCGCCTAATAACAGGGTAATTACACCAATTATTACCGCCAATCCCGATTTGCCCGAAAGCGCCAGGTGCTTTAATATATCCTGGATTTGTAAAGCTGCCCCTGAGCCCACATAATGGGCAATTTGTGGATACAATCGGTCGGTAGCTGCATCCTGCCCGAAAACCAAACCCGCTACCGATATAATGATGATAAGCAAGGGGGCTATGGAAAACACAGTATAGTAAGCCAACGATGCACTTAATTTTAAACCATTATCACTACTAAAGCCTGAAAAGGTTGCCACTAAAACCTTCCAAAGCTGTGTTAAATATTCCTTGCTTAAAAAACTCATTCCTTATTTTTTTAATTATACTGCTTAAACCCATATTGCAAAGCAATTTTAATGCCTTTAAGCAAATGGTGATTAAAATTCCAATTACAAAGCTGTAAAAGGGGTATCGGGCGGCTGGCAATCAGGCCATTCGCCAAAATCATCATTCCACCATTCACTTTTTAGTACGGTGAAACCATGCGTTTGCATATCCGGGGGCTGTCAATATACTTGTAGTATTGTGCCTGGGCGTTGTTGTTTACAATTAAAAGCAACAAGGCAGCAAGCCGACAAAGTTTACCGGTTTGATACAATAAGCAAATCAAGATCTTTACATGGGATGCCGAAACGTTCGCCGATGTGTTTGTTTGTAAGATGGCCCTGGTAAATATAAACAGCATTACGCACTCCCGATTTTTGCCATATCACATTCTTGATACCTCCGTGTTCGCCAATATCCAGCAGGATAGGAGCAAAAATATTGGTAAGCGCATAGGTGGCCGTACGGGCAACTCTTGAAGCTATATTGGGCACACAATAATGGATCACATCATATTTGCGAAACACCGGGTGAGTATGATTGGTAACTTCGGATGTTTCAAAGCAGCCTCCCTGGTCAATACTTACATCAATAATTACCGAATCGCGCTTCATGCGGCTAACGGTTGTTTCTGATATAATGCAGGGACTGCGGCCATCCTCCGCGCGCATGGCCCCAATAGCCACATCGCATGTAGTAATCGCCTTTTCCAATACTATTGGCTGCACTACAGAGGTAAAAACCCGGCTGCCAATATTGTTTTGCAAACGGCGCAGCTTGTATATTGATGGGTCAAAAACCTTTACCTCGGCACCTAATGATATAGCGGTGCGCGCGGCATATTCACCCACAGTACCGGCACCCAGTATCACGATCTCTGTTGGCGGCACGCCGGTAATGCCTCCCAGCATCAGGCCTTTACCTTCAAAAACGTTACTTAAATATTCGGCCGCAATTAATATGGATGTAGCGCCCACAATCTCGCTCATGGCCCTTACCACGCTAAGAGAGCCTCCTTCATCGCGCAAATGCTCAAAGCATAGCGCGGTTATTTTTTTATTGATGAGGGCATGCAGGCAATCTGCTTTAAGTGTTGCCATTTGCAGGGCCGAAATCAGTATCTGTCCGGGCTTCATCATTTCAATCTCCTGCTTCATAGGAGGAGCGATTTTTATGATGATATCCGCCTCATAAACAGCTTTGGTATCATATACAATATGAGCTCCCTGCTCGCTGTAATCCTTGTCGCTAAAATTAGCGGCCTGCCCGGCATTACTTTCCAGCATTACATGATGCCCGTTATTTACCAATAACGCTACCGAAAGTGGTGTAAGCGGAATCCTGTTTTCCTGGAAGGAAATTTCCTTGGGGATGCCGATAAATAGTTTGTTTTTTTTGCTTTTAACCTCCAGCATCGACTCCTGCGGTTGCATCATTGCCTGTTTGGCAACATCCGAAAACCCGCTGTATATCCCTGAACTCATTTGTGTGTGTTATTTTTCTGGCTGATGAAGATAAGAAAAAACGACTTATCATAAAACTAAATAATTTCAATGTCTATCTGCCTCGCTCCATCATCCAAAACCTTTAGGCTAATGTTGGAGTAATGCTGTGGCAGCAGGTCTGGTATTTTCTCCGGCCACTCAATAAAACAATAAGCACCGTCATAAAAGTATTCTTCATAACCCATATCAAGAGCTTCAGTTTGGTTCTTAAGCCGATAAAAATCAAAATGATATATTTTACCTTTTGCAGTATGATACTCGTTAACAATAGAAAATGTAGGACTGGTCACCGTATCCGTTGTGCCTAAGCCCTTGCATAGTTCTTTAATAAGTGTGGTTTTACCCGCACCCATATCGCCATAAAAAAGAAAGATCCTGCTGTTTGCCGCGTGCTCAATAATAGCTTTGGCGGCGTTGGGTAAATTTGATATAGATGGAATGATTAGCTGCACGGTTGAATATTAAAAACGTCATTGCGAGGCACGAAGCAATCCCCACCATGCAAATCGGCTTTGCAAGCTTGCCCTGTATAGTTTGGGATTGCTTCGTGCCTCGCAATGACGGGTGTGTTAGTGTTCTTCCTCATAGGATTATCAAAAATACTCAAAATAATTTAGCCAATAAAAAGCCCCATCAGAAATACATTCGATGAGGCTTCAATAAATGTTGATTTGACTATCTTATGATTTCTTACCCGTATTAAATCCAAACGGCACCACAACCTTAAAGCTGATATTACGACCCATATTAAATATACCCGGGCGTACACCTGCAGGCACTGTTGCGTTATCAAAATATTTTAACCTGCTCATGTTTGATTGATAGTTAACATTTGCAAGGTTGGTACCCTCAATAAACAATTTAATAACCGGTTGCCCTGCTTTGTTTACAATGTTGCCACCAAAGCCGGCGCTTAGCAGGTTATAACCTGGCGTAGCAGTCTCGGTACCGTAGGCTGCAAAGTAACGGTTTTGGGCACTGTAGTGATCAAAGCCTACAAAAACATACAGGCTTTTAAAGTCGCCAAAACCACCGTTAAATGTTCCGCGCAGTTCAGAGTGGGTGTGCAACGGGGGTATAAACGGCAGGTATTTTAAGCTGTCGGCCACCGGGCCGCCGTTGCCCTTATTTTCGCCATAAGTTAAACTTAGCGCGTTTTCAAAATGCAGCCATGGTATAGGGTGCAAATCTACATTCACCTCGCCACCGTAAATACGCGCTTTACTTTGCACATAAGTAAATGTGGTATAACCTTGTGTATAAACCGGGCTTCCATCAGGATTTAAAACCTGCTGCTGGTAAATGTAGTTGGAGATATCGTTATTAAACACCTCCACACTGGCCGATATATTCGGGAGTGTTAAAAAGGTGCCAAGGTCTTCCTGTACACTGAATTCGGGTTTAAAGTTTTTATCACCGATGTGATAGATCTGCGAACCCGGATCTGGTCCGTTGGCCGAGATCTCGGCAATACTTGGCGCCCGGAAGCCCCTTGAAATATTACCTTTTACCAGGAATGCATTAGATACGTTATAGGTGGCCCCAAAGCTGCCTGATGCGCCCCTGAAGGTTTTACTAAAGGCTTCAAACTGGTTGGTAACATTTGGTGTAGTGGTTGGATTTGCTCCTGTGTATAATTGAGGAAATCCGTTGCTGCCCAAACTATCAACATAGGCAGCACTACTGCTAAATGACCGGTTATCATACCTTGCACCTAATGACAGATCAAGCTTTCCGTAGCTTTTCTTCACTACAAAAAACGGACCTACATCAAACTGGTGATAGGCCGGGATTGGAAAATCTGTAGCATCGCCGATAGTGTTATTTTGATACTGCCCATTAATGCCAAAAGTGGTTTCATAATCATTGCCGATACTGAAATTGTATTTAACATCATAGGTATAAGTAGTTAAATGAAGGTTTAACCCGGCAACATCACCAGCTTCGGGATGGGTGTATTCGCGCCTGTGACTGTATTGATAACCCAGGTTTACAACCAGGTTTCCATCGCCCAATCTAAAGTTACTATTGTTATAGATGCGGTAAAGCTGCACATGCTGGTGCAACGTAGGGATAGTATACGAGTTTAACACCGATTGCGGAACGATAGGCCGGGAGGCATCATCCTCGGTAATCTGGCGGGTAAACTGCCGGGTAATTGAATCGCGGCTACCATCAGGGATGGATTGCTCATCATCAAAAACAGATGCATGCAAATATGATGTACCCCATGATTTATTTAGCCCTAACATAATACGGGCATCTTTTTCTTTATAGTTGGTGCCGTAAACGCGACCATCATGCTGGTTCTGGTAGTTTTTTCCTTCTTTGGCAGATACTACCGTTCCCCAAACAAAACCATTTTGATTGCCCTGAAGTCTGAATGATCCGTTCAATAAACCCTGGTTAGTGCCATAAATTCCTTGCACAGAACCTGCTATTGTACCTTCGGGAACTGGTGATGGTGATATTAAGTTAACAACCCCACCAATAGCATCAGAGCCATAGGTTAAACTGGCAGGCCCTTTAATTACCTCAACACGATCAACAGAATTTTGATCTACCTCAATACCGTGCTCATCGCCCCATTGCTGCCCTTCCTGGCGAATGCCATCCATCAGCGTGATAACCCGATTATAGCCAAGGCCATGGATAAAAGGTTTTGATACGTTTGGCCCGGTGGTAACGGCGCTTACGCCCGGCAGGGTAGCTATCTGATCAATAATATTACCAGAAGCAGCGCGCTGATCTAAATAAGTTTTCCCCACGGCTAACATAGGCACAGGGCTACGCTTTATTTCGGTGGCTTTACTTACACCGGTAATTATAACCTCGCCGGCCTCAACAGATGAAGTTTGCAGCTTTACATCAAATACGGTGGTTTTGGAAAAATCAACCCTTTGGTTGAGCGTTGAATAACCGATGTAACTTACCTGTACAAGGTAAATACCTTTAGGTATGTTGTTAAAAACGTACTTCCCGTTTGCATCGGTGATTGCACCTTTTCGCAGATCGGGAATAGTGATTGTAGCACCTATAATAGGCTTGCCATCGGCTTTATCTGTAATGATGCCCGATAGGGTTCCGATAACATCTTCCGGCGTATTTTTAGTAGTTATAGTGGTGGCATGTGCCAAATAAGTAAAACCTATAAACAGCAATATTAAGAAGCTAATTAGCTTTAATTTCATAACGAATAAATTGTGGATCAATAAATACCGCCTTTAAAACGGCTCAGTTTGTAAAAAATTCTAACAGAATAGATTTGTTACGAAATTACAGGAGGAGCCCTGCCGGCTGCAAGCACAAGCGACATGCTTACAAAATCATAGTCGCAAGGTTTAAAAACATGCATTACTGCAAGTTGTGGAGTTGCATATAAAGGGGTATCAATTACTGCAAAATTGTGGTGCATGGCATCGCACATATCGCATTTCTCCTTCACGGTTTGCTGCGGATGGCTGTTTGTTACCAGTTCTGTTTTGGAGATGCCTTTTATAAGCTGGTGCTGGTGCGAATAAACCATATACTGACCTGCAATAAAGCAGATGAGCAACAGCCACGAATAAATAATATTTGATTTATTTTTCTTCACACTTACAACCTTTTTTAAGGTGCGGCACAAAAATAAGCAATAAAACCACATAATTAATGCAACATTGTAACAATTGTGATAAGTTGGTAGTGGATAGTTCATGGATCAAGGCAGCCTAAGTCGTGATTATTGGGGCATCACTCATTAACTATCAGGATGTTTATAGGTATTAGTTTACAGTAGCTTTATGTGTTTACATCATGTTATTAACATTTCGCCATGATCCATGAAGTATCAACCATGAACTAACCCTATCTTTGCCCATATGAAACCTGCTGAAATTAATTTAAAGTGGACTGCACTGCAGGAACGCATTGCTGAAGATTTTGATAACGAAAAACCCGATATAAAGGTAATACTGTTTTTAATTGGTGTGCAGGAACTTGGCCAGGGACCGCGAAAGTTTAGCAAACGCCAAAAAGAAGAGTTGATGCATATAGCCAATTGCAAGCTGATGAGTATGATGGGCTTTTATGAACTGGAAGGACTTGATCAGGATGGCTGGCCGCATTGGAAACTGATAAAAGTTATCCCCAACTACACGTTGCTTGAGCAGGAAATGCTCTTGAAATCATTAATAATTAGTTATTTTGAGGAGCAGGGAGTAGTTTAACTACCAGGTTTGAATCGGGTTGCAGTTTGTTAAATTGCCTATTCTTTAAATTTCTATAAATTCATACATTCGAAAAAACTTGCGTCGGGTAACATGATGTATGTTTCCTGAATTTCAAACTCTGCTTCAGCCAATGAAAAAGCTTTTTACAATAACACTGTTATTACTAACCCTTACAGCCACAGCATTTGCCAAGCCCCCTAAAAACCAATATGTACGCATCAGTACCGGTTACGGCAGTGTCATCATCCGCTTGTACAATGAAACTCCTCTACACCGCGATAACTTTATAAAACTTGCAAAAAAAGGGTTTTATAATGGCGTGCTATTTCACAGGGTGATCCAGAATTTCATGATCCAGGGTGGCGACCCCGACTCTAAAGATCCCAATAAAGCAAAACCCGGCGCCGAACTGGGTAATGGGGATGTTGGTTACACTGTACCGGCCGAGTTTAGAGATAGTTTGTTCCATAAGCGTGGGGTACTTGCAGCAGCCCGTGATGATAATCCTAAAAAAGCATCAAGCGGGTGCCAGTTTTATATTGTGGAGGGCAAACGCCTTAGCGACGCTAAAATGGATTCGCTGGAAAACGGTCGCTTAAAAGGATACAAAATACCTGCCTGGCAGCGTGAATATTACAAAACAGTAGGCGGCACCGCCCAATTAGATCATGGCTATACTGTTTATGGCGAGGTAGTATCTGGCATTGACATGGTTGACCATATTGCTGCCGTGAAGAAAGATAAAAATGACCGCCCGCTGGAAGATGTACCCATGACCGTGGAGGTTTTGAGCAAAAAGCAATGCAACCAATTAGATAAACTTTTAAGTCCTCCAACCCACTGAAAATTTCAATTGCATGAATTCTGCAATTGTTAAATCCCAAATCGAACATTCCAAATCCGAAATGAAAATAATCACTTATAACGTTAATGGTATCCGATCTGCAATAAGCAAAAACTGGCTGGCCTGGCTACAGGCTACCGATGCCGATGTAGTTTGCCTGCAGGAAATTAAAGCTACTCCCGATGTACTTACCGACCTTGGGCTGGTAGATCAGTTGGGCTACAAACACTACTGGTTCCCGGCCGAAAAAAAGGGGTATAGTGGTACCGCTATCTTCTGCAAACAAACGCCAAAACATATTGAATATGGCTGCGGCATACCAGATTTTGACCGCGAAGGTCGTTGCATCCGCGTTGATTTTGATGAAGTATCGGTAATGAGTGTATACTTCCCGTCGGGCTCAAGCGGCGATGAACGCCAGGTATTTAAGTATCGCTTTTTAGATGAGTTTGGCAAATACCTTACCTTGTTAAAGGTAGATCACCCTAAACTGGTAGTATGCGGCGATTACAACATTTGCCACCGCCCAATTGACATTCATAATCCAAAATCAAACGCCAACTCATCAGGCTTTTTACCCGAAGAGCGCGAGTGGATGGAGAAATTCATCGAAGGTGGTTTTATTGATACCTTCCGCCATCTGAATAAAGAACCGCATAATTATACCTGGTGGAGTTTCAGGGCCGGCGCAAGAGGCAAAAACCTGGGCTGGCGTATTGATTATACCATGGCCAGTACCGAGCTGGAAAACAACATTAAAAGAGCCGCTATATTACCCGAAGCCAAACACTCGGACCATTGCCCGGTTTTGCTGGAGCTGGAGTTTTAGGCCCCCCGGCCCCCTGAAGGGGGAGCTTATAGGGCTTATTTCAAGTTCGGCATCACACCAAGAGACAAAAAAAGGAGGGTTTGTTTTTAACAAACCCTCCTTTTTTATATGCTTAACAAAAAACTCCCACTTCAGGGGGCCAGGGGCTTACCCCTTTACTCTTTCTACATATGCGCCGGTTGCTGTATCAACCTTAACCTTATCACCAATATTGATGAATAATGGTACGCGGATCTCGGCACCGGTTTCAACGGTCGCGTTTTTAAGGGCGCCTGTTGAGGTATCGCCTTTAACGGCTGGCTCGGTGTAAGTAATTTCCAGTTCGGCAGATCCTGGGATAGAACCCATGATAGGTTCTTCGCTTTCAAAAGCTACTATTACGTTCATACCTTCTTTTAAGAATTTAACCGCGGGGCCAAATAATTTTTTAGGTATGCTATGTTGATCATAAGTGGTGTTATCCATTACTACTAATGAATCGCCCTCGTCATATAAATATTGATAATCACTGGTTTCAACACGGGCAATATCAACCTCCTCGTCGGTACGAAAACGGTATTCAACCAATTTTCCTGATTTTACATTACGCATACGAGCCTGGTAAAATGCACGCAAGTTACCTGGTGTACGGTGTAAAAATTCCTCTACCTGCACTAATTCGCCATTAAAGCGAAGCACATTTCCATTTTTAACATCTGATGCTTTGGCCATAAAATAATATTGAGGCGCAAAATTAGGAATTAGATATGAGATGTGGAATATGAGAGGTTAGATTTTTATGGAGGAGATAATCAGGCGGTTAGGGATAGGAATAAAGATAAAAGGAGCAAGGAATAAGGACAATGGGGTTATTGGTAAACCTTTATAAAACGTTATTGAGTTATAAAATCACGGGGACTTTGAAGGAGAATTGCCGTTTTAAAAAGTTTGTCATCCTGAGGAACGAAGGATCTATTCGCAAGCTCTACAGAGCGAAGAAGCATAGCGGAGCAGATCCTTCGTTCCTCAGGATGACAAAAATTTTAGTCAACACATCACATGTAGGATATATCTATAATATCAAAAACCTACAGCGTAGCAATATCAATTACGAAACGATACCGTACATCACCTTTTTGCATACGTTCATAGGCAGTGCTGATATCTTTGATATCAATCATTTCAATATCGGATACGATGTTGTGTTCGGCACAAAAATCAAGCATTTCCTGGGTTTCGGCTAAGCCTCCAATTCCAGATCCGGCAAGGCTTTTACGGCCACCCAATAAACTGAATGCCTCGATGCTGGCCGGTTCTGGTGGCACCCCTACGCAAATATGTACACCATTGGTTCTTAATAAAGACAGGTACATGTTAAAATCATGTGGTGCAGAAACAGTATCCAATATAAAATCGAATGAGTTTTTAGCGGCTTCAATCTGTTTAGGATCGCTGGTTACCACAAAATGATGTGCTCCCAATGCTTTAGCATCTGCTTCCTTGCTTGGCGAAGTACTTAAAACGGTAACTTCGGCACCAAAGGCTACACCAAACTTAACGCCCATGTGGCCTAATCCGCCCAAACCTAAAACTGCAAGCTTATGGCCTTTTCCAACTTTCCAGTGCCTAAGCGGTGAGTAGGTGGTGATACCGGCGCATAACAATGGCGCGGTGGCGGCAAGGTCAAGTTTATCAGAAATATGAAGTACAAAATCTTCATTAACAACAATACTGTTGGAGTAACCGCCGTAGGTAGGTGTTTTATGATCCTGCTCCAGGCCGTTGTAGGTTTGCGAACTGCCATTTAAGCAATATTGCTCCAGATCCTCTTTACAGTTTTCACATATCCTGCATGAATCAACCAGGCAGCCGGTACCGGCAAGGTCGCCAACTTTAAATTTTTTAACATGATCGCCAACTTTAACCACCCGCCCAACAATTTCATGTCCCGGCACCATCGGGAAGATCCCGGGAAACCAGTCATTCTTTATCTGGTGAAGGTCACTATGGCAAACGCCACAAAATAAAATATCAAATTGCACATCATGCGCACCAACTTCACGTCGCTCAAAATCCCATGGGGCGAGGTCCGAAGTAGGTGATTGTGCTGCATATCCTTTTACTGGTATCATAAGTAGTTTTTTGTTTTAGTAACTAAAGATACGGGAATAGATATGAGATATTAGCTGTGAGATTTCAGATTTCGCCCGGAAGTTGCTGAATTATGACAATAGCATGTGGAGGGAAATAGAATAGATCAAAACTTCGACAAGACTGATTTTAACTTCCGTATCAAATCTAACTCTTGTAATCAGATATGCTCAGCCGTTGTTTACAAAAACCATACTCATGTTCCTGGTTTGAGCAGATGATAGTGAGGCGACCTGTTGCAAACTGTTCAACCAGGCTTAAATACCAATCCACCCCCTGATGATCAAGGTTGGAGGTTGGTTCATCGAGCATCAGCATGGGGGTATCGGCACAAAAAGCCAGGATCAGCTTAAGGCGCTGTTTCATGCCCGATGAAAAATATTTAATAAGCTTATGCTCGCTTTTGGGCAGGTTTAGCAAATTGATCAGGTGCTTTTTATCAACACCCTCTTTGTAAGTTTTAAACTTGAAATGAAAATCAACCATTTCACTAAGCGTAAATTCCTCAATTACTTCCAGGTATGGGGCGGCAAGGCTTAAATATTGAAATACTTGATCAATCTCGATCTGTTTTTCCTGGAATGTAAAGTCAATAGTACCAATTGACGGGGAAAGACTGCCATTTAAAATCTGTAGCAAGGTAGATTTTCCCGAACCATTTGGCCCAAGTATGGCATATGATTCACCGCTGGTAAACGTATGGTGTATCCCCCTGAAAATCCAATCGCGGTTAAAGCGGCGGCCAATATTATTTAGGGTGATGGTCATGAGTAGTCTGAATCAGAATTTACAGAATTATAGAATGGGCAGAATAGAGAATGTTGAACAAATTTACAGGATTCTGTTAATTCAAAAATCCTGTAAATTCTGATTCAGACAATTTAGCTATTCCCAAAACCTTTCATGATACCTCTCTGCGAATTTTGCAGGAAGTTGATGATCTCATCGCGTTCCACACTTGGTGTAAACTCAGCTTCGATGATATCAAGGGCCTTACTTACATTATATTTTTTGAGGAACAGGATACGATAGATCTCCTGGATTTCATTGATAGTAGCAGCAGAAAACCCTCTGCGGCGCAAACCAACCGAGTTGATACCAACGTATGATAATGGCTCCCGACCAGCTTTGGTAAACGGCGGCACATCCTTACGTACCAACGATCCGCCGGAGATCATGCTATGCGCACCAATTTCAACAAACTGGTGAACGGCTGATGATCCGCCAATAAAGGCGTAATCATATATATTGATATGCCCTGCCAATTGTACCGCATTTGCAATAATCACATTATCGCCGATAACACAATCATGCGCTACGTGCACATATGCCATCAGCAGGCAATTACTGCCAATGGTGGTGGTATTTTTATCCAAAGCAGTACCACGGTTAAGTGTTACACACTCACGAATGGTTGTATTATCACCTATAGAAACAGTGCTTTGCTCGCCTTTATATTTCAAATCCTGGGGTGGCGCAGATACTACGGCTCCCGGAAATATACGGCAGTTTTTCCCTATACGGGCGCCATCCATGATAACCGAGTTGGAGCCTATCCAGGTACCCTCGCCAATTTCAACATCTTTATGGATAGTAACAAAAGGTTCAATCACCACATTATCGGCTATTTTAGCCTGTGGGTGTATATATGCTAAAGGCTGGATCATACTTCTGTTCCTTTTACTTTTACAATTTGTGCCATTAATTCAGCTTCAACAACAACTCTGTCGCCAACCATACCTACGCCCTTCATAGTCGCAATACCTCGTCTGATAGGGGCCAGCAGATCGCAAATATAAATAATAGTGTCGCCAGGTACTACTTTACTTTTAAAGCGGGCATTTTCTATCTTCAAAAACAGGGTCAAATAATTTTCTGGATCGGGTACCGTATTTAAAACCAGAATACCCCCGGTTTGTACCATACCCTCAATTTGAAGCACACCCGGAAATATAGGGGCGCCCGGGAAATGACCTTTAAAAAACTCCTCGTTGATGGTTACATTTTTCATGCCCACAACATGGCTTTTGGTCAATTCTAATATTTTATCTATCATTAAAAAAGGCTGCCTGTGCGGTAGCATACCCATAATTTCAACCGTATCAAATACAGGCTTGGCATTAGGATCATACACTTTAACCTGCTTGCGGCTTTTTTCTTTTTTAATTAATGTTTTTATTTTTTTTGCAAAGGCCACATTAGCAGCATGGCCGGGGCGGGCAGCCATAATGTGCCCTTTAAGCGGCACACCAACCAGGGCCAAATCGCCTATCATATCCAGCAGCTTGTGCCTTGCAGGCTCATTCTGGTGGCGTAATTCAATATTATTAAGAATTCCCTGCGGGGCTACATTAATATCTTTACGGTTAAATAGTTTGGCAAGGTGGGCAAGCTCTTCTTCGTCCACTTCTTTATCAACAACCACAATGGCGTTGTTAAGATCGCCACCTTTAATTAAATCATGCTTTACCAACATCTCTAACTCATGCAGGAAGCAAAAGGTACGGCACGATGCAATTTCCTTTTTAAACTCACTTATAGTAGATATACTGGCGTGCTGACTTCCCAACACCTGCGAGTTATAGTCAACCATACAGGTAAAACGGTAATCATCCAAAGGCATGGCCACCATTTCTACTTTGCGGTCGGGCTCAGAGTAATGAATATTATAAGGGATGTGGTAATATTCGCGGTCTGCTTCCTGTTCAACCAGGCCGGTTTCCAGTATTACATCAACAAACTGTATCGAACTGCCATCCATGATAGGCGTTTCGGGCCCATCCATATCAATTAGTACATTATCAACCTCTAAACCTACTAATGCAGCAAGTACGTGCTCCACTGTATTTACCGTAGCACCGTTTTGTGAAATAGTAGTACCGCGTGATGTATCTGTCACATTATCAACATCCGCGTCAATTATAGGCGAACCGGGCATATCAACCCTCCTGAATTTATAGCCGTGATTTTCGGGTGCAGGGTTAAATGTCATGGTTACCCTTTGACCGGTATGTAGGCCGGTGCCCGAAACCGAAACAGGTGTTTTAATGGTTCTTTGTTTTACATTCATTTTTTGTAGCGTTCATTGGTTCATTTGTTCATTAGTTCATTGGTGAATAGTTCATTATTGCCATCAGAAAAGACCAATGAACCAGTGAACCAGTGAACGTTTACCGAACTATTGCCCCTTCTTTAATTCGATAATTATTTTTTCTAATTCGTTTATTCTTTTCTCCAACTCGGGCAGGCGGTTTATGACCACATTTGAACGCATATTGGCGTTGTATGGTGCAGCCGGACTGCCGGCCCATTTTTTACCCTCTTCGGTAATGTCGCGGCTGATACCCGATTGGGCCTGTACCTGCGTACGGTTTGCTATGCTGATGTGACCAACTAAACCCACCTGGCCGCCCATAATTACGTTTTCGCCAACCTTAGTACTGCCTGATATGCCTGTTTGGGCCGCAATTACTGTATTAGCCCCAATCTCTACATTATGGGCTATCTGTATCAGGTTATCCAGCTTTACGCCCTTGCGTATCACTGTTGACCCCATAGTGGCTCTGTCAATGGTAGTGTTTGATCCCACCTCCACATCATCTTCCAAAATCACGTTACCGATTTGGGCAACTTTGGTATAGGTACCATCGGGATTGGGGGCAAAGCCGAAGCCATCACTACCAATCACCGCGCCTGAGTGCACCACAACGTTATTACCTATCACGCAATCAAAATAAACGGTAACACCCGAGAACAAGGTAACGTTGTTTCCAATGGTTACATTATCAGCAATGTTAACATTGGGGTATATTTTACAATTGTCGCCAATTTTGGCGTTAAGCCCAATGTAGGCAAACGCACCTATATAGGGTTCGGCGCCAATTTGTGCAGATGGGTGGATAAAGCAGGGCTGTTCGATGCCTTTTTTATTGAGCTTGAAGGTATTATATTTTTCCAGCAGAACCGAAAATGAACTGTAAGCATTCTCCACCCTGATCAGGGTAGCAGTAACAGGTCCGGTTAGCTGCAAATCATTATTTATAATAACTACCGATGCGTTTGTAGTATATAAGTACTGCTCATACTTAGGATTGGCCAAAAAAGAAAGACTGCCGGAAGTGCCTTCTTCGATTTTGGACAGTTGATGAACGGTTACCGAAGGATCACCTTCAACAGTTCCGTTAAGAAGAAAACTTATATCCTGGGCAGTAAATTGCATCGACAAATTTAAATGTTAAAATTAAAGCAGCAAATAATTAATTGTGAGTATCAAGTATCAAGTAGTTAGTATCAAGATAGCTGCATTGAAGCGCCCCAAAATCTTGATACTTGATACTAACTACTTGATACTTCAATTAACTCCTTACTATAGCAAAGTATATATTTTTTTACCGTTTTAGCTAATGCCTCTAAATTTGAGTTATCGCTTGCGGTGGTAATATCATGTACATGACCATCCTTCATCAATATGCCAATATTGCCATCGCCGGCAGTGTAGGCATTATTACGTATGGATGTAGTGAAAACAAAGTAGCCAGCATCCTGCTCACTTACGCTATATTTTTGCATCGCTTTTTTAATGAGCGAACTTACAAAGGCCTTATCCGGGCGTTTGTTGCTGATATCTACCTGATACAATTTACGCTGTATCAGGTTTTGTGATAGGGTTGATAATATAAAATCATGATGCCCGGCCCAAACCTTTACCGCGGCCATAATATCGGTATCATCCAAACCCGCAAAAGTATCCAGGTGATGATCTTCGTTCATGAAAGCATCCCTGCTGATGTGGCCTTTAATAAAATGCTTTAAAGCGGGTGTGGCAAACAGATCCTCGCCCTTTAAGGTAAGCTCACGGCAGCGTTTAAAAATTTTTACCAGTAATTCTTCGCCGGCAACCACTGCTTTGTGCAGGTAAACCTGCCAGTACATCAGTCGGCGGGCAATCAGGAATTTTTCTATCGAATAAATACCTTTAGCATCTACCACTATAAGATCGTCCTTAACGTTCAGCATTTTAATGATCCGCTCTGAGCTGATCACACCTTCTGATACACCTGTAAAAAAACTGTCGCGGTTAAGGTAATCCAGCCTATCCATATCCAACTGGCTTGATACCATCTGATGCAGAAACCTACGAGGGAAAGTATCATTAAAAATACTGATAGCCATGGTTAAACGCCCGCCAAATTGCTCGTTGAGTTTATTCATGAGCATTGATGATATATCCTCATGATCAATGCCTTCAATAATAGTACGCTCCAGCGCGTGCGAGAACGGACCATGACCAATATCATGCAATAATATAGCAATGGTAACCGCTTCCTCTTCCTCATCGCTAATATTGTGGCCCTTGTTACGCAAGGTTTCAATAGCCATATCCATAAGGTACATTGCACCCAGCGCATGATGGAAACGCGTATGCAGCGCGCCGGGATATACCAGGTGTGTCATTCCCAATTGCTTGATATACCTTAATCTTTGAAAGTAAGGATGCTCAATCAGGTCGAATATCAGCTCTGTTGGGATGCTGATAAAACCGTAAACCGGATCGTTTATTATTTTCTTTTTATTCAATGGGATCAATAAAGTGCAAAAATGTAAAACAAAGGTAAAATAAGCGCCCGATGTTTGTTAAATTTTGTTAATACCTTTACTCAGTGACAACAAAACCGTCCCTTTGAGGTTTTATTGTCTGAATCAGAAACGTCTGAACCGTAACTCATCGAATTAAAGAATTATTTGAATTTTACTTTAATGGTGAATATTTGGCAAGCAGATAGTTCTGTTTATTCTTAATTCGATAAGTTCCGGTTCAGAAATAATTCTGATTCAGACTACTTAAATACAGATATTATGCAAGATACAACCATTTTATGGGCTGATGACGAAATTGACCTGCTACGACCACATATACTTTTCTTAAACGAAAAAGGCTACAAGGTTACAACCGTAACCAATGGCAACGATGCTGTTGATACTTTTAAGAGCGGCTATTTCGACCTGGTTTTCCTGGACGAGAACATGCCTGGCCTTACCGGCCTGGAAACACTGCAGCAGATCAAGAACATTAATAACGATGTGCCTATAGTGCTGATCACCAAAAACGAGGAAGAATATTTAATGGAGGATGCCATCGGTTCAAAGATTGATGATTACCTTATCAAGCCGGTTCACCCCAAGCAGATCCTGCTTACCATTAAAAAACTTACCGAAAACAAACGCCTGGTTACCGAAAAAACAACCATGGCTTACCAAATGGATTTCCGTACGCTGGGGATGACGCTTAACGATAACCTGAGCCACCAGGAATGGGTTGACGTTTACAAAAAACTCATCTACTGGGAGCTGGAACTGGAAAAACTGGAAGATGCTGGCATGCACGAGATATTAACCATGCAAAAAGCTGAAGCCAATACACAGTTTTGCAAATTTATTGAACGTAACTATTTAAACTGGATAAAAAATCCGGATTCGGCGCCTACCAGCTCGCCGCAATTGTTTAAAAAGAAAGTGTTCCCTAAAATGGATGGCAAGGGGCCTTTGTTTTTTATCCTGATAGATAACCTGAGGTTTGACCAGTTTAAGATCATCAACCCCATAATTTCTGAATATTTCAGGTTAGAGGAAGAGGATACTTATTACAGTATTTTACCTACAGCCACCCAGTATGCCCGTAACTCCATTTTTAGCGGCCTGATGCCTTTGGATATGGAAAAAAGATACCCGCAGATGTGGCAAAATGATGAAGATGAAGGAGGTAAAAACCTTTTCGAATCTGAATTTATTGCCGATCATTTAAAACGGGTGTTAAAAAGAGACTGCAAATACTCTTACCATAAAATACTTAACATTGATGAAGGCCGGGCCTTGAATGAATCGGTAAGTAACCTGATGAATAACGAGCTGAATGTGGTTGTATACAACTTTGTTGATATGCTATCACATGCCCGTACCGATATGCAGATGATTCGGGAGCTGGCCAGTGATGATGCTGCTTACCGTTCATTAACCTTATCATGGTTTGAGCACTCGCCTTTGTTTGATCTGCTTAAGTTTTTGGCACAGAAACAAGTACGTGTAATTATTACTACAGACCACGGTACCATCCGCGTAAAAAACCCAAGCAAAATAGTGGGCGATAGGAACACCAATACCAACTTACGTTATAAACAAGGTAAAAACCTTAATTATAATGCTAAAGAAGTATTCCACATCCGTAACCCGCATGATGCTATGCTCCCTAAGCTGCACTTAAGTTCAAGCTTTGTGTTTGCCAAGGAAGACAGCTATTTTGTGTACCCGAATAACTATAACCACTTTGTTAACTTTTATAACGAAACCTTCCAGCATGGAGGCATCTCGTTAGAGGAAATGATAATACCGGTTGTAACCTACGGGCCCAAATAGGAAAGCCCCTCTAAATCTCTCCGCTGATTAGCGGAAGACTTTAAAAACATAAAAGGAAAGGCCAATCGTTTTGCGATTGGCCTTTCCTTTTATGTTTGATATTTTTAAATTCTGTAAAGCACAAATCAAAAAGCTCCCCTTCAGGGGGTTGGGGGGCTCTACTTCTTTTGCTTATCAGCAAAAGCGAATACCTTTTGCAATAACGGCGTTGTGCGTGCACCAAGATTTTGGCGAATATCCAACTCTTGTTTGGCTATCTCCAGAAATAAACCATCAATAGCTTTTTGGGTAACATAATCGCTGATATCGGGATTAATCTTAGATACAAATGGTACTTTATTGTAGGCCTGGGCTGCATCCGTATAGTATTTTGTAGCACCTGTTTTGTTTAAACTTAACTGCACAACAGGTTTAAACTTGTCTGATAACTGCAGGGTTGTTGTGCGCTTAAAATATTGAGTTGCAGCATCTTCTTTACCCAATAAAATATTGGTAACATCCTGCAAGGTCATTTGCTTTATAGCACTGATAAATATGGGTTTTGCCTGTACAGCGGCATCTTCTGCAGCATGATTAAGGGAGCTTATCACATTATCACAAAGACTGCCTAAGCCAATACTTCTAAGTGTTTTTTCTGCTTTTTGAGCTTGGGGCGGGAAAAGTATCTTAACCTCCGCGTTCTTCAAAAAACCATCCACTGCCGATAGTTTATCTGAGCTTTTACCGGTTCCTATTTCAAGGGCCTGTTTAAGGCCGTTGCCAATTTCAAGTGTTGTTGGGTTACCCCCTGGGTTTGTTACTGCTGCCTGGGCTACCTGGTTCAGCGTATCGCAACTGCTAAGTGTTATAAAGAACAATAAAACAGTTATTGATAATATTATTTTTTTCATAGTGGCTAAAAGTAACAAAAATGCCTCCAAGTATTTGGAAAATTATCCTATCGCTTTTAATAAGGCAAATACACCGGCAGCAATCAGGGCAGAGATTGGGATGGTAATTATCCAGGCCCAAACCAGGTTAATGGTTACACCCCAGCGTACTGCAGAAACACGTTTGGTTAAACCAACACCGATAATTGAACCGGTAATAGTATGAGTTGTTGAAACCGGAATACCAAATCTTTCGGTAATAAAAAGGGTAATGGCACCAGCTGTTTCGGCACTTACGCCTTCCAGTGGGGTTACCTTGGTGATCTTTGATCCCATGGTTTTAACGATCTTCCAGCCACCAGACATGGTTCCGGCTGCAATGGCAGAGTAACAAGCCAATGGTATCCACTCGGGCATTGCTGCGCCTGGCTGAATAATTTTTGCAGCAATTAAGGTTACATATAATATCCCCATTACCTTTTGCGCATCATTACCACCGTGTGCAAAACTTAACGCCGCTGCCGATACCAACTGCAATCTTTTAAACCAGCGCTCTGCCGTAGTAGGCCTTGCTCTTTTACAGATGTTTAATATTAAAATGGTTACTATATATGCTATAATTAAACCAATAAAAGGAGCTAAAACTATATATGCTACAATGGTAAGCACATACTTCATTTCAATAGCATGCAGGGCATTTGCACCCATATAAAGGGCATTGGTCATACCTGCACCTGCAAAGCCACCAATAAGTGTATGCGATGAGCTTGAAGGGATACCAAACCACCAGGTAATTAAATTCCACGAGATAGCGGCAATTAAGCCGGCTAATATTACATGCATGGTTACATAATGTTCCAGTACAATTTTTGAAACTGTATTGGCAACTTTATGATCCTTTATAAAAAAGTAAGCGGCAAAGTTAAACACCGCTGCCATGAGCACAGCCTGGAAAGGTGTAAGTACTTTAGTAGATACTATGGTAGCGATGGAGTTGGCAGCGTCATGAAAACCGTTTGTGTAATCAAAAACAAGAGCAAGTACAACAACAACGACAAGTAGGGAAGTAACCATTTAGTGATGATTAGGATATGCTTAAGCGTTTTTAACTAAAATTGATTCCATTACGTTGGCCGCGTCTTCGCACATATCTGTAGCGGTTTCAAGAGCGGCAAGTATCTCTTTATATTTTATAAGTCTGATAGCATCCTTTTCGTACAGGAACAGATCTGCCACGGCGCGGTCAAATACATAATCAGCCTGGTTTTCCACGCTGTTTATCCTAATGCATGAATCGGCAATGTTACGTACGTTACGCAAATCTTTTAATTCGCGTACAGCTTTTTCCAGATCAATACTGGCTTGCAAAATCAAATCAGATAGTTTGCGGATGTGCTCATTAAAATCATCTATCCTGTAAAGGCTCATGCGGTTAGCAGCACCTTGTATATAATCGGCAACATCATCAATAGCGGTAGCTAAAGCGTGGATGTCTTCACGATCAAACGGCGTAATGAAGTTTTTACCCAGCTCCAGATATATCTGGTGTGTAAGTTCATCCCCTTTGTTCTCCAGCTTGTCAATCTGTTTAAACAACTCCTCGCGGGTGGTGGCGTTGTTTGAGTTAACCGCTTCAACCAATATAGTACCCATGGTTACTACATTGCTGGCCGCTTGCTCAAATAAAGGAAAAAATATTTTTTTATCCTTTGGTACAAAATACTGGAAAATGCTGTTAAGTGACATATTGCTTTAAATTGGGGTAAAGGTACGGTTGCTATGTTAAATTAATGTTAACTTTTTAACACTGGTATATTTGGGAAAGGTAAAGTTTGTTTTGCTCTTTGCAAAGTAAAACCAAAGGTAGATCCCAACCCCTCGGTACTGCGTACATTAATAGTTTGCTGGTGTGCTTCGATAATATGTTTTACAATAGCCAGCCCCAAACCCGAACCACCAATTTGCCTTGAACGGCTGGTATCGGTGCGGTAAAAACGTTCAAACAGGCGCGGCAGAAATTTCTCTTCTATACCAATTCCATCGTCAGTAACTTCAACCAAAACCTGGTCATGCAGTACAAACAGGCTTACTGATGTGTTGCCTTCCTCTTTGCCGTACTTAAATGAATTATCTATAAGGTTCACCAAAACCTGCCTTATTTTTTCCCTGTCGGCGTATACAATAATGCCTTCATCATATTTTTGTTTAAAGATCAGCTTAATCTTGTATTGCTTGCCCTTAATCTCCAATGATTCAAACACCTCTTTTATAAGATCATTGATCTTAAATTTGGTATAATTTATAGGGATCTCGCCCGATTCCAGCTTGGATATCTCATCCAGATCCTTAATCAGGTAACTTAAACGATCAACATTTTTTGAGGCTTTCTCCAAAAACTGCCTTGCCATTTCACGATCATCAAAATCATCATCCTGCAGGGCTTCTATATACCCCTGTATAGCAAAAAGCGGTGTTTTAAACTCGTGCGATATATTGGATAAAAAATCCCGGCGAAATTTTTCCTGCTTGCGCAATTCATCAATTTCTGATTTTTTTTGCTTCGCCCATTCTTTTACTTCCTGCTCAACATCATCAATTGGGTTGGCAGTTACATGCTCGCCAAGGGCATCGCGGAGGTCTCGCCCCAACTTCAGGTTATGGATAAGCTTATAAATAAGTTTAATGCGCGAGTAAATATACTTTTCTATGAGGTAGTAAAATACAATGTAGCTTACGACAAGGGTAGCCGTAAAAGTGATCATAACATCGTACCATTTGTGTTGAAAATAAAAGTTTACTGCCGACAGCGTTATTGCTACGCCTGTTGCGGTAACTAAAACCAATACGCGCAAATTCATAGCGTAAAGCTACGATTTATAGATCACTAACTGCCAGCGGAAAGGCCACTTCCATGTTAAATTAAAGTTATCAATTCCTGCATTTTTTAGCAGGGTTAATAATTCGTGCTTTTTAAACGCCCGCTTTACTGATAAAGGACCATCATAGCGAACCATTTTATTTCGGGTTAAAACATGGGTTATCACTATAACCGCGTAGTATAATAACCAATGCCGGTGCAGATCGGTAATAATGATGCCTTTGCCGGCAGATGCATGCATATTTTTGATCATCTGTATCCAATGCTCATCATCAAAATGATGCGTAAACAGGCTGCTGATAATGATATCGTGTTTGCCCAGCAAATGAATATCCTTTATCACATCGGCTTGTACATAGCTGATATTATTAAAGCCCTTTGATGCCTTGCCTGCAAAATTGATTGCCGCGGGGGCCGCGTCAATACCCGTAAGTTTTAGGTGAATTTGCTGATGCTTAGCCCAATTGGCAATGGCAATCAGCGTGTCGCCACCACCACAGCCCCAATCACTAACCGAATAACCATTATACACCGGAAATTTTTTGAGGCTGTCTATTATACTATTATGCCCGCCAAACCAGGAGTTTACTTTACCTAACCCCTCTAAGACCGGGGCTATTTCATTATATGGCAAATAGAGATCATCCATGATCTCGGCATCAAAAACGCGGATTGATAAATCGGGCATATCGTAAATACGCTTATATCAGGCAAAAGGTTTGCCATGGGTTTTACTTATCAGGTAACGGGATAATGGTGGCAGGCCGTTTAACAGGTGCAGGGTAAGCGCGGTGGTATTGTTATTGCCAAACAACCGTTGTAACTGTCGCCCAACCCACAAACGCTGTGCAAATTGCTTATTCCAGCTCTCTGTATAGTCGGCTTCCAGGCTTGCACGATTGCTGTCAACAAATTTACCAGGCTTATAATGGCTGATAATTTTCTCTGATAGTATCTTAGCCGAGTGAATAGCCATAGTCATCCCATTGCCGCAAAGTGGAGCAATCATCCCGGCGGTATCTCCGCTCATCAGGATGTGGTTATCAACCGGGGCCTTTTTCTCAAATGAGATCTCATTGATCACTTCGGGCTTATCCAGCAAAAATTCTGCGTTGGTAAAAATATCGTTTAAATAAGGGTTTTTACGAATGATGTTATCCTCTAAAGCCTGTAATGTGCCGTACTTACGCAGGTCGTCCCGGTGCGCCATATAGCACATGCAGTACCTGTCGCCATCTGTTTTGCTTACGCCGCAATAGCCATCTTTATAATTATTAAGCTGGATAAGATCATCCGGAAAATCCATTTTTACATGAAACTTTACCGCCAGGTACGGACTTCGTTTATAAAAAAATGGCCGTTTCAGTTTTTGGTCGAGGTTTGATCGTTTACCAAATGAGCCGATAACCAACGGGGCAGTCAGCACCGCGCCGGGAGTAACCACGTCGAAATGATTGTCTTTAAAATGAATGTCCTCCACCCGTGTGCCAATCATGAAGTTTACCCCTTCCACCATCGCTTTATGGTAAAGGAAGTTATCAAAAGTGTAACGACTCAATCCAAAACCACCCAAATCAAGCTTTTGTGAAAACTTGGTGCCTGATGCCGCTGTAACTTCTACCCGGTTGATGCGGGAAACGTTCAACTGATCAAGATCAATATCTAAGCTGCCGAGAAAGGGAATTACTTCGTTGGAGATATATTCGCCGCATACCCGGTGCATCGGGTAGGTCTTTTTTTCGATAAGGGTAACCTTTAATCCGGCGCGGTTAAGCAATATCGCATTAAATAATCCGGCCAGGCCGCCACCAACTATCAATACGTCGCTCATGTGGGTTAATGCATTTCAAGTATCATACCTTCAACCGTTAAACCGGGTCCAAAAGCAAAGCTCATGATCTTTTGATCTACCAGGTTTCCGGCCTTAAGCATTTTCTGCAACACAAAAAGAATAGTGGCAGATGACATGTTTCCGTATTCCTGTAATACCTGGTAAGCAAACGCATTACTTTCTTCGGGAAGTTCCAATGCCTCTTCAACCGCTTCCAGTATTTTACGGCCACCGGGATGCACGGCGTACGCGGTGATCTGCCCGGCATCAAGTTTTGCTTTTTGCAAAAACCTGCCGGTTAAGGCCTTTATGTTTTTTTTGATCTGTTTAGATACGCGCGATGTAAGCTTCATTTCAAAACCGGTATTGCCCACATACCAGCCCATATCATCGCGGGCTTCGATCACAAATTCCGAGTAGAAATTTTTTAAAGAGAGGTGAGTTCCTTTACTCAAACGTTGTGATGTATTTTCGACCAATACCGCAGCTGCTCCATCAGAGAACAGGGAATTGGCAACCCAATTATCCAGCGTATTATCTTTTTGAAAATGCAGGGTACAAAGTTCTACACTTACCACCAGTACTTTTGCTTCTGGGGTGGCCCGGCAAATATAGTCTGCAACCTTTAAACCGTTAATTGCACCATAGCATCCCATAAAATTGATACAGGTGCGCTCGGTATCGCGATTAAGGCCAAGCTTTTCTACGAGCTCGATATCAATGCCAGGGGCATGCATACCGGTACAGCTTATGGTTATCAGGTGTGTTACCTGCTTTAAAACACCTTCTTCAAAGCCCGCAATGCAGTTTTTTACAGCATTAATGGCTATAGCTATCGCTTCATTTTCGTAAAACTTCAGTCGCTTCTGCGTGTCAGGGAAAGGATCAAAATTTCCTGATGGATCAAAAAAGGTATAATTAGATGGGTCGCTTTCGCCAAAATCCTTAATTACCGAATACCGATGATCGATACCAGAATTATCATAAATGCTTTTTAACCTTGCTGCATTTGTATTATCCAACCCAAAAGCGTTCACCATAAAGTGGTAAATATCAGCCTGGGCAATACGGTTATGGGGATTTGCTATCCCGATGGCACTAATGCAACTCTCCATTAATTTTTTTTAAACCTTTTATTTGCTAATCTCTGTTTCTACCAGGATATTGGCTTCGTTTGATAGCACAATATTTTGGCCGCCAATGCCAAAGTCGGTTCTTAAAACCTGGAATCCCCCTTTAAATATTGCGGTATTGCCCGCTTCAGTATACGTAAAAGGTATTTCTATCAACTTTGTTTTATCTTTAATACTTACGTTAAAACTGCCCGTATAGTTGTTTCCGCTTGTATGTTTAAATGAAACCGATTTTACGGTGATCTTAGGATATTTGGCTACATCAAAGTAGGCTTCACTTTTGATGTGGCTATCCCGGCTTTCGTTATCGGTATTCAAACTATTGGATGCTACCGAAGCTTCTATTGAGCTACCCGCAAGGTTGGTTGGCTTAAACTGAATATCAGCATTAACGCCTCCAAAATTCCCGCTTACATTAAAGCCCAGGTTTTTAATTTTAAAAGAGACATTTGAGTGTGTTACCTTGCTTTGTGCAAAGGTGTTTATAGCTAAAAAAGCTAAGATTGCTATTGCATATATTTTTTTAATCATGGTATAATAACGTAGTTTTCAAACATAATGATTTATGCAATACTAATTTTTACTTTAGTGAAATGAAGCATCCTATTTTATGTTTATAACGTTTAGTAAACAGTCACCGTTGCCTTCATCTTTCTAATATGCATCAATTGAATGAAAATTAATCAAATTATACCTACATCTTCGGCACTTGCACACCTGCGTTTTGTTTTTTCTGTCTTCCTGCTGCCGGTATATTTGTTTGCCTTTAGCCAGGTGCCGTTTATTGATCCTGTTAATGCAATATTGGTGTTTTTAATCTGGCATTTTTTGGCATTCCCGGCAAGTAATGGATATAACAGCTATTTTGATAAGGATGAAGATAGTATCGGCCTTTTAGAAAAGCCGCCCCAAGTAGATATCAGCCTTTATTATTTTTCCATTTTGCTGGAGGCTTTGGCTTTTTTATTGAGTTTTTTAATCAGTTGGGAATTTGCTTTCGCGGTATTGCTTTATGGCATCATGTCTAAACTTTATAGTCACCCGGCAACCCGGTTAAAAAAATACCCCATCATTAGCTTTCTTACTGTTTTCTTTTTCCAGGGGGCTTTTATCTATTATGTCACTTTTTCGGCATTAAGCGGGTTAAGCTTATTGAGGCATTGGGATATTAGCTTTATAGTAGCCGGGGCAATATGTTCTTGTTTGATTGGGGCATCATATCCATTAACACAGGTTTACCAGCATGAAGAAGATAGCCGCCGCGGCGACAACACCATTAGCCTTTTGCTGGGTTATAAAGGGTCGTTTATCTTTTCGGGAGCGTTATTTGCATTGGGAATTGCCTGCTCGTTTTATTACTGGCATACCGCGGATAAAATGTATAACTTTTATTTTTTCCTGGTATGCGCGCTGCCTATATTTTTATTTTTTAATTATTGGTTTTACAAAGTGGGTAAATCAACCGATAACGCCAACTTTAAAAATGCCATGCGGATGAATTTTTTAAGTTCGGGATGTATGCTGATCTATTTTGGGACGCTGGCGCTGATTGGGTAATCTGTTTAAAAGAGCAGGTGGTAGATAGGTAGCTCCTACGGAGCAAAGCGATCATTCATTTTGGGGGGGGGGCTACAAACAGGTAGCCTCTACGAGGCATTTAAGACATTTCCAATTGATATAACAAATATCCCGTGAGGATATACACCCTATAAACGCTTAGTGTCATTCTTTAACATGCAAACATATCCCGTAGGGATTACCTGTTTGTAGAAAAAACAAGTAGTTTATTTTGCCTCGTAGAAGCTACCCGATAAACGCTAGGTAATCGATTTATCAAATCCAGTTCTGCAATCAGGTAGCCGCAACGAGGCATCTACAATTAAGATATAATCAATACCCCAATGGGATATACACCTTACAAAAGGACTAATCATTTTTTTAACATGCAAATATGTCCCGTAGGGATTACCTGCTTGTAGAAAAAACAGGGCTGTTTATTTTGCCTCGTAGAGGCTACCCAATAAAGCGCAGGGCAATCAATCTATCAAATCCCGAAACACATATTTTTCATCATAATTAACCGAATAATCTTTCAAAATATTCAAATACTCTTCTTTGAATGATTTCTTTCGATGATGTTCTTTTTGATTGTTGATGTATTTAACTACCGAATCAATTTGAGAATTACTATTGCTGAAAGCTCCATAACCTTCCTGCCATTGAAACTTTCTCTTGGTAAATCCTTGTTTGTTTACAAATTCCGAACTATCTCCTTTAACAAGCCGCATTAACTCGGATATTGACTGGCTGGGATTAAGGCCAATAAAAAGATGTAAATGATCAGTTGCAGAGTTTATCGCAAGTAATTTGTGCCCATTATTTTGAACTATTCCGGTAATGTAACGATGCAATTCTTCCCATTCAGGTTGAATTATTGCCATCCTGTATTTTGCGGCAAATACAAAATGAATATATAGTTGTGTATAAGTATTAGGCATAAACAAATTTAATATTGTATTAGCCTTTTGCAAACTTTAAATACCGTTACAATTAAAATTCAATATGCGCCCTCAGCGAAAACACATTCACAGGGCCGCGGTCTTTATTGTATGCAGGGTTTAGGATAAACTGATAATCGGGCGAAAGCCAGAATTTTTTCTGATAGGCATTTATCTTATAATATAACTCAGCTATCAGTTCATTACTGTAATTTAGTTTTCCATCACCAATAATAAAACCATATCCGCCGGCAGCAAGGTAATCGCGATGTGGCCGGGCGAGGCCATTGGCTACAAATGCAAGTCCTAATTCGTCATCGCCACGTTTCCATGAGTTGCCCTTAAGCACAGCGCCAAAGCTTAATGACCGGTCTATTTCTGTAAAATACCAGGTTTCGGTATGGCCATCGTTATAGC
The DNA here is from genome assembly GCF_056406855.1 of Mucilaginibacter sp. P1_A3. NCBI lineage: Bacteria > Pseudomonadati > Bacteroidota > Sphingobacteriia > Sphingobacteriales > Sphingobacteriaceae > Mucilaginibacter > Mucilaginibacter sp. P1_A3. The sequence goes on from NZ_JBFTZJ010000007.1 coordinate 313,408, forward strand.
TTACTTTGGCAAATACGCCAAAATCCTTGCTCAGGTATTGATCAGCACTAATGCCGAAACCATATTTATGTTTGCCATAAACCAGGTTGGTATCAACAACAGGATTAACCGCATTAATAGCCAGCGCCTGCCGGTAATTGCCCATTTTGCCATTGTTACGAAAACCCAATACCCTCACGGTCCCTTTGTTGCCGCCAAGGGTGTAGCGCCTTTCATACTCCAGGGTTTGGGTATTGGCTTTCCCAATTTTTGCGTCCCATATAGCGCCATTGGCCGTGGTTGTCGACATGGTGAAGGCAAACCTTAACGTCCAGTTGGGCATACCCAATTCAGTATGTACACCCATGGCATAGCCGCGGGTGTTTGCCGGATAATCCCACGCACCGTTATCCATTAACGCCCAGTTCATGAACTGCGACCTTGGGTCATGACTAAACTCGTTACCATCATAAAAATCGGCCATACCAAATTTACCAACGGTAACAGAAAAATAACGTTTGCTTTTTAAACCAGCCAATTGGTTGGCATCATCCTGTAGTGTGTCTTTATCTTTTCCCCATTCAAAATTCTGGGTAAAATATAAACGGGCTATATAAATTTTAGGTTCCGAACCGCCAACCCTAAAAGTTTCGCCATTGGGAAAACCTGCTACACCCAGCGTTTTACTCAGGCCCGATCCACCAGACATTTCGGGATTAAAATAAGCTGAAGCCCCTTTCCAAAGGCGTGCAGCGCCAAAAAAGGTAGTGGTTAATGAGCTTTGTGTTTCTGATTTGGTGAGCAAACTATTGTTGCCGGTATAATCGGCGCCAAATGATGGTTTATACTGGGTAATAATGGTTTGCTGGAAATGAAAATTAAAGCGCTGTTGCTTTAACGTATCCTGTGCTTTTGTAATAACACCTATACTTAACAGGGGAATTATAAATAGTAAAGTTTTTTTCATAAATAATAATTGATGCTGAAACGTTTTTTTTAACCTATGGTTTGCATTCCAGGTAGAATTGCTGCAAATAAGCTTCCATAAATTGATGACGCTGTTGGGCCAGCTTACGGCCGGTGGCGGTGTTCATCTTATCTTTCAGTAATAATAGTTTTTCGTAAAAGTGGTTGATTGAAGGCGCAGGGGAGTTTTTATACTCCTCTTTGCTCATATTTAAATTGGGCTCAATTTCGGGGTTATAAATTTCACGGCCTTTAAAGCCGCCATAAGTAAAGGCCCTGGCTATGCCTATAGCGCCAATGGCATCAAGCCTGTCGGCATCTTGTACTATAGCTAATTCCGGAGAGTGGAAGGATGGCTTATCAAAGCTTGATTTAAACGACATATACCTGATGATCTGTTGCACATGTACAATAACATCTGCATCAACATTTACGCTCTGCAAATAATTGCCGGCTGTAAGCGGACCAATTTCTTCATCCCCATTATGGAACTTACTATCGGCAATATCATGAAGCAGGGCTGCAAGCTCAACGATAAGCAAGTTGGCTTTTTCGGTTTGTGCAATTAGTTTGGCATTGGTCCATACCCGGTGTATGTGCCACCAGTCGTGGCCACCTTCGGCATTTTTAAGGGTATCGCGTACAAATTGTACCGTATTATCAATCAGATTGGCTGTCTCCATAACGGGTGCAAAGATATTATTGCCCTCGATGAAACAACGGATAATTTATAAATTATTAACAAGCGACAATCTTTCTGTGTCTATCAGGGAGTAAATATCTACATCTAATATGGCGGCCACCTGGAATAGCCTTTCAACGGTTATTTTGGTATAGCCCAACTCAATTTTACTATATGCATTTTGCGATATATTCAATTTAGCGGCAAGATACTCCTGCGTGTAGTTTAACTGCTCGCGCGTGTGTCTTATATTAACAGCAATTGCCTTGATCTTATAGTTCAGCGTATCTTTCATCAAATTAGTTTATTTATTATTATCAATAAACGAGATTAATTAAGAACTGGATTTACACTTTTTAGTTTTATAGAAACTTTTCTTTCTGTCATTAAAGAATCAGTTTTTTGTATCTGTCCATATTGCCTTAAATTAATCCGCCTATTAATCTTTTTTAACAAAGTTTCCTTTATCATCAAAAATAAGGTCGCCGCCTTTTATTTCTGCCTCATAAAAAGTTCTACCTGCAGCATCAGTAACTTTTCCGGCTTCTTTTATTTTCGACCCTTTATAATGGGTTTCTACATAAGGGGCTATATTTTTTGGCAGATCGCTTATTTTAATTGAATTAACAATCTCTATAAAAATACCGGCAGGTGTGAATGAAGCCGAATTATCCTCGCCCGATTTACCGCCCCAATTAGCCTCGTAATTACCCTTTTCTTTTTCCCAGCTTACTTTGGTCGCCGCAGGGTATTTAGAAACCAATGCCGCTTTAACTACAGCAGGCACATCTTTGGATTTTAAATCCTGTGCCATAACAACGCCGGATGCAAAACCCAGTACCATTAATAATTCAAATTTCTTTTTCATGATAATTTTACTTTACACAAGTATAAATTACCAATCTGTAGAAATTTGGGTTTATTTCTTCGGAAACACCTGATAATGAAACAGTAATATCAGATTGCATCAATCATAAGTATGCCGCTCAAAATCATAATCGGATTGTGATGTGATGATTTTTTTACGCCGCTCCACATCGATACCCAAATTATGCTCGTAGGTATCGTCAGTAACAGTAATGTCCCTGTTCTTCTCCTTTTCGGCCATATATAGATTAGCTTCGGCAGTTTTGGCTATAGCGGTATCGTACGGACCTTTAGGCGACATGAGCTTTACAAACACAGGCAAACACTCAAATAAAATAAACAGGTAACCTATAAAAGATATGGCCATATAAGTATCCAGGTCGCGGGTGCCGTTTTCGTTGAAGGATAACTGCCCAAGCGCCCAGTTACGATCTGCAAAGCCCGCTACATTGGATAGGCTATCCAGTTGATGATCGGTAAACAACCTGGTGCTGTTGAGGCCCTCATAGTCCTTTCGCTTGCTCAGGTATTGATCCATTTGGCCCAGGTTATCCGTTACCGTTTTTAGCCGGTTTTCTTTTTCCTCCAATACACTTTGTTTTTGTTTGGCATAGGTACCGTAGCCGGTAATGCCCGATGTTTGATTGGTTTTATCACCAAATACTTCCTGGTTAAGCAGGAAACGGGAACGGTTGATATCTTTTTCCAGGGAGTCTTTTTCTTTCTTCAGATCATTGTTCTTACCCATCTCCATTGCATACTTTTGATTGTATGTTTTTTCGAGCGTATCAATTTTACGGTGCTGCCCTTTCAGATAGGACGTTTTTAATTTCTGACGGATCTCCTTATCAAATATCTTCAACTCCAGGGGGCGGGATATAACTATACCAATCATGATAGCCAGTAAAATACGCGGAGAAGCCTGCAATATCTGCTGATTGGTTGTACCCTCTTTATTAATGCTGGATACTATATAACGGTCCATATTAAAAATGGCTGTTCCCCATAGTAATCCAAATAAAATGGCAAACCCTACAGCAAAGGCATCGCCATTAAAAACAAAGTACATGGCATAACCACCAGACAGGGAGGCAAACAGCGCCGTGAAAAATATGGTAGCTCCAATACCCACATACTTATTATGCTCGATGGGGTATTTTTTTAGGGTATCTATATGTGCTCCTGAACAAAACCAGAAAAAGCGGGTAACTTTTTTCATCTATATGATCTGTTTAAATTTAATGCCGGTTAATATTTATGTAAAATTATTAATCGCACATTATCAATCCACTGCCTTTTTGGTGCTAAAAATAGCGCTTTATACAGCAAACCATATAATAAACGCTCTTAGGTATTGATTGTTACAAAATTTGAGCATAATTATTTGCAATAGAAAAAAAGCTACCTTTGGGTTATAATTTTATTAATCATGAACGAGATAACCGTACAGGAACTAAAAGAGAAAATTGACAAAGGTGAGGATTTTCAACTGATTGACGTCAGGGAAGATTTTGAATATGAAACATCAAATTTGGGCGGCCAGTTAATACCTCTTGGAGGTATTTTAATTGAAGCCGAAAAGATCCGTAAAGATAAACCGGTGGTAGTAATGTGCCGCAGTGGTAAACGCAGTGCAGCCGCTATTATGCAGCTGGAACAACGTGGCTTCACCAATCTATCTAATTTAAGCGGCGGCATTTTAGCCTGGGCTGCAGAAATTGACCCTACACTTAATGTATATTAACCATGGGCTTTAAATTAGTGCTCAATGTATTGTATACCATAGGGGTGGTATTGTGCGCCTTTGTAGCATATCAATATTTTCTGGCCAAAAACTACCCGGTTGTGGGCGTAGCTATATTTGCCGGAGTTGTTGTTATAATCTTAAAAATAAGACTGTTAAAAGACGTAAAGAACTCTCAGAAAAAGGTGTAACTTCATTGCATGTTTATAGCAATATTAGGAGTTATTGTACTCGTGGTGGGTATAGTACTCAAACGCTCACCTGAGCCCGCAAATCACTTCAGTAATATAGTAAGTATAGCCGGAGGAGCAATGGTAGCCATAGGGCTGCTGTTATCCATGTTTAAGGTTATTGAACCGGGCAAAGTAGGAGTGCAAACCCTTTTCGGCAAGGTACAGGATAATGTTTTAGAGAGCGGATTGCACATTATTAATCCCGCTGTTGAGATCACTATTTTCGATACTCAAACCCAAACCTATACCATGAGCGCTGTTAGCAGCGAAGGGCAGAAGGAGGGCGATGACGCGATCCGTGTATTATCTTCTGACGGGTTAGAGGTTACCATCGATCTATCGGTGTTATACAAAGTAATGCCCGATAAGGCCGGTTACATTTTGCAAAACATCGGCGAAGATTATATCGGCAAAATTGTTCGCCCGGTGGCCCGCACTGCCATACGTGACAACGCGGTAAATTACGCAGCGGTTGACTTGTATTCAACCAAAAGGCAGGAATTCCAGGATAAAATAAACCGTTACATAACGGCAAACTTTGCTAAAAGAGGGTTGGAACTTCAGCAGATTCTCGTGCGCAATATCACCCTGCCAGCATCTGTAAGGGCAAGCATCGAATCAAAGATAAACGCCGAGCAGGATGCTCAGAAAATGCAATTTGTGTTACAGAAAGAGAAACAGGAAGCAGAACGTAAACGGGTAGAAGCACAAGGTATCGCCGACTACCAAAAAATTCTTTCAACCGGCTTGTCTGATAAACAGTTACAATACGAAACCATCAAGGCACAAATGGCTATCGCTACTTCGCCAAATGCCAAAGTGATCATTATTGGCGGAGGCAGAGGAAACCCAATAATGCTGAGCGACAAATAAACACGAATTTCACGAATTAAGGCGAATTTCACGAACCTTGTTTGAAACCATAAATGATAAAGGCCACCCTATCCGGGCGGCCTTTATCATTTATCGCGTAGCATGAATCTTTGTTCCTACGTATGCCGCGTTCGCAAAAAAAGGTTTGTCATCCTGAACGCAGTGAAGGATCTGTTATTCGCCATGCTTCTTCGCTCTGTAAAGTCTGAGAATAGATCCTTCACTGCGTTCAGGATGACAAACCTTTTTAACGTCATTTCTCCTTCAGTGTTCCCCCCGGATTTTATCACTCGCAATGACGCGTGGTTTGTTTATTTTTAGACAGCCTCTCTGGGTGACAAGCGTTTTAAAACGTCATTTCCCCTTTAGAGTTTCCCAAATTCTATCATCCAAAATGATAAAATAATTGAGAAATTCCCTACCTCACCAGCGTACCTATGGCTTCGCCAAGGGCTATCTTCATAAAATTACCCTCTTTGTTCATATCAAATACAATAATAGGCAGCTTGTTTTCCTGGCAAAGGGTTATGGCTGTCATATCCATTACATTTAAGCCTTTGTCATATACTTCCTGGAAAGAAATTTCGTCATAACGGGTAGCCGAAGGATCTTTTTCAGGATCGGCTGTGTAGATACCATCAACACGGGTACCTTTCAGTACAACGTCTGCTTTAATTTCAATAGCGCGTAATGATGCAGCGGTATCAGTGGTGAAATATGGGTTACCGGTACCGGCGCCAAATATTACTATTTTACCAACCTCTAAATGGTGCATAGCACGGCGGCGGATGTATGGCTCACAAATTTGTTCCATTTTAATGGCCGATTGCAGGCGGGTTTCCACGCCAATGCTTTCCAGCGCATTTTGCAGGGCCATGCAATTGATCACAGTAGCAAGCATACCCATATAGTCGGCCTGAGCGCGTTCCATACCTGATTTTTCTGCGCTTAACCCCCTGAAAATATTACCGCCACCAACAACGATTGCAATTTCGATCCCCGCGTCATAAACGTTTTTTATGTCCTGGGCATATTGCAAAACCTGGGCATTATCAATACCATATTGCCTGGTGCCCATCAGCGATTCGCCCGAAAGTTTCAGTAAAATTCTTTTGTACTTCATTTGGTGTGATTTGTTAATAATAGAAATAGATGGAACTTGCTTTTGTGGATATCATGAATTGATATAGCTCTGTTCATATGTGCGTAGTTCGCCAAAAATAAAGAATAAAAATCAGTGTTAAAATTTTATGTTGTCTTTGTTAAAAAATCACCTTGTAAAATGGTGCCTTCCACCTCAAAATCAGCATTAAAAATAACAAGGTCGGCATCAAAGCCTTTTTCTATTTTGCCCTTTTTAAGTTGTTTTGCCAGTTGAGCGGGGTATAACGAGGCCATGTTAACTGCTTCGGCAAGGTTAATACCCACACATTTTACACAATTTTCAACAGCCTTCAACATGGTAAGGCATGAGCCCGAGAGTGTGCCATCGGGCATGGTATACCTGTCGCCTCTTAATTCATGTTGATAAGTACCCTCTTTAGTTGAGGTTACGGCATCGGTAATTAAATATAGCTTATCACCCAGTTCGCGTTTAGCCAACCGGATCATCGCGAAATCAACATGAATACCGTCGGCTACAATGCTGGTATATGGCCGCTCTTCAAAAATAGCAGGGATATAACCCGGTTCGCGGTGATGCATCTGCGGCATGGCATTAAACAAATGCGTTACCGCCTGCACTGGTTTATTTAAAAAAGCCTTTCCTTCGGCATACGTAGCATTGCTATGGCCCGAAGAAATGATGATGCCCTGGCTATATAAGTAATCAATCACTTCCTGATCCTGCAGCTCGGGCGCTATGGTAATCATTTTTATCTCACCTTCGGCACGTTCTACCCAGCCTTCAACCTCGGCAAGGGTAGCTTTCTTAATATACTTTTCCGGATGCGCACCCTTTTTTGCCGGGTTTAAATATGGCCCCTCCAGGTGCAAGCCCCAAAAAGCACCCTTGGCTTCTTTACGGTATAGTTTAGCAGCATCGATACCCGCTTCAACAATGTCATTGGTATTGGTGCCAATGGTCGCAAAAACGCCTGTAGTTCCCTGGTTAAGCAAGTCTGTTTCTAAACGCGCTAATGCATCAACAGTTGGTGTGCCGGCAAAAAGCTTTCCACCGCTGCCATAAATTTGGAGGTCGATAAAACCGGGGGCAAGGTATGAACCATTAAGATCTTTTCTTTCAGCATCGGCGGGGATAGCTGTATCCTCAATAACATCGATGATTGATGTGCCAGAAATTAAAACGGCTTTGCCCCGGGCAATTTGCCCGTTTGAAATAAGTTGGAGATTGTAGAGTGCTGTTACCATAATTCCTGAAGGGTTTTTAACAACATGTCATTGCGAGCGCAGCGCGGCAATCGCGAACTGTGCATCTTCGCTCTGTATAGTTTGCGGTTGCTTCGTCGTTCCTCCTCGCAATGACAGGAGAATTATCAAACAATATCGCAAAAAAAATCCCCCTCGTTTTAAAACGAGGGGGATTAAATATTTAAGCTCCTAAAGCTACTCGCTTAAAGGCAGTAACTGTCAAACCTTTTTCAACAGTGCTCAGGAATTGAGCAACGCTTTTTGAAGAGTCTTTTACAAACTCCTGGTTTAACAAAGTAGAATCTTTATAAAACTTGTTTAGTTTACCTAAAGAGATTTTTTCAACCATTTCTTCTGGTTTACCTTCAGCACGGATCACATCTTTAGCAATCTCTAACTCACGCTCAATTACAGAAGCATCAACACCATCTTTATCAACAGCAATAGGGTTCATAGCTGCAATTTGCATTGCAACGTCTTTACCTGCTTCGTCAGCACCTTCTGGGTTTGAGTTTAAAGCAACCAATACACCTAAACGGAAGTTACCATGTACGTAAGCGATAACTTTTTCGCCTGTAATGATCTCTAATTTAGATACACCAATTTTTTCGCCAATTTTACCTGTTTTATCAATAATAGCTTCACCAATAGTTGTAGTGGTGTTATCTGTATCGATAGAAATAGCGTAAAGCTCTTCGATGCTTTTTGGTTGGTTTTCAACAGCTTTGTTAGCAACTTCATTAGCGAAAGCAACAAACTCAGCGTTTTTAGCCACGAAATCAGTTTCGCAGTTAAGTTCAATAATAACACCGGTTTTACCATCAGCAGATGTGCGTGAAATAACAACACCTTCGTTTGATTCTCTGTCCTGACGGCTTGCTGCAACTTTAGCGCCTTTTTTTCTTAAAAAGTCGATAGCTGCTTCAAAATCACCGTTAGTTTCGGTTAATGCTTTTTTGCAATCCATCATACCGGCACCTGTTTGTTGGCGCAGTTTGTTTACGTCGGCTGCAGATATTTGTACTGTAGACATGTTTTTAAGTTTTTTATTGTAAGTTATGAGTGATAGTTGCAAGCAAAAGTAAAGCTCTACTGTAACCTGTAACTATTTCTATTATTAAAAAATATGGGTTGTATAATGCAGCTATAAAAACTTACAGCACACAACATACAACCCACAAATTATGATTACTCTTCTGTTGTTTCGGCAGCAGGAGCTTCAGTTTCAGCGTCAGCTACAACATCAGCAGTTTTCCTTGTTCTTTTACCACCTTCGTTTTCGCTGCGGTCTTTAACTTCAGGAGCATCAGCTTTAGCTTTCGCGGTAGCTGCTTCTTTTTCTGCTTCGTCTTCTTTGTCGCGTTTGCGCTCATCTAAACCTTCTTCAATTGCTTTGATGATAATGCTGGTGATCAATGAAATTGATTTTGTAGCATCGTCATTGGCAGGAATAGGGAAATCGATGTTTGAAGGATCAGAGTTGGTATCAACCATAGCAAATGTAGGGATGTTCAACTTCAAAGCTTCTGAAACTGCGATATGCTCTTTCTTAACGTCGATAAGGAATAATGCTGCAGGTAAACGGTTCAAATCAGAGATACCACCTAAAAGGGTTTCTAATTTGATACGCTCACGTTGTATCATCAGTCTTTCTTTTTTAGAAAGGTTGCTGTAAGTACCGTCTTTAGTCAATTTATCGATGTTTGACATCTTTTTGATTGACTTACGTACAGTAGCAAAGTTGGTTAACATACCACCCAACCAACGCTCGGTGATGTATGGCATGTTTACGCTTTTTGCATAGTCAGCAACGATATCTTTCGCTTGTTTCTTTGTAGCTACGAATAATACCTTACGGCCTGATTTTACAATTTGTTTGATAGCTGCAGCAGCTTCTTCAACCTTAGTTAAGGTTTTATTTAAATCTATAATGTGGATACCGTTACGCTCCATGAAAATGTACTGTGACATTTTCGGATCCCATTTGCGGGTAAGGTGACCAAAGTGTACACCTGCATCCAGTAAATCCTGATATGTTGTTCTTGCCATTGTGTTGTCCTCCTGTGATTAACGTTTACTGAATTGGAATCTCTTACGTGCTTTCTTACGACCTGGTTTCTTACGCTCAACCATACGGTCATCACGTGTCATAATACCTTTAGCGCGTAATGCTGGTTTCTTTTCAGGATCCAGTTCAACGATGGCTTTCGCGATAGCTAAACGAACGGCTTCTGCCTGTCCTTTTACACCACCACCGGCAACATTTACTTTAACATCAAATTTTCCGGTGCTACCAGAAACCTCAGTGCTCTGAGTTACGATGTACTGTAATGGCAATGTTGGGAAGTACTCTTTGTAATCTTTACCGTTAACGATGATCGCACCATTTCCTTCTGAAAGGTAGATGCGGGCAACGGCTGTTTTTCTTCTGCCTGAAGTGTTAGTTGTTGGCATTTCTTTTCTCCTTTAAAATTAAAAAGTTAAATGGTTGTTGGATTTTGTGCTGCATGAGGATGCTCTGCACCTGCGTATACATGCAGGTTACCAAATAATGCTTTACCCAAACGACTTTTAGGTAACATACCACGAACGGCTTTTTCAATTACGCGTTCAGGATGTTTTGCCATTAACTCCTTAGGAGAAATGAAACGCTGACCACCTGGATAACCAGTGTAAGAAACATATTGCTTTGCGCTCAATTTGTTTCCGGTCAACTTTACCTTGTCTGCATTGATAACTATTACATTATCACCGCAGTCTACGTTCGGGGTGAAATCTGGCTTGGTTTTACCACGAATGATCATTGCGATCTTAGTGGACAAGCGCCCCAAAATCTCGCCTTGTGCGTCAACAACAACCCATTGTTTGTTAACGGTTTTTTTGTTGGCTGAGACAGTTTTGTAACTTAACGTATTCACTTGCTTTAAATTAAATTGTTTAAACGTTTATTATACCCCGCATTTTCGGGACTGCAAAGATACAGCTATTTATGTTATTAACAAATAGTTTTTAAGGAAATTTCACGGGTAATTATTCAATAATTTATCACAGCTTATATTATACTTTTTAAACCGATAGCTATATATTAGCAAAGAACTATTATTAATTCCCTAAATTGATGTCACCCTTTTGCAGGTTTGCGCTTGCTGTATGCTTTATTGTTTTAAACTCAATTCCGCTTTCTGCACAAACCAGGGTAAGCCTGGAGGATTCATTAAAAACGCAAAGTGACGCTAATGGCTTCTTAAATTCAATTTTCAGCAGTAAAAAGCCAGCCACTGCCGATACCAGCCGCGAGGAAAAGAATTTCTTTTGGGCCATACTGCCATCCGCTGCTTATAACCCAAGCGTGGGCTTTGCCATCGGGGCAACCTCAGCAGCCGGTAAATACTTTGGGGACAGGCACAATACCATCCTATCAGTAATGAATGCCGGTGCATACATTTCAACCAACGGGCTTTCAACATTGGAGCTAAAACACAACGCGTTCACCTCAAAAAACATATGGAACCTGCAAGGTACATTACAGGTCGGCAAAACTATAGCCAAAGATAATGGCTTGGGCACAGGATACCGTAGTATTGGCGATGGCCCCTTCCATATGGGCGATCAGCATTTTAATGATAATCCCGACGAATTCCCTTTAAGGTATACCTACCTAAAAATAAACGAACGCATTTACCGTAAAATAACTGATCATATCTATATTGGAGCCGGCCTTAGTTTTAACTTTTACAAAAATATTGATGATAACCGGGCAAACATCCCGGCAACCGATACGCACAACTTTAGGTACAGTGTACATAAAGGCTACTCTCCCTACCGTTATAATGCCAATGGCATTTTAATAAACTTTCAATACAACAGCCGCGATCAGCCAAACAGGGCATTCAAAGGCATTTATGCGGATGTTATTTTACGAACCAACCAAGGCTGGCTGGGCAGCAATCATAACGCGGTTCAATTAAAAGCGGAGTTCAGGAAATACTGGAGTTTAAGCGATACCGATCCGGAAAATGTTTTAGCTTTTTGGCACTGGGCCAATTACCTGCTTAAAGGATCAGTACCGTACCTGGAACTACCGGGCACAGCAAGTGATGCCTATGGCCGCATTGGCCGCGCTTTTATTATTGGCCGGTTTAAGGGCCCATCCTTTGTTTACAATGAGGCTGAATACCGTTTTCCATTAACCGGTAACAAGTTGTTAAGCGGGGTTACATTTGTAAATATCGAATCGGCAAACAACCAGCGGGATATTAAACTGTTTAGCCATTGGGAGCCGGGAGCCGGTTTTGGCTTAAGGTTGTTGTTCAATAAATTTACCCGATCAAACATGTGCTTTGATTATGCCCGGGGCAGTTATGGCTCAAGCGGCTTCTTTTTGGGACTTAACGAAGTTTTTTAAACCCCGCCCGCAATGGTGCTGTTGCTTTATCCATGGGGAAAATTTGAAAAAAAGTATCACAAAATAAAAGGGGCGCAAAAATTTGCGCCCCTTTTATTTTGTGATATATAACTGATTATAATGAATCTGTTGAAGTAAACCCACCTTCTTGAAGCGGTTCCTGGTGTCTTTTAAGCAAAGGCGATCCCTCGGTGAAAATACCCATGATGAATAACAAACCACCAAATAAAACCTGCGGTATCCATAATTTCGAGCTGAAATCATAAACCCATGGAGAGCACATCAGGAATGAACCCATAATTACATCATTTACATTGTGCATGCTCATCGGGAACACTTTAATAAAGCCCAGCTTGTTATCTGCAAAAATAGCCATGATCAGTTGTAACCATCCGACAATCAGTGGCAGGAATAAAGCCGCGCCGCCAATATGTAATGTATCAAATGTCCACAGTGTAGAGATCAGTAACAGGGCTACTACATAATTTAAAAATGCATAAAATGTTGTTGGAATAAAGCTTTTCATTTTTTAGCGAATTGTTGTATAGTGTATCTATATTTTATATATGTGTCTCAAAAATCGTTGCAAAGCTAAGCATTTATACAGTTTTTTGATATTTAAAATTGCCCCGAACGCTTTTTATTGTTTAAAACAATTACCTTTAATTAATTGCAGTAATAATTCGCTAAAGATAGGCGTTTTTAAAATTAAAGCAATCCATTTTTCTTTCTACAACCGGGCACCACAGATAAAGCCCGTTAATTCATCCGCTATTACAATAATACCCAGATTGCAATACCAGCAATTGAGGGTAAATTAACATCTAATCTAAAACTATTAAGATCATGAGCAAGGACAGACAAGCCGTAAAAGAAAAAAAGAAACCAGCCGCAGAAGGAGGCAAAAAAGCCCCATCTGATTATCAATCAGGCAAAAAAGATGCTGTAAAACCTATTGGCGGCGATAAGAAAAAGTAATTTTTTGGGACGAAGGATTTTCGGAGCAAAGAGCAAGGATTTTTGGACGAAGGATTTTCAGACAAAGGACAAAAGATAAAAAACTGTTTAAAGTTCCTTATCTTTTGTCCTTCTGTCTTTTGTCTGAAAGTCCAAACGTCCTTCGTCTTTTGTCTGAAAGTCCGTTGTCCTTTATCTAAAAATCCTTGCTCCTTACTCCAAAGTCCCAAAAAAAATCTATTTTCTTTCTCCTTGCATAGTAGCTGCTATTTGTAAAGCTTTATAAGCATTTACAATGCCGCCGGTTTTGCATAGGGTAGTAAAATCAACCTTTTCGGTTTTTGAGCCAGGTTTGTAAACCATGGTGCCCGTTAATGGCGTGGCCGAAGCCAGGATAACCTGTTTTAACTGTTTTGCACTCAGGGTTGGGTAATATTCCAATATTAAACCAGCTATACCGCTTGTTATAGGCGCCGAAAAGCTGGTTCCATCTTCGGTATTAAATTCTGCATCAGTATCAATGGTGGTAACCTTTACACCTGGTGCAAAAACATCTACCATCTTTTTGCCGTAATTGCTAAAATCTCCGGCCAGGTGATCATTCAAACGTGAGCCGGAAGCACCCACATTGATCAGGTTATCAGCATCCGTAGTTGATCCATCCAAAAAAAGATCATTCGGATAATCCGGATCCTTGTCCATATCATCATTATCATTCCCGGCAGCCAATACCAGCAGTACATCTTTTGCAGCTGCATACTTAAATGCCTCGTCAACCCATTCTTTATGCGGTGATATTTTTTTACCAAAGCTCATATTAATAACCTTTGCGCCATTATCAACCGCGTAATGTATGGCATTGGCAACGTCTTTATCGTACTCATCGCCGTTAGGCACGGCTTTAAGCGCCATGATCCTTACATTATCTGCAACTCCATTTATTCCGTAATTATTCCCACGCACAGCGCCTATCAATCCGGCTACTCCTGTACCGTGGGATGCATCAGCAAATTTTAAAAGATTGTTGCCATAGGGCTTATGATCCTGGCTATCTACATTATCGCCAACTATTCTTTTGCGTGCTTCCAGATCGGGCGATAAGTTGTTGTTAAGCTTTTCCAGGTATTCGCTTAAATCCTTAATGATAGCGGCATTTGTTTTGTTGCCACCCTCCTGTGAAAATATGGTAGCCCAAACATATTTGCTTTGGCTTAAGGTATCATTTGTTGTTTTAATCCTTACAAGATCGGCTTCTTTAAAAGTATCGCCGGCAGCTATATTAAGCGACTTTTTGATATACCCGCTTGTTGCCATCAAAGCATTCATGATAGGCTGGAGCTGTGCCGTTTCCGTCTGCGATTTATTGATAGTAGTATCATAAATGGTTTTAACACGCTGCCAGTAAGCAAATGCCTTTTTATCCGTAGCTGTAGCCTCGGTCAAAGCAGCGTATTTACCTTTAAGCTTATTATACTCGCGCACTTCTTCGGTAGTTTCATTAAAATCGGCTTTGCCGCCTGCACCACCTAAAAAATTCCAGCCATGTATATCGTCAACATAACCGTTATGGTCATCATCAATACCGTTGCCGGGTATTTCCTTTGTATTTATCCATAAGATGCTTTTCAGATCTTTTTGCAGGGTATCCACCCCGCTATCAATAGTAGCTATAACTACCGTTTTGCTTTTTTTACCTTTTACAAAAAGATAAGCCGGTTTTAAACTGATGCCAAAGTAGCCATCGTCTTTAAGGTCCATTAATTGCCAGTGCCTTGGCGGTTCGGCTTCTGGCCTGGGCATTACCTGCGCCGATACCGGTTGATCAATTGTTAAAGCAGCTAATAAGAAAGTACAGGTAATGAAAGAGCGAAAATTAAACATGTATAAGTATTAGTAATAAAAATTTTAGAGGTCAAATTTGATCCCCTGGGCTAAAGGCAACGTTTTTGAATAGTTAATAGTATTGGTTTGTCTTCTCATGTAAACTTTCCATGCATCAGAACCAGACTCGCGGCCACCGCCCGTTTCCTTTTCGCCGCCAAATGCGCCGCCTATTTCTGCGCCCGATGTACCGATGTTTACGTTAGCAATTCCACAATCAGAACCAGCGTATGATAAAAATTGTTCTGCCTCGCGTAAATTATTAGTCATGATGGCCGATGATAACCCTTGCGGCACACCATTCTGCAAATCGATAGCCTCTTCAAGCGTTGTATATTTTATAAGGTAGAGTATGGGCGCAAAGGTTTCGTGCTGTACAATTTTAAAGTGATTTTCCACCTCGGCGATGCATGGCTTTACATAACAACCGGATGCATAAGCGCCGCCTTCCAGCTTACCGCCTTCAACAACAAATTTGCCACCTTCGGCCTTGCATTTTTCTATAGAATCCAGGTACAGGGCAACAGCATCATGATCAATCAGCGGCCCCATGTGGTTATGCTCATCCAGGGGATTACCTATGCGGATTTGCCCGTAAGCGCTTACCAGCTTTTGTTTAAATGCTTCGTAAACACTTTCGTGTATGATAAGCCTTCGTGTACTGGTACAGCGCTGGCCGGCGGTACCCACGGCGCCAAAAACAGCGCCTATAAGTGACATGTCCAGGTCGGCATTTTCACTGATGATGATGGCATTATTGCCACCAAGTTCAAGCAAACTTTTGCCTAAGCGGGCGCCAACAGCCGCGCTCACAGCCTTACCCATGCGGGTTGATCCGGTAGCCGATATGAGCGGTACGCGGGTATCATTTGCCATTAACTCCCCAATATTTCTATCGCCGATGATGAGGTTTGATACACCTTCGTCAATGCCATTTCTTTTCAAAACGTCCTGCGCAATGTGCTGGCAGGCTATGGCGGTCAATGGTGTTTTCTCTGATGGTTTCCAGATACAAACATCGCCGCAAACCCAGGCCAGCAGGGCATTCCAGCTCCATACCGCAACCGGGAAGTTAAACGCCGAAATAATGCCCACAATACCCAGCGGATGGTATTGCTCATACATACGATGTTCAGGCCTCTCGGAGTGCATGGTTAAGCCATACAGCTGCCTGCTTAATCCTACCGCGAAATCGGCGATATCAATCATTTCCTGTACTTCGCCAAGGCCTTCCTGCAGGCTTTTACCCATCTCGTAGGATACAAGGGTACCCAGGTCCTGCTTATTGGCCCGCAAAGCCTCCCCAATCTGGCGCACTATCTCGCCACGTTTTGGGGCAGGAGTTTGGCGCCAGCTTTTAAATGCTTTTGCGGCTTGCTCAATTACCTGGTTATAATCGGCTTCGGTAGCAAATTTAACAGTGGCTATCTTTTGGCCATCAACGGGCGATGTAATGTCTTTTAAAGTTGCATCGGGACTGCTGCCCCAGTTACTGCCGGTACTAAAAGCTTCATTAATATCGTTTATATGTAAACGTTTTAGAATATCTGTAATATCGAGGCTCATAATTGTTACTTTTGTCAAAGGTAAAAATCTTTAAGGCAATTTTTTGATCACCCGCTCATTGCCTGCTAATTGATTGTCATTAATTATCAAGGCTTTGCAATTAACATTTGTTAAAATGTGTGAATGTTGAAAACTAAATTGTCGATTGGACGCTTACTTATTGTATTTTCAACTAAATAAGTCTTTAAATAAGCAATTTTAATTGTTAACCTAAAGCGGATGTTCTGCAAACATAATTGAATGGAAGAAGAATTTGAATTTGGTTTTACCGAAGATCCAAAGTTTTCGGTAGAGCGGTACGAGGAGATGATCCGCAATCACGACCAGTACTTTTTTGATGCCCAGGCGTTTGAGAACATTATCGACTATTACATCGAAAAAAATGATCCCGCCAAGGCACTGCAGGTGGCCGAGTACGCACGTAATCAACACCCATTTGCAGCGGTTTTTTTAATTAAACAAGCGCAGTTGCTTGTAGTGGGCAACAAAGTGCCCGAAGCTTTTGCCGCCCTTGAAAAGGCTGCTATGCTTGAGGCCTCTGATGCTGATATTTATATTATTCGCGGCAACCTGTATGAAAGCATGGAGCGGTTTGGCGAAGCTTTGGAAAATTATGAAAAAGCCCTTGGCCTTGCCGAGGAAACCGACGAGATATTACTGCACATAGCCTACGTTTACCAAAACATGGGCGATTATGATACTGCCATAAGCTACCTTAAGCTTTGCCTTAAGCAAAACATGGAAAACCAGGATGCCCTTTACGAACTGGCTTTTTGCTATGACGTAATGGACAACCAGCAGGAGAGCGTGCAGTTTTATCAGCAGTATATTGATAATGAGCCTTACAGCTATGCCGCATGGTACAACCTGGGCAACGCTTATACCAAGCTGAGCTTGTTTGAGAAAGCGATAGATGCTTATGATTATGCTATCCTGATAAAAGACAGTTTTGCATCAGCCTACTTTAACAAGGGTAACGCCCTGGTTAACCTGGAGAAATATGCCGAGGCTATTGAAGTTTACCGCCACACCTTTGAGTATGAGCAGCCTAATGCCGATACTTATTGCGCTATTGGCGAATGCTACGAAAAGCTGGAGCAGATGGATGATGCCCGCGCATTTTATAAAAAATCGGTTAAAATGGATCCTAAGCTGGCCGATGCCTGGTTTGGGATAGGTGTTACACTTGATTTTGAGGAACGCTATTTTGAGGCCCTGCACTTTTACAAAAAAGCGCTGGACCTTGACATTGCCAATGCAGACTACTGGTTTGCCATTGCTGATGCGGAATATAAACTGGGCCACATGACCGAGGCTGAACAAGCCTACGAAAAAGTGGTTGAGCTAAACCCATTGGATATTGACGCCTGGCTTGATTACTCCTCTATATTATATGAGCAACAAAGGTTAGTAGGCGCTATAGAGATCATTTCGCAGGCGATAAAGAATAACCCCGAAGCAGCAGAATTGTATTACCGAATGGTGGCTTACTTATTTGCCAAAGGCGATTACAACGAAGCCCTCAATCACCTGGAAATGGCTTTAACAAGCGATCCCGAAAAACATTATATCCTGTTTGATTATCTGCCTCAATTGCAAAAAAACAAAGTGATAGTTGATATCATTAACAGGTATACGAAATAGCAAATGTGCAGATTTCAGATGTGCAGATGATGAGCTGCAATGATTTGATGATATTAAATGAAAAAGCAGGTGGAAATTAATTTTCACCTGCTTTTTTTATGGCCTTCAACCTTTTCATTCCTTTCATCTATGCGTCTCGAATGTCATCTGAAATCTGAACACTTGCAAAATCATCTGCATATCTGCACATCTGCACATCCGCACCTCTACCTTTTCTTTGTATTAATTAAAACCACTCCGTTTTTTCCTTTGTCTCCCCACAAGGTCGTTGCTTCCTTATCTTTTAAAACATTGATGCTTTCTATGTTATTTGGGTCAATCAGCTTAAATTTCGATTCTGCTATTATTTTATTGTCCAAAACATATAGCGGTTTGGAACCTGTAACAACATTATCAGCGATAAGCGATCCTTTATGAATAGCAGCAGTATCCTGCACACTACCCAGTTTGTTTCCGCTTGATTTTGCCGGCTTTTTGCTATCTTCCAAAGTATAGCTTATCGGAATAGCGTACTGCACCCTTACTTTTTCCCCATGCTCCATCCCAGGGATCCATTTGGGCGATAGTTTAAGTACCCGCACAGATTCCTCGTCCATATCCGGGCTCACACCTTTTACAACTGTGATATTTGACAGCGAGCCACTGGGCTCTACAATAAAACTGCATATCACCCTGCCTTCAATTCCCTTCTCCCTGGCTGCTTTAGGGTATTTTATGTTTGAGCCCAGGAATTTGCCCAGTGCTTCAATACCGCCGGGAAAGGCCGGCAATTGTTCAACAGCCCTGTAAACCCCATTCTTGTCGGGGCCAGATACGCCAACAACCTTGTCTGGGGTAGCGATCCCTTCAACTTTGCTTTGAGATGATTTCTTACCATCATCAGCCAGTGTATAGCTTATCGGAACGGCGTATTGAACCCTTACTTTTTTATTGTTTTGCTTACCCGCTTTCCATTTTGGCGAAAGCTTAAGTACCCGTACAGATTCCTTGTCTATATCCGGACTAACGCCCTTTACTACCTTGATATCTGATAACGAGCCATCTTCCTCAACAATAAAGGAGCAGATATCTCTGCCCTGGATTTTCTTTTCCCGCGCGTCTTTTGGATACCTGATGTTTGTGCTTAAAAACTTCCCGAAAGCCTCAACTCCGCCCGGAAACTCGGGCAATTGCTCAACCTCTTTAAATACTTTGCTTTTCTTATTGGTTGTATCCTGCCCGTTGTTTTTATCATTATCCGCAAATTGATCCTTGTTATCAGGGAGGATAACAGATAAATCAACCTTTGATGCAGGAAGTACAAATAGCTCCTCTGCCTTGCTGTTAATAGCGGTAACAGTTTTACTATTGTTTATGGTTGCTGATGATAAAATAAGCATCAGTATAAATAGTGGCGCCGAAAGCCCATATTTAATGAGCGAGATTCGGTGTGATTTATTTTTTTGTAACATAAAAATACGCTGTTTTAATAAACTGTGATTAAAAAATGGATTCACCAGCCGGTGGGCCGGCGCATTAAATGTTTGCGTCAATAGCAATAGTGCATAGTCGGCTTTACTGGTGCCTGCCTGCACGGCCTGCCTATCGGCAATGTACTCATGGATGTGTTTAATGGCAAAGCGATACAGGTAAACTACCGGGTTAAACCAATTGATGATCATCACCAGTTCGATAAGCAACACATCGGCCGAATGCCATTGCTGGGCGTGTACCTGTTCATGAGCTTCAATCACTGCATTATCAGCATTGCTGTCATTTAACTTTACCGTTTTAAAAAAGGAATAAGGAACATCTGCCTGGGGCCTGCTAATCACCTCTTTTAGTTTAAATAACTGCCAGGTAAGTTTTGCCGATAAAATCAATATTCCGCTTAAATACAATATGGTTAGTATTTCGCCCATACTAATATGCCTGTCATCAATGGGCTTAAAGTGGTAATCCATTACCGGCATACTATAAATGGTATACTTTACCTGTTGCGTAATAAAAAGATTCTGCACCCAATCTGCCTGTATAACCGGTATAAAAAACGACAATAGGGCCGCAGTTACCAGGTAAATGCGATTAAGCTGGAAAAAAGTTTCCTTACGCAGCAATAAAACGTAAAACACATAAAACAGTACCAGGTAAATATTTACCAGTAATAAATATTGCCACCAGTTCATAACTACTTGTCTTTAAGTTTTTCAATAAGTTTCATGATCTCATCAGCCTCTTTCAGGTCGATCTTTTCCTTTTTCACAAAAAACGAAAGCATACGATTAACCGAATTATCAAAATAGCCACTCAATAGTTTATCTGAAGCAAAATCCTGGTATTGGTCTTTACTTACTATTGGATGGTACTGATGGCTTTTCCCAAATGCAGTGTGGCCAACAAACCCTTTTGTTTCCAATATCCTGATAATTGTTGATACCGTATTATAGGCCGGCTTTGGCTCAGGTAGCAGATCGATCACATCTTTTACATAGGCTTTTTCCAGTTGCCACAATACGTGCATAATTTGTTCTTCGGCGCGGGTTAACTCTTTAATTTCCATGTGCTTTTTGTAAAAATTGCTGATGTTTATTTAAAATCACATCAACCGTTCCAATTGGTTAATCTAAGGTAAATACTATAAATTAAATTAACAACTAAAAGTTTAGTTTTATTAAAATTAAACTTTTAATGCCCATATTCGTTCAGCTATTTCATACCAAATTATAAATGAATATAACCTTTCATGGCGCTGCCCGTACCGTTACCGGCAGCAAGCATCTCATCAAATTAAATGATGGCACCGGTATATTATTGGATTGCGGCATGTTCCAGGGCATGGGGGAACAATCTGAAGATTGGAACGAGCATTTTGGATTTAACCCCAAAAAAGTTGACCACATGGTGCTATCCCACGCGCATATTGATCATTGCGGATTAATACCCCGTTTGGTTGCCGAGGGATACAATGGCCCCATTTATTGCACATCGGCCACTATGGATCTTACGCGAATCCTGCTCCTGGATTCGGCACATATCCAGATGCAGGATGCCAGCTATATGAACAAGCGCCTCGCCCGTAAAGGCCAGCCATTAGTACAGCCACTTTATACAGACGAGCAGGCGATGGAGGCACTCCGGTTATTTAAAATTGTTGAATATAATGAGGAGTTTGACATTACGCCCCAGGTTAAGCTAAAGTTTACAGATGCGGGCCACATATTGGGCAGCGCGGTAGTGCATCTATCAATAATGGAAGATGGAAAACCTACCCATATTACTTTTAGTGGTGATGTTGGGCGATATGATGATATGTTGTTAAATGATCCGCAGGTATTTGATCAATCAGATTACATTTTGCTGGAATCAACCTACGGTGATTCATTGCACAAAGATATCGGCCCTATTGAGGATGCCTTATTACAGATTATTAAAGAAACCTGCGAGGTTAAACGGGGAAAAGTGATCATTCCGGCATTTAGCGTAGGGCGCACGCAGGAAATATTGTATGCCTTAAATGCGCTCGAACTGAGAGGGGTATTGCCGGATCTGCCTTATTTTGTAGATAGCCCATTATCAAAAAAAGCTACTGAGGTGATTATGAACCATCCCGAGGTTTATAATAAGGCGGTGAAAGAAGTGCTAAAAACCGACCCCAATCCATTTGGCTTTAAAGGACTCCGGTTTATTGAATCAGCCGAGGAGTCTATTGCTTTAAATGATGACCTGCGTCCAAGTGTTATTATTTCCTCATCGGGTATGGCCGAAGCCGGACGCGTAAAACATCATATTAAACAAAACATCGGCAATAATAAAAATACTATTTTAATGGTAGGTTACTGTGAACCTAACTCATTAGGCGGCCATTTGCTTGCCGGGGATAAGGAAGTGCATATTTATGGCGACCTATATACCGTCAATGCCGAAGTAAAATCGATCAGATCAATGAGCGCCCACGGCGACTATGAGGATCTGCTTCATTTTATAGCTTCCCAGGATCCTGAAAAAGTAAAAGGCATTTTTCTTGTTCACGGCGAATATGAGGTTCAACAACATTTTGCCCAAAAGCTAAAAGAGAAAGGCTTTAAACATATCGAGATTCCTTATCAGCATCAGCGGATAGAATTGCAATAAGTGGCAATAAAAAAAGCGATGGATCGACTCCATCGCTTTTTTTTAAGCGAGTAATGCCAGCGACATTCCTCAAAACGCCCTTGCCGGTTGTGGCTTAGGCAAAGCCTTACGTGGTATCATCTCTGCACGTTGCGAAGTATTATATACAAACGATGCAATAATGGTGGCTGCTTGTTTCAAATCATCTTCAATTAACCTGTCATAAGTATCCTGGTTACTGTGGTGGGTACGTGAACCGTAATCAATGGCATCCTGGATAAACTGGAAGCCCGGAATACCAACCGCATCAAACGACTGATGATCTGTACCGCCGGTGTTGCTGATGGTTACAGTTGCAGCGCCAAGGTCTTTAAACGGCTCAAGCCAGCTTTTAAATATTGGCCCGGCTGCCGAGTCGCCTTGTAAATAGATACCCCTTATTTTACCTGTACCATTGTCAAGGTTATAGTATGCCGAAAGTTTGGCTTGCTCCGGCTTCAGTTCCATCGTTTTAGGATCGCCGAAATGGTTCAGCACATAACCGCGTGAGCCAAACAAACCTTGT
Source organism: Mucilaginibacter sp. P1_A3 (assembly GCF_056406855.1). Lineage (NCBI taxonomy): Bacteria > Pseudomonadati > Bacteroidota > Sphingobacteriia > Sphingobacteriales > Sphingobacteriaceae > Mucilaginibacter > Mucilaginibacter sp. P1_A3. The sequence goes on from NZ_JBFTZJ010000007.1 coordinate 336,229, forward strand.
TCTTCAGAGCTCCAAAGCGCTATCCTAATAGTACGTTTTGGTTTAAAACCAATGGCTTTCAATATACGCATAGCCTCCAGCATTACCGCGCTGCCGGCAGCGTTATCAGTAGCACCTGTTGCTGCATGCCATGAATCAAGATGGCCGCCAAGCATAACTACCTGGTCTTTTAATTTTTTATCAGTACCCGGTATTTCACCAACTACGTCATAACCCTGCATGTCATCGGTAAAAAACTGCGTTTTAATATCAGCTTCCAATTGTACCGGCTTACCCGCGTTTACGAGGCGTAAAATACGCTGATAATCTTCACTGCTGGTTTCCAGCTCTGGCGCTACGGCTTTAGCGGTATCGGCATATGAAGCGCCATTGGTTGTAAATACGGTACCATCTGTTCCGCGCCCCTGGGTCAGCACCAAAGCAACTTTCTCTTCTTTTAAAAATGCCCCCAATGATGCTCTGAAGGCGCGTAATTTACGCATTGCAGCAAACTGAGCTGAGTTTGGATCAACCGCAGTGCGCGGGCGGGCGGGGGCCATTGTCGCCTTTTCCATAGTAGCCAGTTCGTCATCGGTATAACGGGCAGCATCAGATTTGAAGGTACGCTCGGTAAGTGGTTTGGTATCAAATATTACAATTTTGCCTTGCAGCTTACCTTTATACTGGTCAAGCTGGGCAGCCGAATCTGCTTTTATAACCATTACATCGCCTTTAATCAATCCGCCGGTGCCGGGTGTCCAGGCTTTAGGGATAGCTATAATAGCGTGATAGTAAGGCACAGTGATGGCGGCATAGTTTTTTTGAACTTCCCAGCCTTTACCAAACTTGCCCCATGGCTCTAATTTAGCGTTTGCCATTCCCCATGTTTTCAATTGCTCAACGGCCCAGTTCTGTGCACGTTTTAATCCGGGAGAATTAGCCAACCGGGGACCAGATACATCGGTTAGGTAAAAAGCGGTTTCCATCACTTTGGAGTGATTTAAACCCTCTTCCCTGATTTTTTGGACCATTGCCGGGTCAACTGTTTCTTGTGCAAACAGCTGAGCACCTATGCCTGCAGATAAGAGGCATGAAAAAAGTAATTTTAGTTTCATAGTTAATTAAATAATGAGATCAGTCAGTAAACAAACCTATTTATTAATCAGCATAAAACCATAACTGTGGCTTAACAAATTTGTTACATGTAAAAGTTTTTGCGGTATATTTGAACTATGAGCGATTTTAGATTAGACCGGACTGCTTTTAAAGCCCAGACAGCTAAAGAAGCCGCCGACCAAACAGGGTATTATGAACAGCTTACCTGGCAGGAAAGACTGCGCATAGCAAACTACCTCAATAGTGTTGCTTATAATTACCCGGAGAATAATCCTCCAAGGATGGACAAAACCGTGTTCAGTATCAGGACCAGGGAAAAATAGATGGGCAATATTTTCAATCAGGATTTCAGAGATTTTATTGACCAACTTAATAAGAATGACGTTAAGTATGTGCTGATTGGTGGGTATTCTGTCATTTTGCACGGGCACCCGCGAACTACCGGTGACATGGATATTTTGGTTGCAAAAACAGTTGACAATTATAGAAAACTAAGAACCGCATTTTTGCATTTCGGTATGCCCGTTTTTGATATGACGGAGGAGAAATTTTTAAATGAAAATATAGAGGTTTTTACATTTGGCAGACCTCCGGCGTCTATTGATGTAATGACATCTGCACTGGGGGTTGACTTTGATTCTTGTTATAATAGCGCGATATATTTTGAGGAAGATGGCTTACTTGTCAGAACTATTCATTTGAATGACCTTATTAATGCGAAAAAGGCATCGGGCAGATATAAAGACCTTGACGATTTAGATAACTTAACTAAAAAACTTTAATTAAGCGTTCCACCCCACAAAAAGCATACGGTGTTATACTAACAATATGTCCTGGAAAACGCTACAATTCAGCACCCAGAATAACAAAGGCAACAGATATATCAAGCTGGGGTTAATTAATTAGCAATTTATACCCCCGGCCATGCACATTAATGATCTCCACATTGGGATCATCCTTTAAGTACTTACGGATCTTGCTTAGAAATACATCCATGCTGCGGCCATTAAAGTAATTATCATCATGCCAGATGTTTAACAGGGCTTCTTCGCGGGTAAGCACCTCGTTTTTGCGCATACACAGCAGGCGAAGCAGCTCGGCTTCCTTGGTTGATAATTTTTGATTCGATTCGCCTATGGTGATGATCTGTGAGGTATAATCAAATGAATAGTGACCTATTTTGAAGCTGGTTTGTTTTTCTTCTTCAGATTTTTCGGTTCCGCTGGTGCGTTTAAGCAGGGCGTTAATACGCAGCAACAGCTCCTCAATACGGAACGGCTTGGTTATGTAATCATCGCCGCCAAGGTTAAATGCCTGTGTTTTATCTTCTATCATGCTTTTCGCTGTAGCAAAAATGATAGGCACATTGGGATTTATCTTCCTGATATCTTTACCTAATGTAAAGCCATCTTTTTTTGGCATCATTACATCAAGTATCAGCAAATCATAAACCTGCTTGGTAAAGGCCCGTAAACCTTCTTCCCCGTCCTTGCACAAAACAACATCGAACTTACCTTTTAGCTGCAGGTAATCCTGTAACAGCAAACCCAAATTGGCATCATCTTCAACCAGTAGTATTTTCTTCATGTTTTTTTGTCCTGAACTCCGGCAGATCCGAAAACCGGGAAGCTTATATATCGTTATTACTTACTTATGTGCGACTCTATTTTTAGTCTTTTTGAATCGAATCCCTTACGCCACTGCGAATTTCAACTCAAACTCTGATCCCTTTTCCTTTTCAGATCTTACGCTTATGGTACCGTTTAAGCGCTTAACTATGGTATTAACGTAGCTTAACCCCAATCCAAAACCCTTTACGTCATGAATGTTTCCTGTTGGAATGCGGTAAAACTGCTCAAATATTTTTGCCTGCTGATCGCGATTCATTCCTATCCCCTTATCCGCAACCTTAATAATTACCTGTCCGCTCCGGGTAAATGTACTAATGGTAATTTCGGGCTTATCGTTACTGTATTTAATGGCGTTATCTATGAGGTTATATAGCACATTTGAAAAATGGAGCTCATCGGCTATAATTACCGCGTGCTCCGCATCAAGCTCAAGCGTTGTTTTGGCGTTGCACTTATGCAGTTTAAGTGCCATGCTATCCAATACAACGGCTATCATATCGTTTACATCAAGGGGTTTCTTATCAAGTTTAAAGTCGTTTTTTTCAATGCGGGCGATATTTAATACCCGTTCTATATGACTACCTAAACGTTCGTTCTCCTCAAAAATTATGTTTGCCAGGCGTGCTACACGGCTTTGATCATTTGTAATTTCGGTATCTCTTAAAGCCTCGCTGGCAATCATGATGGTTGATACGGGGGTTTTAAATTCATGGGTCATATTATTGATAAAATCAATTTTCATTTCAGACACCTTTTTCTGTTTCAGGATGGAGAAAATGGTGTATCCGAAACAAAATATCAGCACAATAAGCAAACCGCCGGTTGTACCCATGGTGGCCGTCATTTTACTTAATATGAGCGAGTTTTTTTGTGGAAAAGATAGCTTGATCATGCCGGGATCATTGATCACATCTTTACTAAAAATAGGGGTTTGGTAAGTGTTAGCTGCAATAAATTCCGGCTTGCCACCTTGCAAATCGTTAGCCTTTGAAAATATGAGCGAATCATTACTGGTGGTAACCTCATAGCTAAAGGGCAAATTAATTCCTTTATTGTGTAATTCAAACCTGAGCAGGGTATCTATCCAGAAGGGGCTTAAGCGCTTATTTAAAGGCTGGCCAGAATTGCGGTAATCTTCGGCCAGGTTTTCAATTACGCTTGTTTTATTGCTGTTTAAATTTTGCAGAGAATCGGTCACGAGCATTTTTTTAATCTGGGCAAACTGCCTTTCCTTTTGCTTGCGCTGCTGCTCACGCACCCAAAGCGGGTTAAGTTTTGGTATCTGGATCAATTGCTTCCCAATCATCGGATCCTGGTAAAAATACCGCAGGGTATCATATTTATGCAGCTTTTTGGGGATTCTAAATTTAGTGATGCGCGTTCTTACAGCCTGCGGGGTAAGCCTAACGTGTACAACGCCCAACTCATCCGTTTGCTCCTCAACCAGGAAATCAACCGTACCTTCCTGCATCAATAAATTACTAAGCTCATCATCCAGCTTTTTATGCATGATCATGCGCTCCAGGCTGTCTCTTAAAAGCGCTATTTTCCTTTGTTTATACGTTTGTTTCTTTTTTGTTTTAGCGGTGTATGGCCTGTTTGTACTGCTTTTAACAACTTTTACTCCCGCTTCATCAATAGCTATTACTTTATCCTGCGCTTTTGCGTTTAAAAAATTATTGGCGTCCTGCTTGGTTACTTTTGATACCACATTATTAAGAGCCTCGTTAACAGAACGATCAAACAGCTCGGATTGCATCTGGTACGATTGCCTTAAAAAGTACAATTGCATGGCCATTACGCCCAAAAGCGCAAGTCCCATTAATCCAATAATCAATCCAATACTTCGTTTCTTCATGTGTTAACAAACAAAATTATTTTAAATAACCCAACAAAACAGGCATTTAACAAAATTTAACAATTGTTAATATACAATAACGATTTGAAAAATAGCGTATTGCTGCTGACTTTACAGCATAAAAAAAGCCCCTTTTATGAAAGGAGCTTTTAAATATCTAATGAGCCTGCTGCTTAAAATGGCAGATCGTCATCATCGCTTGATGAGCTGATATCAGCTGATGGCGCGGCATATTCTGGGGTTGAGGCGGCACCTGCACCAGATAAAACGTTAATTTTCCACAACTGCAATGAGTTGAAATAGCTTTTCTTACCTGATTTATCAGTCCATGGACGGCCTTTCAGGTTAAAGAAAACTTCAACGTCGTCACCAATCTTCACGTTGTCCATTAAAGCGCAACGGTCCTGTATGGCTTCAAACTTTAAATATTCGGGATACTGAGGATTCTCAACATACTCAATTATCAGTTCACGCTTTTTTAGTGACTCTGTTACCTGCTGTGTTGGTGACACCTCATGTACTTTACCTTTAACTTCCATAATCTTAAAAAATTTAAAATGTAAAGTTAATAGTTAGGAAATTAAAATAGGGGGTTTTTAATTCATAAATTCGCAAAATATTATGCAAGTTTTCCACAACGAGAGTAAAATAATAATTACCTGTAATAAAAGGTTATCGAGCTACCTTCAACAGGAAGTAGAAGAATTGGGCTTTACGCCAACCCGCGTTTTTCAAACAGGGGTCGAGCTTAAAGGCACCATAACGGATACTATCGCGCTAAATTTAAATCTGCGCTGCGCAAGCCAGGTGCTTTACCTTATAAAAAGCTTTAAAGCCGATGACCCTAAGCAGCTATATGATGAGCTGGTAACTATTGAATGGGAAAAGCTGATAGACTTTAGCGGCTATTTTTCAGTAACATCAAACGTTAATAATGAGCATATACTTACGCCATTGTTTGCCAATGTGAAAGTGAAAGATGCTATTGTAGACAGGATTAAGGAAGTTAAAGGCGTGCGCCCGAACTCTGGTTCTGAGGCTAATAAAACGTTGGTTCACCTTTACTGGCAGGATAGCGATGCCGATATTTTCATGGATACATCGGGCGAAACACTGGCCAAGCACAGCTATCGCAAAATACCGGGTAAGGCCCCAATGCTGGAAGCTTTAGCAACATCAACCATTATGGCTACCAATTGGGACAGGAAGAGCACTTTCATCAATCCCATGTGCGGCTCCGGTACGCTGGCCATTGAAGCGGCACTGCTAGCTACCGATAAACATCCTGGTTTATTTAGGATGAACTATGGCTTTATGCACATTATGGGCTATGATGAAAACGTGTTTTTTGTAGAGCGCCGTAAATTAAAAGACAAGGCAAAAAAGGAAACCGGCTTTAAAATTATAGCTACAGATATATCTGAAGATGCCATTGATATCGCTCAAAAAAATGCTAAAACTGCCGGGGTAGAACATTTAATTGACTTTGCTGTTTGTGATTTTGAAGATACCGAAGTACCCGAAGATGGTGGTGTGGTAATGTTTAACCCGGAATACGGAGAGCGTTTAGGTGTACACAGCAAACTGGAAATTACCTATAAAAGAATGGGCGATTTTCTGAAAAAGAAATGCGGCGGATACCGCGGATATGTTTTCACGGGCAACGCCGACCTTGCAAAAAAGATAGGTTTGCGCCCATCAAGAAGGATTGAATTTTATAATGGCAAGCTGGATTGCCGTTTATTTGAGTATGAGCTGTATGAAGGCAGCAAACGAGAACCAAAAGAAGAATAAATGAAAAAGATCATATTAATTGCAGTAGCCGTTTTATTTTCAGTTTACAGTATGGCCCAAACGGAGCTTGCCTTCCCTTTCCAGGGAGGGGCTCCTGTAATGAGTACTTTTTTTCAAGATAGCCTTAAAGTATCGCCAGAAATAGTTAGCAAGAAAGCTACAGGAACAGCTGTATTTAAATTTACTGCTGATGAAAAGGGGACTATTAAAAGAATAGTGATTTATTACGCTGATGATTATATTTTGACGGCTCCGATTATTGAAGCCCTCAAAAAATCAAACCATAAATGGATCATTCCCGATCATGAAAAATCACATGATTTTGTATTGCCGTTTTCAATAGGCTTTACGCCGCCCGCAGTGGCAAGTAAAGCTTTAGAGAAGCACGTATATGATTTTTATACCCATCGTAAGCCTATTTTATCGACTAACCAGGTGCCTATGGATAATGCCACCCTGTTGCCTACTGTAGTTATCAATTACGATTTAGGTAAATAATAAATTACCCAAATAGGTTGCTGCTTAAATACCTGTCGCCGCGATCACAGCAGATAAAAACAATGATGCCTTCTTTTAATTCGGAGGCTAATTTTATTGCTGCTGATAAAGCGCCGCCACTGCTCATACCGGCAAATACACCTTCAACTTTAGCCAGTTTACGGGCCATTTGGGTAGCATCTTCTTCAGATATATCCATCACCCGATCAACCCTTGAAGCATCAAATATTTTGGGCAGGTAAGCAGGCGGCCACCTGCGGATGCCGGGGATAGATGAGCCTTCGGTAGGCTGGCAGCCTACTATCTGGATACCAGGATTCTTTTCTTTAAGAAACATAGAGCAGCCCATAATGGTGCCTGTTGTGCCCATAGCACTTACAAAATGGGTTATTTTACCTTCGGTATCACGCCATATCTCCGGACCGGTGGTTTTAATATGAGCGCCATAGTTATCGGGATTGCCAAACTGGTTCACCAAAAAAAAATCACCGGTAGCTGCTTTTTCTTCGGCGTAATCACGGCAAAGTTCAATCCCTTCCAGCAAGGTTACTTTGGCGCCAAAAGCTTCCATGGTAAGCGTACGTTCGCGGGTTGAGTTTGATGGCATAACCAGTTCAATCTCCAGATCAAATAAACGGGCAATCATGGCCAGGGCAATGCCTGTGTTGCCGCTGGTGGCTTCAATAAGCTTTGTGCCGGGTTTAATATCGCCACGTTCAATGGCACTGCGAATCATATTAAGCGATGCACGATCCTTTACACTGCCACCGGGGTTATTGCCCTCCAGCTTAGCAAATATTTGTACGTTGGGGTTAGGATTTAGCTTTTTTATTTCAACCATAGGCGTATTGCCTATCAGATCAATCAGTGCCGCCATAATATGTTTTCTTTAAGTATAGACTGTAAATGAAATTCATTTATTGAAAACAAAATTAGCAGGAATATTTAAATAGCAGCTAAAAGCTGAATGCACAAAGCAGAAAGCCCCTGAATTGACTTTTAAATTACTTTTTCATCTTCCCGTGAATTACTTATCAAGCGCCTGCTGTATGTGCATTTGCAGGTCAGTAACCCGTTGCTGACTAATGTTATCATTAACAATAATAATATAACCCAGGTTTTTCCCCAGATAAAACAGGCACATGGTATTAAAACCAATACCGGTATGCCCGTCATGATAAATAATCTTTGTACCTCTATAATCGGTATCCATCATCCAGCCCAAACCAACACCGGTATCATCAGCGTTTTTCCAGGTAGGCTGATGGGTTAGTTTTATTGCGGGATCCCGCTCTTCCAGATTAGCCTTTAAATATTTAAGCATATCATTAATGGTTGAGTTCATGCTTGGCCCGTTATAGTAATCGGCCAGGTTGAGGTATGGCTGTGGCTTGTTGTTACCATCGTAACCCTGTGCAAAACGGTTAAAAAGCGTGGCGGATACCTGGGTCTTAGTATCCTGCATTTGCAGATGCGTTTTTAGATAATGTGTCACGAGTTGCTCATATGGCTCGTGATAGATCTGCTCCAACAGCAAGATCAAAACCATCATGCCGTTGCCATTATACCTAAACTTTGCACCGGGGATGGTATCTGGATTTAGGCTATGCAAATCCTTCAGCAAGCTATCGGCTTTGTAAACGCTATAAAAATCAACCTGCGCCGCAAGGCTTAATTTCCTGAGGCTATCTTTTACCGCTTTTGGAAAAACATGAGCATTGCCCGGCAAGCCCGATGTATGATTAGCCAGGTTAATAAGCCTGATGGGGTGCCCTTTGTATTGGAGATTGGGATAACTGCCCGGCAGGTATTTCCTGATATCATCATTAAGGTTGGCCTTCTTTTCAATAACAGCCTCTGCAAGCATGGTAGTTACAAAGGTTTTGGCAACCGAACCGAGGTTATAAAAATTATCTGCAGTGGGGAGTTTACCTGTTCCCTTTTTTACTTCACCATAATTGTACGTGTATGCTTTACCAGCTTTGTAAATACCTATCGATATCCCAACAGCGTTGGGCGTATCCATATAAATTCGTGCTCCCTTATCAACCGCGGAGTCCAGTTTACTTTTAAGCTGATTATCGCTTAATAAAGGTTTTGTGTTTTGCGCGTTTACACTTGAGCATATAAAACACAAGTACAGCATGGCAGATATGGTAAGTGACTTCATTTATACAGATAGTAAGGGTATATCATTATCTGCAAATTGAAAAAATTTGGCATCTTATAATTACACAAGCTGGCAGGCTGCGGTTAACTCCCGGTGAAAGTGTAATAAATATCGGTGAATTTATTTTTTCTCGCCGAAAATACGCCTGCTTAGCTTTTTAAGTATGCGAATATTTGGTGTATGATATACTCTTGAGTTTGCAGGCAAGCTTTTGGTAAGCCAAACGTTACCACCGATAATACTATTACTACCAATTACCGTTTCGCCGCCCAGGATAGTAGCGCCGGAGTATATAACAACATTATCCTCCACCGTAGGGTGCCGTTTGGTGAAAGCCATACTTTTATCAACGCTTAAAGCGCCAAGTGTAACTCCCTGGTATAATTTTACATGCGAGCCAATATTACAGCTTTCGCCAATTACAATACCGGTACCATGATCTATATAAAAATACTCGCCGATAACTGCTGCAGGGTGAATATCAATACCGGTTTTGGAGTGGCCATATTCGGTTAATATCCTTGGGATCAAGGGAACATCGCTCACATATAAACGGTGCGCAAGCCGGTAAAGCGAAATGGCAAAAAAACCCGGATAGGTACGGATAACCTCAAACTCACTTCGTGCAGCCGGATCTCCATTAAATATCGCCTGGATATCTGTATTGAGTACCTGGTAAAGTTGCGGTAGTTGTTCAAAAAAATCAGCTGCCCGCTTCTTGTTATCACATTCGGCGCAGGCTTTTGTAGCTTCCATAAGGCTGTACAATTCTGCCTCCAGTAACACAAATTCCGCCTTCAGCTCATCAACTGTAGCAAACATCTTAGCGGTTTGCTCGGGGTATAATAAATGAATAACCCGTAGCGCCCACCTGGTAATTTCCTTATTTGAAGGCACATACTCAAGATTTTGCTGCTTGTCAAAAATCTGCTTGTAAAATTCCTGGCTCATGTTTTATGAATGGGTTGCTTATGATAAACAACTATTTGCACTGCAAGTTTATGCAAAAGAATGTTGTTTACAAGTAAAAAGGCTACTTAATTGGTGGATATAATAATACAGGAATACTTTTCGTACCGAATTTGTAACAATTATTATATAATGTTCTAAACCATTCAAATTATTCCAAGTCTTTGGTTTTGGTATAGCTAATACCCTATATTTACGGTAACCAATTACTAAAACGAAAAACAATGACTTCCAGACGCTCATTCCTCAAGACTTCGGCTCTATTATCGGCCGGACTTTTAGCAGCACCCCATTTATTTGCATATGACAAAAAACTTATAGGCCTGCAATTATATACCGTACGCGATGCTATGGCAAAAGATCCCGCTGCAGCGTTGGCCAAAGTAGCCAAATTAGGTTTTAACTCTGTTGAGGGTGCTACGTACACCGGCACCGAATTATTTTATGGCATGAATGCCAAAGGCTTTTCAAGTCTGTTAAACCAGGAAGGCCTCATTATGCCAAGTGCACATTATCGCCTTGGCGAAGAACAGGTTAATGGCGCATCGCAAATGGGCACAATTTTAAACGATTGGAAAAAAGCCGTTGATGATGCTGCCGCGGTAGGTGTTAAATACATGGTATGTGCTTATTTATCGCAGGCTGAGCGCGGAAACCTGGAACATTACAAAACTGTTGCCGGTATGCTGGACGTTGCCGGCCAAACCTGCAAGCAGGCAGGGATACAACTTTGCTATCATAACCACGATTTTGAATTTATACAGGAAGATGGCAAATACCCTTACGAAACACTATTGGCCAATACTGACCCAGACCTGGTAAAAATGGAAATGGACTTGTACTGGATTACCAAAGCCGGCCAGGACCCCATTGCATTATTCAATAAATATCCGGGCCGCTTCCCGCTGCTGCATATGAAGGATATGGACAAAACACCAGAAAAGAAATTCACCGAAGTAGGTAATGGTATTATCGACTTTAAAAAGATCCTGGCACAATCAAAAAAAGCAGGCATGAAATACTTTTTTGTGGAGCAGGATGTATGCCCAGGCGATCCGTTTGATAGCATTGCGCAAAGTATCTCTTATATCAAAAAGAACCTGGTATAAAAATTTTGTTACAAGCATTAAATACAGGCCATCACTCCCAAACAAAGTGATGGCTTTTTTATTTTTATTCTATCCGGGTTAAATCGTATGTACTTAAAATAACGTACATGATAAAAATAGATATCACCATGATAAAATACTTGTTGGTTATACTGGCAGCATCGTTCCTGTTCTCGTGCGCGGCGCAGGCTCAAAGCGGTAAAGAATTATTAACCGGCGATGCCATGCCGGCCTTCTCCCTGACCGATCAAAACGGCAAAGAGTTTAAAACTGCCGACTATACAGGCAAAAAAGTACTGGTAATTTATTTTTATCCCAAGGATGAAAGTATGGTTTGCACCAAAGAGGCCTGCGCTTTTCGCGATAGCTTTGACCAGTTTACCAAAGCCGGCGCTATGGTAATAGGCATAAACGGCGGTACGGTTGCCAGCCATAAAGCCTTTGCAGATCATTATAAATTACCATTTACTTTGCTGAGCGATCCCGGCAATAAGGCTTACAATATGTTTGGCATCCACAAAAAGTTTTTCATGACGGGCAGAAAAACATTTGTTATTGACCTGAAAGGCAAAATAGTTTATGTACACGAAGCCATGATGCAGGGTAAGGAACATGCCGATGACGCGCTTCAGTTTATAAAAGCAGCCAAAACCAAATAAGCTGCGCATCAATATCCAACCTCCTGTTTAGCATTATTTGTGTAAATATGCTGCCCTGCCTATGGTCTATTCTAAAAAGGCCTGTCACCCTGAGCTTGTCGAAGGGTCGCGTGCAGAGGCCCTTGCCCGCATGCTTCGACAGGCTCAGCAGGACAGCCCTTTTTTAAAACATTATTTCCACCTCCAGAGTCCCTGTATTTCACAACTACCAAAGGCGGATTGAACAATAAAAATAGCATCTTCGCATCAGAAGCCCAACCGCTTATTTCATAAAAAAGCCGCATGATCCGTTTTATAATCTGTATCTTATTATTACTGATATCATTATTTACTGTTTTAAAAGCATTTGAGTATCATATATGGATGCTGGCCATTATCGCCACAGAATTTTGCTGGATATTTATCATAATTACGACAATAGCTTTGTTATCTGGCTTTTACAACTCAAAATATCAGCTTGCGGGCACCATTGGCGGCATCATCGCTTTGGTGTTATTTATTGTGCCGATAGTTAGCGCCTATAATATAGCTGGCAGTTTAAAACAAAACTTCCAGGCAGCATTCGGACCAGGCAGCACCATTATTAACGGCGATAGTAATGAGCCTCCCTATAGTTTCTGGAATATGTTTAAGAGCAATAAGGAGGTTATATGCAAAGCTATCGCTTATCATATTTCGGCCGGGTTAAGCTTAACTATGGATTACTTTCCATCTCAAAAAGCCGGTAACAAACCATGCATTATCATAGTACACGGAGGCTCCTGGAATAAAGGCGATAACAAACAACTGCCGGAGTTGAACAGCTACCTGGCCACAGCTGGTTATAACGTGGCCGCTATAACTTATCGCCTTGCACCAAAATATCAAAGTCCGGCGCCTGTCGAAGATGTTCGGGCAGCGATAGCCTACCTGCGCGGGCATGCTGATGAATTAAATATTGATACTGATAACTTTGTTTTACTGGGCCGCTCGGCCGGGGCGCAGATAGCTTTACTGGCTGCTTATACCCTGCATGAGCCTGGTGTAAAAGCAGTAATTGATTATTATGGCCCTGCAGATATGATTTGGGGATATTCCATAGCGACAAGCCCGCTGGTGATGGATTCGCGGAAGGTGATGCGTGACTATATTGGCGGGAGCTATCAGCAGGTACCTGATAAATTTGCAGCTTGTTCGCCGCTTGAATTTGTGAGCCGGCAATCGATACCTACTTTAATTATCCATGGGGATAACGATATACTTGTATCGCCCGAGCATAGCCGCAGACTGAATTTAAAACTTGAACAAAACGGGATAAAGCATTTTTTGCTAAAACTGCCCTGGGCTACGCATGGCTTTGATTTTAACCTCAATGGCCCCGGAGGCCAGCTGGCCACCTATACGGTTGAACGCTTTTTAAATGTGGTAACCAAATAATATTGAACACATCTCAAACCACACAGAAAAGCGTGAGCGTTTGATGGGCATAGGAAGAAGCAAATTTACTCTGCTGTTAACTCCTGGCCCTGTGCTCCTTAAACCTGCTAAAAAATACGATAGCCAGGAGGCAAAGCACACAGCCGCAGATGCCGTTAAGGCGCAAACCATAATCATTCCCCGGGTCTTTTCCATACACGGTTAAAAACGCGAACAGGGCTATCCCCAGTGTTTGGCCTAATTTTACAAACAGGTATTTTACCGCAAAGAACATTCCTTCGCGGTTCTCACCCGTTCGTTCCGCATCGTCCTGCGCTATTTCGGCAAGTATGGCATTGGGCAATATACCCAGCGAAGCCAGCGGGAAAGATGCGCTTAATACCAGCATATAAATTTGAGCCGTTGGCGATAGCGGAAATTTTCCCAGGAAAAATATCGCCACAAAAATCACACTCAACAACCCAAACGAAAAAAGCACAATAGGTTTTTTACCTATTTTTTTCGACAGATAATTTACGAACGGATAAAATACCAGCGAAAACAATACCATTGAACCCATTAATATACCCCCCATAGACTCCGGAAGATTCAGCAATACCGTGAGGAAAAACAATAACCCGCTTGATATAATGCTTAATGACATATAGTAGGAGAAATCGGAGATGAGGTAGTATTTAAAATTACGGTTACTGAATGTTTTTTGAATAGCTGCCAGCAAAGGTAAATGCGTAGGCTTGCTGCTTGAATATTTTTTTTCATCAATTGCTAAAACCGGGATCAGCATAATGAGGCCGGCAAAAGCACATAAGCCCCAAATGGTATATTGAACCGCCGAGTCGCGATCTGTTACATGAAAAATGTGTTGTACCAGGTCGGCAAGGTTATTCACCATGGCCGATATAATAATCCCAATTACAAAGCCCACTTGTTGCAGGGATGAAAGTTTCACCTTTTCTGCCGCGGTTTCTGTAAGCTCGGGTAGTAAGGCATTATAAGGTATAATGTAGCTGGTGGCCGCCATAAAAAAGCAAACAAGCGTAAACGTTATCCAAGCGGCGTTGTGGATACTTTCGGCCCTTACCAGGGGGCAAAACGTTAAGGCGCAAAAAACAACAGCAGGTAATATTGTCCATTTCATGAATGGTATTCTACGCCCTTTGGGATTGGTGCTTTTATCGCTCAATGAGGCAATGAATGGATCAAAAACCGCATCAACAAACCTGCCCGAAGCCGCTATGATTGACATGACGTTAAGAACACCAAATACCAGCAATTGCGGTACCAGCGGAATTAACCCCGAACTGGACGGTGGCAGGTAGAAGTAGGGGAGCATCACAATAATTATATTGGTCATGGTACTCCAGCCTATCATTCCACAGGCGTAAGCGAGCTGTTTTGAAAGAGGAAGTTTAGCAACCGGCATTGCCTGCAATATGCAAATATTAACTCAATAGCGGCAATAAAGTTAAATTATTCAAAACAGCATCAGCCATGATCCTTTACAACCCCGAATAATAATCATAACCCTGCTCGGCCCAGTAATCACGCGGGCGCTTATCGCTAAAGGAGATACTGCCCAAGCGCTTCAGGTTTTTGATGCCATATTTTACGGGAATTATAAGCCGTAGGGGCGCGCCGTGCTTTGGCTGCAAGGGCTTTTCGTTCATCTCATAGGCCAGCATTGTTTGTGGGTGCATGGCGCTGGGCATATCAATACCCACATAGTATTCTTTATCGGGCGTTTCCATACCCACATATTCCAGCCGGGTTTGATCATCCAGTTTAAAATGAGCAATAAAATCGCTGAATTTTACACCTCCCCAATGCGAGATCTGGTCCCAGCCCTCCACGCATTTAAAATCATAAATAATATCTGTTTTTGGTAAGGCCTTAATATCATCCAGGCTAATGTTCAGCACCTCGCCAGATTGTTTTTTTACCTGGAGTTTCCATGCCGCTATATCTATCTTTCCTTCCGATCCTATGTCACTGTTATGGCGTACATTTTTGGCAGCCATTTCTTTGGGATAGGTTTTTACAAGATGGTTATTGCTGAAAAAATTACGGAAGGCCAGTTCGGTTTTGTTTAATGCCCTGCGTAAAGGTTTGCGGGCTCCTGCGGTTATGCCTGCAACTTCGTCGGGCGAATTATACAGCCATTTCCAGCCACCATAAGCCACGCCGGATGCTATAAAAAAAGTACCGAACGAAATAAAATTCCGCCTCGTGATCTTTTGCTCAACCGTAAGCGGCTTTTTAGGGCCTTTATTTTTTTTACTGAATAGGTTTTTCATCGGTTGGGGTTGGGGTTTCAATAACGGGTTGAGGATCGGGTTCATTTACCACTTCAAATCCGGATATAACTGATCTGAAATTATTCCAGCCGGCAAGTACTACCTGTACTATGTGTATCAAAAAGAAAAACACATAGCCTATAGTTAGTGCGAAATGCAGGATGCGTGCAAAATGATAACCGCCACATATCCATGTTAAATAATAAAACTGAACCGGTTTATAAATGGCAAGGCCGGTTATTAATGAGCCAATGCCCATCACTATAATTGCAGTATAGGCAATGCGCTGGGCGGCGTTATATTTATTTTGAGGCGGCGCCATTTTTCTGATGTGCAGATCATGCAGCAACACCAGCCATGCCTCTTTAAATGATTTTTTTTGCGGAACAAGCTCCCGCCACTCGCCAGATATTATGGTGTACAGTATATATACCAGGCCATTAATGGCAAAAGCCCACATAAACAAAAAATGGAAGGCCATACCTTCGGCCAGGCGGTGGGGTATGTTAAAGGTTTTATAAAACCACTCCGGGAAAAACATAAAATACGTATGCCCGAACAGCCTTATTTTATACTCGTCATTAGCCCAGTAAATTAACATTCCACTCCATATCATAATGGTGAGTATCGGGAAGTTTACCCAATGCGTCCACCGCATGGCTAAAGGGTGTTTTTCTTTTATTACTTTCATTTAAAAAGTGGTTTTGGCTTGCAAAAATACCTGTAACCGGGTAAACTCCACCAGGTACAGGCTACATTAATATAAAACAAACAACAACCATATTATTTACTGGCGCTATTATTATCAAATGCTGATTTGGCCGCGGCCAAAATAGTGCCGTTGTCCGCGTTTTGCACAAAGCCGATTACTTCATAACCCTGGGTGCTAAAGCCCAGCGGCAGGGCAATAATAGCGGTACCCTTACCATCGGCACTTACTGGCTGGCTTTGTATAGTGCGCACAATTTGTACGTGTGATAGTGTTTTGCCACCATTTTCACCGCGTTGCACTTTGGTTTGCGCGGCCTTTTGCACAAGGGCCAACAGCAGGGTAGCATTCTTTTCTACTCCTTCGCTATGGTATTGTACAGTAACATGGTCCTTATCTTTTTGAGCATTAAGGGTTAGTTTACCCGCAGCATTTGTACGTAAGCCGACTGTAATAGCATTGCGTAAATTACCTTCTTCTGAGCCTACAAACTCTTTTTTCCCGTTAACTACAATCTGCGGCGTATAAACCGATTGCAGGTGTAGCCAGCTGGCATATTTGTTTTGTCTCTTTGAATAATCGGCACTGCTAAAAACATCTTTCCACCCCAGGCGGTTCCAGTAATCAACATGATAGGCAAGTATGTAAACCGGCTTATCGCTATCCTCTTTCTGGATGCGTGCAACCAGTTCATCTGCAGCAGGGCAACTTGAACAACCCTCTGAGGTGAACAGCTCTATGACAGCAAAACCGTTACTGGCAGTTTTAACTTCACTATTTTTATTAAGGCTTTTATGATTTATAAAAGCCGCTGATACCAAAACTGCAATGGCAAGGCTGGCAGTAAGGGCAAATATTTTAATTGATCTCATATTTTAATAATCTATGTACGTTTTAACGGCTTAGTCGGCTTGCATTAAATAACCTTACAATAAATTTATTTTTTTTTGCGAGGGGACGGCAATTCGGCGGGATAACTGTTTTAATAAATTATAACCAATAGGATATATGTAAATTTAGCATAATTCTATTGCTTTTTTCGCCACAAAAAAACCTGCATTTTATTGTAAGGATTTACCAACGTTAGCGACTAATGGAATTAAAACACACTATGAACATACCATTCAATGGCTACTGAAAATCAATTATTAGATCCACGGCATTGGGTTAAGGCGCATGCAGATTACCTGTACGGTTACGCGCTGCCACGCTTAAATGATGAAGAACAGGCTAAAGACCTTGTGCAGGAAACATTTTTAGCGGCCCTTGAAAGAAAAGATAAGTTTGAAGGAAAAAGCTCTGAACGTACCTGGCTCACCGCTATCCTTAAAAACAAAATAATTGATGTGTACCGCAAAAAATCATCGGGCCTAAAAATGGCCGACGTTAAAGAGGCCGAAGATGAACAGCAGGATTTTTTTGATGCCGATAACGGGCATTGGAACAAGGCTCATTATCCCCAGCCTTTTGGTATTGAAGATCATGACCCATTGGCCGGTAAGGAGTTTAACCAGATACTTCAAAAATGCCTTCAAAAACTACCTGCTTTATGGATGGCTGTTTTTACAATGAAGCACATTGATGATGCGGCTACAGATATCATCTGCAACGATCTGAAGGTTACACAGGCCAACTTTTGGGTAATTATACACCGGGCCAAATTAAACCTGAGGGCATGTCTTCAAAGGAACTGGATTTAAAGAAATTTATATGAGCCCACTAAAAAACATCATTTACAACTGCAGGCAAGCTACTTTTTTGATAGAGAAAAAACAGCTCCAAAAATTAGGGTTTCGCGAAACTATAGAGTTGAGGATACACCTTGCAGGTTGTTCAATATGTATATTATATAATCAGCAAAGCCGCGTTATCCACGAAATGGTAAAGCAGCTTTTTCTCGACTCTATGAAAACATCGGGCACAAGGCTTGATGATGACTTTAAACAGGAACTACAGGAACGCATAGATGCCGAGTTAAATAAAAAATAAAATACTTTGTAAGGCTTACCCAAACTGCCCGACTAAGGTTGAAATGTTAATATAAAACCAACATGAAAACTAAAAATCAAAGTATGAAAACAATTATTTCAGGCGCATTGGCAGCAACCGTACTTGCTGTTTGTTTAACTCTTAATGTACAGGCTAAATCTTTATCTCCTGTTTTATCAAACGGATCAACTACAGCAATCAGCGATACCGGCAAAATGGCTAAAGATAAAATGAAGATGGCCAAAATGGAAAAGAAAAAAATGGCCAAAATGGACAATGATAAGATGAAGATGGATAAGAAGATGGACAAAAAGAAAATGACTAAAGATACTGCAAGTAAAATGTAGGTTGTTTTTGTTTTTCGATCGTTGGAGGGAGGTGATGCTCCCTCTTTTTTTTTAATTCCAATTATTTAAACAACTCAAATGAAAAAGTATTTATTTATTATGGTGCTGGCTTTTGCCGGCCTGCAGCTTTCGGCGCAAACCGGGCTTAAAAAAGGCGATGATGCTCCGGCTTTTAACGCGATAGATAATTCAGGCAAATCAGTCGACCTGAAAACATTACTAAAAGCCCACAAATCGGTAGTGCTGTTTTTTTACAGGGGCGAGTGGTGCCCTTATTGCAATAAGCATATCCGACAGTTACAGGATTCATTGCAGCTGCTTAGCGCAAAAGGGGCTTATGTAATTGCTGTAACACCCGAAACCAAAGAGAACATTAGCAAAACCATTCAAAAAACCCGCGCATCGTTTTCTATTGTTCAGGATAAAGGATACAGCATCATGAAGGATTATAAAGTTAACTATACTTTGGACGATGCCACAGTTGAAAAATACAAAAGCTTTGGCCTCGATCTTAATAAAAGCAACGGCAATACCGATCATGTACTACCCGTACCAGCAACTTATGTTATTAATCAGTCGGGCAAGATCGCTTTCGTGCACTTTAATAAGGATTATACCAGGCGTGCATCTGTAAATGATATCATGCAGGTGCTTTAATAGTATTATACCCCTAAATAATGGCAAGTAATTGCAACAGATCAGGTTCATATGGGCCTGATTTTTTTGTGTTGTTTTAAAGCAGGCTTGTTATATTTACCATTACTATGAAAAAGCTGTTATTACTCGTTTTACTGTATAGCACTGCTGCTTCGGCGCAGGAAAAATTGACCCCCACTCAAAAGTTCAGCATTACAGGGCAGGTAACAAAAGAGTCGGTGATTACTATTGATTCTATTTTGCAGTATAAAGTACAGGACATTGGCGAAATGAACGTGACTAACCATCTGGGTGAGTTTAAGCACAAGGACGCTCAATTAAAAGGTGTTTTGCTGAAAGATATTTTAAGCCATACCACATTTAAAACCACCAGCCCCAAATTGTTGAGTCAGTTTTATTTTGTTTGCCAGGGTGCCGATGGCTATAAAGTAGTTTACTCATGGAACGAATTATTCAATACCGAAGTGGGCACCCATGTTTTTATCCTTACAGAGAAAAATGGCATTAAAGCCGATAAAATGCCCGAAAGCCTGCAAATGAGCTCGGCTGCTGATTTTAAAACCGGTCGCAGGTATTTGCACAACCTGGATAAAATAATTGTAAAACAGGCCGAATAGGTTACCATGTTTAAACAGTTTAACCATTCCAATTACCACGCCATTTGCGATGAGCTTGCCTTAGCTGATACCGATTTGGCTGTAATTATCAATACCTATGGCTATCCACCGCTATGGTCAAGGCCAAACACGTTTGAAACCCTGGTGCACATCATCCTGGAGCAACAGGTATCGCTGGCGTCAGCGTTATCTGCATTAAATAAACTGCGGGAGCGGGTTCAGGAAATAACCCCGGCCAGGGTATTGTTATTAACCGACGAAGAGTTTAAAGCCTGCTATTTCAGTCGACAAAAAACCGCCTATACCAAATATTTAGCAGAGGCTATGATCAGCGGGCAAATCAACCTCCAAGAACTGGAGCAACTGCCTGACGAAATTGTTCGGGCCAAACTTATTGCCCTCAAAGGCATCGGTAACTGGACGGCCGATGTGTATTTGATGTTTGTATTACAGCATGCCGATATTTTCCCCATCGGCGATCTGGCAGCGGTAAATGCTTTGAAAAGAGTGAAATTGCTACCTAAAGATATTTCAAAAGAAGAAATGATTGCGATAACCGAACAATGGGCACCTTATAAAACTATTGCAAGTATGCTGTTATGGCATTGGTATTTGTCGGCACCGAGGAATAACTAAAATAAACGGCGAAAGACTTACGAAGTTTTTAAAACTTCGTAAGTCTGGGATTCTACGGCTTGTCATGGATAGGTCCTACCTATGACGTATTTACTAAAAACGCTTTTGTCATCCTGAGGAACGAAGGATCTACTCTCCGCTATGCTTCTTTGACCTTTACAGTCTGCGAATAGATCCTTCGTTCCTCAGGATGACAAACTTTTCCAACGTCATTTTCCTTTCAGTGTCACCCGGATAGTAAAACTCGCAATGACATCACTTATAATACCCTATAGCAAGCTATACGTTAAACAACCCGTTCCGCTCCTGTTCCTGGTAGTTTTGTACCGTTTCAATGGCGTTATCAACTACATCGCTTAAAGCGGTAATGAAAGTACCGGGTTTGGCAAGGCTCATGGCATGCTTTATGGCATCAATCTCTTTTGGCACTACTTCTATAGGCTTATCCGGATTAACTGATTTAATCCCTTCTATAAGCAAGTTCAAAATATTTTCTGCAGTACGCCCGCGCAGGTGTTTTTCCTGGCGAAGGATGATATAATCAAACATTTCGGCAGATATTTTTCCAAGCTCGCGGATATCATCATCGCGCCTGTCGCCGGTACCTGCTATAATACCTATTTTCAATGGCGAATCGATATGCCTTAAAAACTCTCTGATACCATTATATCCGTCAGGGTTGTGGGCAAAATCAATCATGAAACGAAAATCCCTAAACTCGAAAATATTCATTCGGCCCGGTGTTTGCGCTGCAGATGGAATAAAGGTTTCCAATGAGGTTTTAATGTCCTCCGTTTTAAAGCCCCATAAAAACGTAGCCAAAGTTGCCGCCAGCACATTTTCAATCATAAAAGGAACCGTACCGCCAAAGGTTAACGGGATAAGGATAGTACGTTGTACCCTTATCTTCCAGTCGCCTTTTTGTATGGTGATAAACCCGTTTTCGCATATTGCAGCGATACCACCCTTACGGCAATGCGATTTAATGATCGGGTTATTCTCGTTCCTGCTAAAATAAGCAATGTTACAATCTGCCTTATTGCCTATGCGTACACAATATTCGTTATCAGCATTTAAAACGCCCCAGCCATCTTTTTTAACCGAGTTGAGCACTACACTTTTTACCCTAGCCAAATCATCAAGCGTATGAATATCAGAAAGGCCCAGGTGATCTTCCTGAATATTGGTTACTACACCAATATCGCAAAAACCAAAGCCTAAGCCCGAGCGCAGGATGCCGCCGCGGGCGGTTTCCAATACTGCAAAATCAACAGTAGGGTCTTTCAAAATAAACTCAGAGCTTACCGGGCCGGTAGTATCACCCTTTAGCATCATGGTATTTTGCACATAAATACCGTCAGATGTAGTAAAACCAACCCTATGCCCATTATTTTTAACAATGTGCGCAATTAAACGGGTAGTAGTAGTTTTACCATTGGTACCTGTAACGGCGATAATGGGAATCCTTGCCGATTTACCCGTTGGATAAAGCATATCAAGCACATGCCCGGCAACGTTACGTGGTAAGCCCTCGCTGGGTGCAATATGCATGCGGAAACCAGGGGCCGCGTTAACCTCCAATACTACGCCTCCATTTTCGGTAAGGGGCTCATGAAGATTTTCGGCCATGATATCAATACCGCAGATATCCAGGCCAATTATTTTCGAGATCCTTTCGCAAATAAAAATATTCTGCGGGTGTACATGGTCGGTAACATCAACAGATGTGCCGCCGGTGCTCAGGTTGGCGGTTGATTTTACAAATACCTTTTCGCCCTTAGCCGGTATGGTATCCAGGGTATAACCCTTCTTTTCCAGCAGGTCAATCGTATCCCGGTCAATACCAATCAGCGTAAGCACATTTTCATGTCCATAACCGCGGCGTGGGTCGGTATTTTCCTTGTCAATAAGTTGCTGTATGGTTAATATTCCATCACCTTTAACATGGGCCGGATCGCGCAGGGCGGCGGCTACCATTTTATTATCAATTACCAGTACCCTAAAATCATAGCCGGTAACAAAACGCTCAACAATAACTTTATGTGATATTTTGGCAGCATGCTCATAAGCATCCATTGCCTCGGCTTCTGTTCGGATATTGATAGAAATCCCCCTCCCATGATTACCATTCAGGGGTTTAAATACCAACGGGAAACCCACCTTGCGGATTGCCTCGGCCACTCCCTCTGCCGATGAAATGGTAATGCCTTTGGCAACAGGAATGGCCTGTTCCTGTAGCATGCGTTTGGTTTCATCTTTATTGCTGGCAATGTCAACCGCAATACTGCTGGTTTTCTCGGTCATGGTAGCGCGAAAACGCACCTGGTTTTTACCATAGCCTAACTGCACCAATGACTGGTTGTTAAGCCTGATCCAGGGAATATCCCTTGCTATCGCTTCTTCAACAATTGATCCTGTACTTGGCCCTAAACGGGTATGTTCGCGAATCTCGCGCATTTCCTGGATATCGGAGTCGAGGTCATACAAATCGCCATTGATCAAAGCCTGGGCAATGCGCACTGCCGATTCAGCTGCAAATACGCCTACTTTTTCTTCAAGATAGGCAAATACTACATTGTATACCCCTTTGGTTTTAGTTTCGCGGGTACGGCCAAAGCCGGTATCCATGCCCGCCAGGGTTTGTATTTCAAGTGCGATATGCTCTATAACGTGGCCCATCCAGGTGCCAGCAATAACTCGCTGAAAAAAACCTCCCGGTACACCCGGCGAGCAGCGGTGAGTATATAATGATGGCAGTAAGCTTTCCAGGCGTTCATAAAAACCGTCAATTTCGTTAGATGGCTTGTGCTCCATCTCTTGCAGGTCAAGCCGCATTTGTATTAATTTTTTGCGACGAATGCTCCAGATGTTCGGTCCGCGCAGTACTTGTATATTCTCGATCTTCATACGTATGTTACGAAATTTTTAAACGGCTTTTTTTCTTTAAAACTATAAAACTTAATAGGGTATTTAAAATTTTTAAAGGTAAAAAGGCATTATTTGTTTATAACAGACTGTGTTTTTGATGCATTTTATCGTAATTTGTATTGTAAAATCAGTTGATTAGTTGAATTAAGGTGATTTAGTGCATGTTTATCTGATAAATAATTAGAAATTTTAGGTAGCTCAATCAACTTTGTCAACCCAATCAGCTTTAACAACCAAATTAAAAAAAGCATGATTGTCCCGAAAGGAAAACTAATAATTATAGGTGGCGCGGTTGATATGGGGAGTAACGTAACCATACAGGAACACATTTTACAGCCAGATTATATTAAATTTTTTGAACAGGGCATTTTACGGCGGATTATTACCGAGTCTGCTAAGCACGAAGGTTCGTTGGTTGAAGTTATTACCACCGCCTCCCAAATTCCAGAGCTGGTGGGCGATGAGTACATAAAGGCATTTGGGCAGCTAAATGTTACCAATGTTAATGTACTACACATAAAAAGCCGTGAGGATGCGGCAAATAAAAATTATCTTGAGCGCATCCGTAAGGCAGACGTAGTGATGTTTAGTGGCGGCGATCAGCTTAGGCTAACCGCTATTTTTGGTGGTACCGAATTTTTACAGATCCTGAAACAACGTTTCAGGAATGAAAATTTTGTAATAGCGGGCACATCGGCAGGGGCGGCAGCAGCCTCAACCCACATGATCTATCGCGGCCAAAGTAACGAAGCCCTCATTAAAGGCGAAGTACAGATTACCGCCGGGCTTGGCTTTATTGATTCTGTTATAGTTGACACCCATTTTGTACAGCGTGGCCGCATCGGCAGGCTTATGTACGCCGTAGCAACCAACCCGGGCATCCTGGGTATTGGCCTGGGCGAAGACGCGGGTTTATTGATTACAGAAGGTAACATGATGGAAGCTATAGGATCCGGACTTATTATTTTGGTTGATGGCAGAAACATTGTTGCCACCAATATATATGATGTGGAATTAGGCTCGCCGGTATCCATCGAAAATTTAAAGGTGCATGTCATGTCTATTTATGATAAATATGATCTTACACAACATCGTTTACTCATAAAAAAAGCGGTTAAGGTTGAAGACGGAGTTTTTATTCAGGCCCCCGATAGCGACCTTTTACAATAAATAACCTACTCCTCAGTTATAAAAAATGTTATCCTGACCTTGTTTCAGGATCTCACACGCTTGGTATAACCTTTAAGTTTACTTGTCCTGTGGGATGCTGAAATAAATTCGGCATGGCGAACTATATTTTTGAATCAATTTAAACAGTTCAAAATGAAGATCATTATTCATGGCGGTTTTTTCAGCGAATCGCAAACCAATCACGAGATAAAACAGGCCAAGCAACAAGCTTTAAAAGATATTGTGCAAGCCGGATACAGGTACCTGAAAAACCATACCGCCCTGCAAACGGCGGTTTATACAGTTTGCCTCCTGGAGGATTGCGAATTGTTTAATGCGGGTACGGGCTCACAAATACAAAGTGATGGTAAAATAAGGCTCAGCGCATCATTGATGGATGGCAAAACTCAAAAATTTTCTGGCGTGATCAATATTGAAGATGTAAAAAACCCTATTTGCATCGCCGATAAACTCATGGCCTATGATGATCGTGTTTTAAGCGGCAAAGGCGCAAAAGAGTTTGCTACAAATAATGGAGTTGCCTATTATAACCCCGAAACACCCCAGCGCCGCCATGAGTACGAAAAAAAATTAAGTGACTCTATCAGGCTGGGAACAGTAGGCTGTGTGGCGCTTGATGTTTACGGCAACCTGGCCGCGGCAACATCAACAGGAGGAAAGGGTTTTGAAATTCCGGGCAGGGTGAGTGATTCGGCAACTACAGCGGGTAATTATGCAAATACTTACGCCGGCATTTCATGTACCGGTGTTGGCGAGGATATTGTAAGCGGATCTGTAGCCTCAAAAATTGTTACCAGAATTACCGATGGCATGGCCATATCTGCAGCTACTGAGAAAACTTTGGATGAGTTGAAACCGTTTGACGGCTTTGCCGGGGTAATAGGAATATCAGCGGACGGTAAAATTTATCATGCCGATACACACCCATACATGGTGTGGGCCCTGCATGATGGGGACGTGGAGGTTTTTGAA
The DNA here is from genome assembly GCF_056406855.1 of Mucilaginibacter sp. P1_A3. Taxonomy (NCBI): domain Bacteria; kingdom Pseudomonadati; phylum Bacteroidota; class Sphingobacteriia; order Sphingobacteriales; family Sphingobacteriaceae; genus Mucilaginibacter; species Mucilaginibacter sp. P1_A3. Next base: position 361,768 of record NZ_JBFTZJ010000007.1, read on the forward strand.
TAACAACATTATAGGCTTTTCTTGCGTTAAATGCAGGACAAACAAAATATTGCAACTATTTTACCCGGTTATAAGTATTGATTAGCTGGGTATTATGATTATATTTGTTTACTGATTAATTTATTAAACTCAGACAAGAAAAGTTAAATGAGATATTTTTTCCTTATTATCTTATGCTCAGTTAGCGTATCGGCGTCTGCGCAGTGGTGGCAAAAACCCATAAATTCTATAAATAACGTATTTAAAAAGCACGAACGTTTTCCGCTGCTTGCCGGGTTAAAGGATAATTCTGTAAGCAAGTTGCCTACAGCTAAAATTGCCAAACTTAAAATTACTTCAAACATTCTTGAGCGTGCTCCATATATGCTTTACATGCAAGAAATGTCGGTAATGAAAACGGCGCAGCATAATATGCGTTTTCGCGTTTACAACGCCGCCAGCTATAACTTTAGTGATCTGGCGCAGATGTATTTAAAGCAAAATCGCCTATCAGAAGCAAAATGGTATTTATTGCAAAGCCTCCAGATATCGCGCCAGCAAAACGATGACAGGCATACCATCACTAATTTAATAGGATTAGCTACCGTAAAGGCCGGTTATGGCGATTATACACAGGCGATGCAGGACCTTGATGAAGCCCGCGCCCTGGCTACTTCACATGGCCTTACTATGGATGTAACAGCCATAAACAAACAAGCACGCTACCTGCAGGATAATAAATCAAACCCTAAAGCCGAGATCCGTTACGCTGAAACCGACGATACCGATCAAAAAAAGGTAATAAAATAACTTTTTATGTAACAATAGCGTAAAATGCAGATGCATGTATACTACAAGCAAAACATTATCGTATAATTGTTATTGTTATTAGGAGACAGCGTTTTGACTGTCTCTTTTTTTTACATTAGCAATTATAAATTAGGCACAGATATTGATGTTTTACACAACCCCCGATTTAATTACAGTAAAAGATATGTTTAAGAAAGTATATTTATTTTTAATGCTTGCTACAGCACTTGCATGTAAAGCATCCCCCTCTAAGCCAATTAAAGTAAGTACAGCAGACCTGGTTCCCGATGAGCAGCAGGTCATAGTTTGCAAAAAAATTGCTGAGCTCATTACCAATTACAATTATAAAAAGGTTGAACTGAATGATTCTATATCAACAGTGATCTACAACCGTTATATAAAATCTCTGGATGAGAACCACAGCTATTTTTTAGCATCAGATATCAAGGACTTTGAAAAATATAAAACCGTGCTTGATGATGACATTAAAGCAGGCAACCTGAATGATGCTTTTTACATATTTAATGTTTTTCAAAAAAGATACATTGAGCATGTAAACTACTCACTGGCCCGTTTAAACAAAAGCTTTGATTTTGATAAAAAAGAAACCTTTGTTTACGATCGCGATAAACTGCCATGGCCTGCTTCGCAAACCGAAATGGATGACATGTGGGGACAACGGGTAAAATACGACCTGTTGAATTTGAAAATAGCCAACCCCGATATGGCTAAAAATAAAGAAACATTAAAAAAACGCTACACGAATTTATTGTCGCAAGCTGGCAAACTTTCAAACCAGGACGTTTTTCAATATTTCATGGATGCCTTTACCGAGACGATAGATCCGCATACCAATTACTTTAACCCATCAAACGCGGCTAATTTCAATATCGAAATGTCACGTCAGCTGGAAGGGATCGGCGCATCACTGTTGGTTGAAAATGAATATGTAACCATAAAATCTGTAGTACCAGGCGGCCCTGCCGATAAAAGCAAACAAATTTCTATTGACGACCGCATTGTTGGCGTTGCCCAGGGCAAAATCGGCGAATTTCAGAATGTTGTTGGCTGGAGAGTGGAAAACGCCATTGCCTTAATCCGTGGTACAAAAGGTACCGTGGTAAGGCTGGAGATATTACCTGCCGGAACAAGTGCCGGTGGTAAGCCAAAAGTGGTGGAAATGATACGCGAAAAGATCATTTTAAAAGACCAATCTGCAAAAAAGGAAATTCGTACCTACAACAACAATGGTAAAGCGGTAAAAATTGGTGTAATTTCTATCCCGGCTTTTTATATCGACTACAATGATTACAAAGCAGGTAACCCCAACTATAAGAGCACTACTCACGACGTAAAATTGTTATTGGATTCCCTTAAACAGGAAAACGTTGATGGCGTGGTGATTGATTTGCGCGAGAATGGCGGCGGTTCATTAATGGAAGCCATTGAACTTACCGGCTTATTTATAAAAAGCGGCCCGGTAGTACAGGTACGTGATACTAAAGACCAGGTTGATGTGGAGAAAGATGATGATCCATCAATCACTTACGCAGGCCCCTTAGGCATATTGGTTGATCGTTTCAGTGCATCCGCATCCGAAATTTTTTCGGGAGCGATACAGGATTATGGTCGCGGTATCATATTAGGTACGCAAACCTATGGTAAAGGATCTGTTCAAAACGCAATTGATCTGGATAGGATATTAGGTTCACCAATTAAGGATAAAATTAACCAGCTGGCAAACAGAGTATCTCCGGGTGCTAAAACAAGAGTATCAACAGGCAGCCAGAGCACTTATGGTCAGCTTAATTTAACTATAGCTAAGTTTTATCGCATTAGCGGTAGCTCGACCCAGCACAAAGGCGTAACGCCGGATATTCAGTTCCCATCATTAATTCCGTTGGATAAATATGGCGAGGATACAGAGCCATCGGCTATGCCTTTTGATGTTATTCAGAAAAGCGATTTCACCAAAGCAGGTGATTTTACTTCTGTGTTGCCCCAGTTAACAAAACTGCATGATCAGCGTATGGCTACCAGCGAAAGTTATAAATACATGCTGGAAGATATTGCTGATTTTAAAAAGCACGAAACTGAAAACAGTGTAACTTTAAACGAAGGCGAATTGAAAAAACAACGCGACGCTGATGAGCAAAAAGCTTTGGAGCGCAATAACCTTCGCCGTGTTGCCTTAGGTTTACCAGCCCTTAAAAAGGGAGATAAAAAACCTAAAGATGAAGACCTGGATTTTGTAAAACGTGAAGCAGGCCAGATCATGACTGACTACATCAGCTTAGGATCAAAGTTTACAAGTATCTCAACGCAATAACCCCCAGCCCCCTAAAGGGGAGTTTAAAAATATATTTTGAGCCGCCTGTTTTACAGGCGGCTTTTTTATTGGTGAATACTGCCGGTTAAGTATAAGCACAGCCTAAAACTTATTTGTACCCAAACGGTTTAAATATATACTATGGCTAAAAAACCGTTGCTTGAGTTTACCGACCGTGGAATTTACTGCTCACAGGGGATGTTTTACATCGACCCATGGAAACCGGTTGATGACGCCGTAATTACGCATGCGCATGCCGATCATGCCTACGTGGGGCATAAACGCTACCTGGCCCATCATTTATCAAGAGAGGTGTTGCGCTACCGTTTAGGTGAAATCACACTGGAAACCGTAGAATACGGCGAAACAGTGATGAAAAATGGAGTAGCTATATCTCTGTATCCTGCCGGCCATGTTATTGGCTCGGCACAAATCAGGGTGGAGTACAAAGGCGAGGTTTGGGTAGTATCCGGCGATTACAAAGTGGAGAACGACGGCATCTCCACACCATTTGAGCCGGTACAATGCCATCACTTTATATCTGAGTGTACCTTCGGGATGCCGGTTTACACCTGGAAACCGCAGGTGCAGATTTTTGAGGAAATCAACAACTGGTGGCGTGGTAACCTTCATAATGGCATAGCAACAGTTTTAGTTGGGTACTCTTTGGGCAAGGCCCAGCGCATATTACAAAATTTGGACTTGCTTAACGGCAAAGTATATACCCATAGCGTGATAGAAAACACCAACGAAGCCTTGCGTCGTAATGGGGTAATATTAAACCCAACGGAAAGGATAACCCAGGATTCAATAAAAGAAGATGTACGTAAGGGTTTGATCATAGCGCCGCCATCATCAGTAGGCTCACCCTGGATGCGTAAGTTTCAACCCTATAGCTTTGGGTATTGCTCTGGCTGGATGTCTATCCGCGGAGCCAAACGACGCCGGGCAGCAGACCGTGGGTTTGCACTATCAGATCACGCCGACTGGACCGGCCTCATCAGCGCCATTGATGCCACCGGCTGCGAAAGTGTGTACCTGACCCACGGATATACGGCCACATTCACACGGTATTTAAATGGGATAGGCTTTGATGCCCATGAGGTATATACCCTTTATGGCGGTGAAGAGGAGGAAGCATCCCCCCAACCCACTCCTTTGGAAACGACGCCTGAAAATCAGACCGATGAGGATTCCGCAGAGGTTTCAGGGAGGGTTGAATTATGAAAGCCTTTGCCCAGCTCTTCCTCTCCTTAGATGAAACCAACAAAACCAACGAAAAGGTGAGGGTTTTAAAAGACTATTTTATAGCTGTGCCCGATACCGATAAAATGCACATGCTGGCCTTGTTTACCGGTCGCAAACCCAAACGGCAGATCAACTCTACACTGGTACGCAACTGGGCTGTTGAGGTTTCAAACATACCCGCCTGGCTGTTTGAGGAAAGCTATCATGTGGTAGGCGATCTGGCCGAAACTATGACGTTATTAATGCCCCAAAGCGATATTGGAAGCAGTAAAAGCCTCACCGAATGGATTGCCGAGATAAATGCCCTCGCTGATAAAACCGAGGAGCAGAAAAAACTATGGCTCCTGGATTCATGGGCCATCCTGGATAGCCAGGAGCGTTTCGTATTTAATAAACTGCTTACCGGAAGCTTCCGGGTTGGGGTATCTCAAAACCTGGTGATCAAAGCATTGGCTGATATCTCGGGCTTGGAGGCCGCGGTGCTTACCCATCGGATTATGGGCAACTGGGTTCCTGAAACATACCAGTATGCACAGCTCATGGAGGAGCAGGACGCAGCAGAAAATATATCAAGGCCATATCCATTCTTCCTGGCCTACCCCATACAGGAAACCTCCGAAAAGCAAAAAGCCCCACAGGAGATTCACGCTGCGCTTGGTAATGCCGCAGACTGGCAAGCTGAGTGGAAATGGGATGGGATCCGAGCGCAAATGATAAAACGAGGTGGCGAGATCTTTATCTGGAGTCGTGGAGAAGACCTGGTTACGGAGAAATTCCCCGAACTGCATCCCTTTTTAAATGCCCTTCCCGATGGTACGGTGATTGATGGCGAGATCCTTAGTTTTCGAAATGGCTTGCCTATGCCCTTCAATGTACTGCAAACCCGCATCGGCAGAAAAAACCTGAGCAAGAAAATACTGGAAGAAAGCCCGGTTGCTGTAATTGCCTATGATTGTTTGGAGTTTAACAGTGAGGATATAAGGCCCAAACAGCAAAGTGCAAGGAGGGCTATTTTAGAAGAACTACAGGCTGCAACTTTGTTCCCCGAAGTATTCCGGATTTCGTCCCTGATACAGTTTGATAGCTGGGACCATTTGGGCCAGGCCAGGGAGCAATCACGTGCCATGATAGCCGAAGGGGTTATGATAAAGCGCAAAAGCGCGGCATACCAGGTTGGCCGCAGGCGGGGAGATTGGTGGAAATGGAAAATTGATCCCCTTACAGTTGATGCCGTGATGATCTATGCACAAAAAGGGCATGGCAGGCGTGCTGATTTATATACCGATTATACCTTTGCTGTTTGGGATGGTGATAAACTTGTTCCCTTTGCCAAGGCTTATTCCGGCTTAACGGATGTAGAGATCAATAAGGTTGATTATTTCATCAAGCGCAATACCATTGATAAGTTTGGCCCTGTACGGACCGTAAAACCCGAGTTGGTTTTTGAAATAGGCTTTGAGGGGATCAATAAGTCTACAAGGCATAAATCGGGCATCGCCCTGCGTTTCCCCCGCATTTTGCGCTGGCGGCATGATAAGCCTAAAGAAGAGGCAGATACGCTGGAAACCCTAAAGGCATTATTGGGCGACAGTACAGAATAAAAATTCAGATTACGGAAATTTTGTAATTACTTTGCCTGTAGAAAGCAATAAACCGGATATAAATGATAGTAATTAATAACTTCAATGAGTTTGAAGCTCAGATAGGTAAAGAACTGGGTGTTTCGTCATGGCACCAAATTACACAGGAGCAGATCAATAAATTTGCCGATGCAACCTTAGATCACCAATGGATTCACACAGATCCGGAAAAGGCCAAAACCGACAGCCCATTTAAAACAACTATAGCCCACGGTTTTCTTACCTTATCCCTTATTCCATATTTATGGAAAGAGATAGTAGAGATCAGAAACCTTAAAATGGAGATCAATTACGGCATCGAGAGCCTTCGCTTTGCTCAACCCGCATTAGTTGATAGTGAGGTACGCTTGAAAGTTAAACTGGCTGGCCTGCTTAACCTGCGTGGTGTAATTAAAGCCACAATGGCTATCGAACTCGAAATAAAAGATCAAAAGAAACCAGCCTTCACCGGCGAAGTAGTTTTCCTCTATCATTTTATTTCGTAATCAACAAAAATAAAAGCCCAAAAGGCAAGAGAATACAAAAGCAAAAGCCCCCCGTTTATAATAAAACGAGGGGCTTTTGCTTTCTTATTGTGGTCCGCCCGGGCCACCTCCACCTGGACCGCCGCCGCCTGGACCACCACCGCCCGGACCACCACGTTCACCACGCGGCCTTTCACCCCGAATATCTTGTGTTGGCGCCTTGCCGGCAAATTTTTGCAGGCGCAGGGTAAAGGTAAGCAGGTAATAACGCGCAAGCCTGTTAACACTTGATTGTGTAGTTGAACTGGCAGTTGTTGTTGTTGAATAGCCTGTATTTTGATTAAATAAATCGAATCCGGAAAGACGGACAGTCGCTACCTTGTTTTTCAGGAAACGACGCTCCACATACAGGTTTAAAATATTAGGATTAGTTATTTTAATGGTAGTAGATGCATAGCCATAGTTAGTTGCCTTGGTATAATCGTAGCTAAAAACCCAGTCGCCAAAATAATTTTTACCGTTAAGACCGATATTCCAGGTTCTGATATTCGAGATAGCATCGTTATTAGTGTTTTTTACAGAGTTGGTGGTTCTGTTTACAGCGTAATTGGTCAAAATCTGCGCATCAATTATATTAGGCAGATCAACCCTGAAACGCACTTCGGGAGTAAGTACCAAATTTTTAGCAATATTTTTTTCTTGTGCTGCCGCAATTTCCTCCGGGGTTGCCAAAAGCGGATCTGTATTAACGGTGGTTAAATAACCCACATTGTTGTTGTATTGTGCGGTACCATTAAAGGTAAGCGAGTATTTGCGCTCGGCCCAGGGCTTAGAATAGGTTAAACGGCCGGTTAAGTTATAAAAACCATCGGCGTTTAAATATTGTGTAAAGATCCTGCTTGATGTAGCCGAAGCAATGGTATTGGTTACTACCTGGTTCTGGATTTTCTGGAAAGTAAAATTCGCGAAGAATACATTACCGGTGGCAAAACTAAAGTTGTTGTACCTGATGGATACATTGTTCGTAAACGCTGGTTTCAGCTCTGGATTACCTTCAACCGGATATGTTGCGTTTGTATAATCTACAACCGGCTGCAATTGGTTAAAGCTTGGTGCCGCGTTTGAGCCATTATAGTTAATGCTGAATGTTTTGCTGCGCGAGAAATTGTAGATAAAGCGGGCAGTAGGAATAATATTAAATGTCGATTTATGAGTTGGATCTGCTTTTGGCGACTCGCCGTCTAAAACAGAAGGTTGCACACCCAACCCCAATGTGTAATTATATTTACTTTCGATAAAACGATAGTTTAAACCAACTTTGTTTGTTGTAAAGGTATAGTCGAACTTATTGCTTAACAAATCATATTGGTTTATGGTACCAGCACTGCTCAAGGTATCTGTTTCTTTATTATTGGTTGTAGCCGAATGGTTAAAAGCGTAATTAAGTTCCAGGTATGATCTTTTACCCAGTGGCTCCAGGTACGATAGGTTTACACCATAGCTGTTAGTACGGCTGTAGGTATTAGTTAATTGGTTATCCGGCAACCTTGGTTCCTTAGCGGTGTAAACCGTATAATTATAAATAGGGTTTTGGAATGACCAGCTTGGAGCCGAACTTGCTGACGCGAAAATACTCAGGTTGCGGCGGTGTTTAAATTTATGGTTAAACAATGCCGTAATTCCATAGTTTGGGGCCTGCGAATCGCCATTGGTAGTGGAAGTATATACAGATGCTATGCCCGACTGACTGCTAAAGTTTACCGCATCAGATTCATTAGTGTTTGTGCCTCCGTAAGAGAATGTGGGCGTTACCTTTAAGTAATTTACCGTATCCGGCTTATACTCCATGTTCCAGTTAAAGCGGTGATTGATGTTCTCATCTTTTTCAAGGCTATTTTGGTGCTGCTGACTTGAATTAGTCTTTGACACGTTTTGCTGTAGAATATTGTTGATGGTTGAAGTGGTGTTATCTGCAAAGCTGTAGCTACCATACACGCCAAGATTTTTGCCCCATTGATCACGGAAATTTACACCGATTGATTTTGCATCGGTGATACCGTTTTGAGCAGTGATCAGGCTACCACCGCCGCCGCCACCACGGCCTGCGTTACCACGACCGCCGCCGCCGCCAAAACCACCACCACCGCCGCCACCAACGGTACCGAAAGAAAATGTATTAACATTGGTATTATTTAAACTTCCCTGAACGGCAATTTGCTGATCGCCATGAAAATTAAAAATGTTTAATGATCCTATATAACGGTTTTTATTAGCCACCCCGTCAGATTGAGGCAAGGCATCCCGACCTTCGCCTACTGTACCCTGTGCGGTATAACCATAATTTTTATCCTTCCTGATAGTAATATTCATCACCTTGGTAGGATCGCCGGTTTTAATGCCGGTTAAGTTTGCCTGGTCGCCATAATCATCAATCATCTGAATATTTTCGATGATATCGGCAGGAAGGTTTTTAGTAGCGCTTTGCACATCGCCCCCCATGTAATCTTTACCGTTTATGCGCACTTTGGTAACCTGTTTGCCCTGGGTTGTAATATTACCGTTTACATCCACATCAACACCGGGAAGCTTTTTTATCAGATCCTCTGTTGGGGCGTTTGCGCGTACCTTATAAGCAGCAGCATTGTAAACTACGGTATCCTCCTTAAGGGTAATGGGGTTAGCGGCACCAATTATATTTACCTGGTTAAGCACATTTGTTTCCGCCTTTAAAAGAATCACCCCCAAATCAACCGGTTTGTTGTTATCATCAAGGGCAAAATGTTTTTTAACACCAGTAAAGCCAATTGATGATATGGTGAGCGTAATTTTACTGCCTTTAACCCCTGGAAATGAAAATTTACCATTAGCATCGGCGATAGTAAGCGTGCTGTCGCCCGTATTACTTACCAGCTTAATACTGCTACCGGGTAACGATAGTTTTGTTGTATCGGCAATAATTCCGCTTACATCGCGGGTAGTTTGCGCATGTGCGCCAAGGGTGCTTAACAGAATAATGCTTAAAAAGAGAAAAAGGGGTTTCATGATGTATGTTTAGCTTACAAGTGTTTTCATTTGTGTTTATAGACACAAATAAGATGCAAATGTTCAACTTATATAGCGCTAATTGTTCAACAAACATACAATTGTTACATATTACGCAGCTAAAGGCCTATCAATCATATTATTGTTACATATATTAAACTAAAAAAGCCGGGCTGATGCCCGGCTTGAGGTAATTTTATAAGATCAGTTTGTAAAATTTAATTTAAATGTAGTGCAGAAGCTACGTCGTTATAGTTTTTGAAGTTAAGACCCGGATGAGTAACCTGTAAAGTAGTTACAGAACCACCAGGTATTACCACCACCTTAAAATCATAGCCAGGTGAGTTGAAATTAGCTATAATATTAACAAAACCAACTCCTACATCAGATTGATATATGGCATTGGTAATTCTGATGAATGGTAAAGAATAAAAACTGGTTGTTCCTGTTACTCTTAAATACACCAAAACAAGGCCACTGTTAACAATTGACTGAGTTATAGCCGGTACATTAAGTTTGGTTGCACTTGCTGCACTAACGCTTTGGTTGGTAATAATATAGCTTTTAATATTTATTGTACCATCAGCTCCGGCCGGGCCCTGTGGTCCGGTAGCACCTGTTGCACCAGTGGCTCCTGTTGCGCCCGTTGCTCCATTAGCACCGGTTGCACCCCTGGGGCCTGCTGGCCCTGTAGCACCTGTTGCACCAGTAGCGCCAGCTGGTCCCTGAGCGCCTGTTGCGCCCGTTGCTCCATTGGCTCCTGTTGCGCCCGTTGCGCCGGTAGCTCCCTGCGGACCTATTGGTCCTGTTGCTCCGGTAGCACCTGTTGCACCTGTAGCTCCTGTTGGGCCCGGTATACCTGTTGTTGCTCCTTGTGGTCCCTGTGGTCCTGTAGCTCCGGTTTCGCCTTGAGGCCCCTGTGCCCCATCAGCACCTGTAGCCCCCACCGGTCCGGGTGTTTTATCTTTCTTGCAGGAATTCATACTTATAGTGCAAGCCAATAAAACAGTAAATAAAAGTCGTAGTCTTCTCATAAAAATATGATTTTAGTAGTATATAGACACGTTTTACGGATATGTGGATAATTAGTTTCACAAATTATTGACATGGATCATCTTTTTTATTAGCAGCCACACTTATAGACCAAAGGCTATCAATGTTTTATTAAACAATGTTTAACAATGCATGCAACAAAAGGGCTTGGACTTTCGTTATACTTAATAAACATTTAACCATTGAATAACATCACCCATGAACAACATCAGCAGTAATTTACATGAAAAGGTCCATCACTGGATAGATGCGATAGGTTTCAGGCTAAACGCCTCGCAAACAAATGGCAAAAATCACATTACAACCAATCACTACTTTTTTGAGACCTTCAATTTCTTTGAAAAAGAAAAAAGAGACCATCCGGAAAGTACTAAATTCCTTTGTTTTGATGCGTATGGCGAGAAAATCAATGTAAAGTCATTGCTTGATCTGCAAATTGCTTTTTTCGAAAACATTAGCCAGCTTAAATAATATTGACCTGCTCGCTGATGTTTTGGGGCAAATAAATAAAAAAAAAGCGAGGCGTTACCGTGCGCCGGATAAAGAAAAACAGGCTGATCATACATGTATGATCAGCCTGTTTTTCTTTTAAATCTATGGAGATTTCCTGAAGTATGCTATTTTGTAAAAGGGAATTCCCAGACTGCCCCTTTTACTTATAATACAGCCCCTTCTCACCCTCAAATTTTAACTATTTAATTAAAATTAGTTATCCACATTTGTTTTTGGCCAACAGTTCATGAAGCCTTTTCCAGTATTTTCCTTAATAATTTCGTCAGCATCTTTGATCCGGATTGTACCTCCGCCAGGCAGATTAACAATTGGCCGGGAAGGATTTAATGCCTCCTTTATCCTTAGCTTAAGATCGGCATAATGAGCAGCAGTTAACGCATCGCCACCTTTTGGTAAACCGCTATCAATCTTCTTCAACTCGGCGCGCACCATAGGCCTGATATCAGATAATGCCATATTAATAGGTGTTAACCCAAAAGCCGCCAAAACCTGCGTAGGGAAGCCCGGAAAGCCTCTGAAATCATCTGTTAATAAGCTCCTCAGGTTTTCAACATAACCACGTTGCAGGTTGCGTTTAAAGGCATCAGGCTTACCCCCTGTAAAAATCCCTGGCCTAAGATCATCAAACAGCTGGGCTACGGTATAAGCAGCAGTACCATTTTTAGCTTCATTATCATACATGCGGGCAAGCCTTGACGGGCTAAGAACGTTTGCCAGCGCACCCACTTGCAGGCCTTTGATACGGTTGTACATAACGCCATTATCAAACTTGCTTAGTTCGGTTTTATTAATAAGCCAGTATGGGGTAGTAAATATTTGTTTATCTAAAAACTCAACCGCGTCATGTTGCAGGCTTTTGCTCACAAAATCATAAACAGGGCCTTTTTGATCGTACGTTTTAAAGTTTTCGTTCATGCCGCCAATGTTGGTGGTTACATGGCCCATGTATCGGTAATACTGCCCTAAAACCTCATTGTACAACTCACTCACATCATCAAAGTTCTCCCCTTTTTGGAAGGTCCATTTTTCAAGGTTGGGTAAAATGCGTTTTAAATTGGCAATGCCATAAGTACTGGCCTTCATTGCATTATCGCCCAAATCTTCGCTTTGCAAGCGAGGATCAATTGAAGTCCCTTGCCGGCCAAAATAATAAACAGGGTTCCCTGCTTTTTTAGTGGCCCAATCGGCTAAGATCACTTTTTCCTGATCGATAGTTTTGTTCCCCGGAAACCAGCTATAGCCCCATTTTACCGCCCACAAATCGTACTCGCCAATTTGAGGGTAAAGGTGTGTAACGCCATCGCCTGGTTGGGCAACGTAGTTAAATCGGGCATAATCCATAATAGAAGGTGCCGTACCATGCTTATCTGTAAATGATTTTGAACGCAATGAATCAACGGGATAGGCATAGCTTGAGCCAAAGTTATGTGGCAAACCAAGCGTGTGACCAATTTCATGCGATGATACAAAACGGATCAATTCGCCCATTTGCTCATCTGTAAACTGGGGCTTGCGTGCCGCCGGATTAACGGCTGCGGTTTGTATCAGGAACCAATCGCGCAGCAAGCTCATGACATTATGATACCAACCTACATGGCTTTCCAATATCTCGCCGCTCCGCGGATCTGACACATGGGGGCCGTATGCATTTTCAACATCCGAGGCAAAGTAACGAACAACGCTATACCGGGCATCTTCTGTACTAAATTCAGGGTCTTGTTTTTTTGTTGGCGCCTCTTTACCTGTGATGGCATTTTTAAAACCTGCAGCTTCAAAAGCTTTGTTCCAATCGTTTATACCGGCAATAAGGTATGGCACCCATTTTTTTGGCGTCGCCGGATCAATATAATATACTATTTGCTTTTTGGGCTCAACCAGTTCGCCACGTTCGTAAGCTGCCGGATCTTTGGGCTCAAGTTTCCAACGATGAATATAAGCGGTTATTGCCGATTTTTGCTTGTCGGTGCCATAATCTGTTTGGCGCTGACCAAAAAACCCAACCCTTGCATCACTGATACGGGCTTTCATAGGCGTTTTTGGCAATAATAACATAGACGTATTTAACTCAAATGTAATTGCCCCATTGCTGTTATCGGTGGGTGATTCGCCCGACCGGTAGGTTTTTAAACTACGGGCTTCCAAATTTATAGGGAAGCTTTTAATAGTATCGATATATGACCGCGTTGCATCAACGCCAGAAATTTTATATGCTTTTTTTACATCATCGGATAAACCTATGGCTGCAATATCTCCATTATAAAAATCAGATACATCTATCAATACACCTGTAGTATCTTTATTAAAAGCTTTGATATCAAAAGAAGCCAAAACGGCATCAAGGTTTGAGTTTTTAACAGACTCATACATATCTGATGTACTATCGGCCCTTATAGAAAAATTGGGCACACGAATAAAAACTTGTTTATCATGGCGCTGCCATTTCCATACCTGCTCGTTCAGCTGCTCGCCGCCATATTGCTGACCAAATGTTTTTAAACCTGTAGGTGTTTTTATATAGCGGGTAACCACCAACATTTCCCGGTTTAATAATGAATCCGGAATTTCAAAGTAGTACTTGCCATCAACTTTGTATGTATTGAAAAGACCGCTATCCGCTTTTATTTTGCCGGTAATTAAGTCACTGAATTTTTTAATTCCCTCTTTTTTAGGAGTGCTGCCAGTGGTTGCCGTAGCGGTAGTGCCGCCGGGGCCAGTGGTGGTTTTAAGCGTTAAACTTTGGTTTGCTGTTTGTTTTTTAGTGGAGCAGGAGGCAGCTAAAATAGCTAACATTAACGCGGCGCCACGCATATATTGGCCAGCCAGGGAGGTTCGTTTCATTTAAATGATATAGTTTAAACGTAAACTTATGCAAAAGTTTGCCCTTTTTAATAACGGTAAAGAGTTAATTACACAAAATGGTAGAAATTTAGATGCGCCTTTTTAAGGTTAACACAACTTTATCGAGTTTTTTATCATGGTAAACATCAAGCAACAGGCTCCTGTCGTTTCTTGATTTAAACAGGTCATCAATTTCTTCGAGGCTCATTTTTGATACCGGCTTAAAGTTTATAGCAACTATCTCGTCATCTTTTTCAAGCCCGATCTCGTCACCCGCAGAGCCAGGCTCAACGCGGTTTATAATTATCCGCTCCAGATTTTTGCCTGCCGCGTAATATTCAATGCCGCTCATATCGTGTTCAAAGGACTCTTTAAAATTATTGTTGGGCTTTAAATACATCGCATTACCGGAATAATCAAATATAACCGAGAACCGCTTAAGCACACCAATACCCAGGTTACCATCCCTGGGTATGGAAAGATGGGTTTGATCAGCATCAGGGAAAGAAGATATGATGCCCTTAATTTTAAACTTGCCTATTTCAAGGGCATCCAAACGGGCTATGTATCCGTTAATCGGTCCGTTTAAGCCAATACCCAGGTTAGCCGAAGCAATGAACTTTTGAGGAAGGCCGTATAGGGGAATGATCTTTTCTAACGATATCGGGTGGCCGGCACCAAGATCAATAACCAGTTTGCTATTAATTTCTTTTCCGTTCTGTAGTATAACTTTCCCGGTTACGTAGGGCTTCCTGTCTTCAACAGTGATAGGTATTAGCGTCCCTTTCCTGAAAACTTTGAGATCTTTAGGCCTGCAAACCGTAACGGTGCTATCCTGAAAATTGATTTTAACGGCCAGGTTGTTAAAAAACTCGTAACCGATGAGGCCGTGTATGGGCATCCCGGCATAGCCAGACAGGCTAAAAAGATCTTTTTTTAGTATGGCCGCGGCTACATCATAACTCACTAAACCAGGTATTTGAATATCTAATGCCGAGGTAACATAAGCTTCGGCATCAGCGCCTTCGCCAAGGCCGGGGATTTTTAAGGTACGTTTGTTGGGGATACTGATAGAATCAGCTAATTTGGGGTCGGTAATGATCATAAGGCCGACGCCTGTATCTAATATAAAGTTAAAAGGGCCTTTATTATTGATATTCAACTTTATCACCAAAAGGTTACGCACCAATTTAAAGGGGATAGTTACTTTTTTTTTACGCGCATCAAGATCAAAATATTGTGCACAGGCTGTTGTGAAACAAAATGCAAATAAACACATTAGCCACAGTGCCCGGAAATACTTTAATTTATGAAATAGCGTAGGTAACAATTTGGTATAGTTGGTATATTAAATTTACAACATTAATTGGTTATATAAATATTTATTTATGCGAAGCACAACATTTACATTTCTGCTAATTATTGGGGGCTTATTATTGGGTAGTGATATTGTTTATGGCAGAACTATTAAAAAACGAAAGATAAAAAAACAGTTCAAACATTCGCAGATAGTTAACGACCATTTTACCGGGTTTGCTTTGTATGATATGGATGAAAAAAAGATGGTATTTGAGTTAAACTCCGACAAATATTTCACTCCTGCATCAAATACTAAATTGTTTACTTTTTATACCTGCCATAAAATGCTGGGCGATTCGATACCAGCCTTTAAATACGAAGTTCATCATGATTCGCTTGTTTTTTGGGGAACCGGGGATCCCTCGTTCCTGCACAGCGATCTGAAAGGCATTAATGGCTTTAAGTTTTTACAGAATAGCAGCAAAAAACTATACTATTCAACAACAGGCTACACCGGTGACTTTTTTGGACCAGGATGGGGATGGGATGATTATAATGATGATTACCAGGTAGAAATTAACGCTTTACCTATTGAAGATAATGAAGCCCTGCTATATGCCGATCATGATGGAAACATGCAGGTGAAACCCAACTATTTTAAAAGATACCTTACCCGCGACCCAGATTATCCTGCAGGTATATTTAAGTTAAACGCGATTTTTTAAGTAATAATTTTGTTTATCCGGATAGGATAATACCACCAACTTTTAAGCAGCAGGTGCCATGGAAAACAAGTGATATATTAACCCGGGCGTTATTGGAGGATACATTAAAAAAAGCCGTTTATACGGTAAAGTTGCCGGTAAGCAGCAATGCAAAAACTATTTATAATACCAATGCCGATTCTGTTTACCGGCGCATGTTGCTACCCAGTGATAATTTTATCGCCGAACAATTGTTGCTGGTTTGCTCATCGGTAAAGTTTAATATGCTC
The DNA here is from genome assembly GCF_056406855.1 of Mucilaginibacter sp. P1_A3. Taxonomy (NCBI): domain Bacteria; kingdom Pseudomonadati; phylum Bacteroidota; class Sphingobacteriia; order Sphingobacteriales; family Sphingobacteriaceae; genus Mucilaginibacter; species Mucilaginibacter sp. P1_A3. Next base: position 377,977 of record NZ_JBFTZJ010000007.1, read on the forward strand.
AACAGGGATTCTGTTATCAATTATGCCAAGGCTAATTTTTTAAAAGATTTGCCAGATGAACCTCAATGGGTTGATGGATCCGGCCTTTCACGCTATAACCTGTTTACGCCCCGCAGTATTGTAAAACTGCTTTGTAAAATTGATGATGAAATAAAAAGTGATTCGCTTTTACATAGCCTGATGCCTGCGGGTGGTTTAACCGGAACTATAAAAAGAGCCTATAAAACGGATAATGGGCAGGCTTTTATATGGGCAAAAACGGGCTCATTATCCAACAATCATAATCAAAGCGGTTACCTGGTTACCCGTAAAGGCAAGAGGCTGGCCTTCGCATTCATGAATAACAACTTTACCCGCCCCTCAAAAGACGTCAGGGATGAGATGGTCAGGATCATGACTTATATCCATGAGGAGTTTTAGCCCCCGCTAAATCTCCCCCGGCAGGGGAGACTTTTAAAGCCCTCCCTACCGGGGAGGGCTGAGCCTGTTTTAATTCAGCCTTTTTACCATTTGTTCCTCAACCTTTTTAAATACCTGGATGGGTTTTAAGCTGCGCCAGGCAAGATCATCAAGCTGGCCGCCGAAGTTGATGTAATAGTCGATATTGTTGCGCTTAAATTCGTCAATCACATGTTCGCGGAAATTGATGCCGGCTATCCAGCCATCTTCAACATCCTGAAACCATTCCTCATAATAGCAATCATCAGAGGAGTGAAAGTTCAATATATTTTCACCGATCAGAATAAAGCGACTGATGCCATTATCTATCATCAGTTCCAGGATCTCGCGCTTAAGCAACATGATATCATTGTTAATCGCATCGTTCCATTCGCCAATAAACTCTATAATGGTATACCCCTTTTCATAGTCGGCAAATAGCACTTTCATATAAAGGGTGTTTGAGCCAAATGAATCCCATTGGGGGTGAAGCAGGTAATTGTATACCTGCTTATCAAATTCAAACTCACTGTATTCTGTTGCATAAAAAGGAGAATACTCATCTTCAGATGCAATGTAATCATCTCTCCAGCGGTAATATGGTTCTATCTCGTGCATTCTCTTTCCATTTTTTGTCTGAACCCGAATTCTCAGAATTTAAGAATTAGCAGAATCAAGTTCAAAACATTTTAAAATCTTCAAATCACCAAATTTTCAAATAGTGGTATTATAATTATCAACCGCAGCCCTTACGCTGCCGTATTTTTTTAAAAGTGTTTCAGCATCTGCTTGGTTAAGTGCTGTTTGTTCCATCACCATGCGCGTGCCACGATTGATAAGCTTATCATTACTCAGCTGCATATCAACCATTTTATTCCCTTTTACCCGCCCCAGCTGAATCATTACACAGGTACTCAACATATTTAAAACCAGCTTTTGGGCGGTCCCTGCCTTCATCCTGGTTGATCCTGTTAAAAATTCGGGACCGGTAACTACCTCAACAGGATATTGGGCTACAGCAGCAACCGGGCTGCCGCTATTGCAAACTATACAGCCGGTAACAATATTATGCTTCGCGGCCATTTTTAACCCGCCAATTACATACGGCGTTGTACCCGAGGCTGCAATGCCAACCAATACATCTTTATCATTTATGTTAAATTCCAAAAGATCTTTCCACGCTTGTTCAGTGTTGTCTTCCGCAAACTCAACGGCTTTGCGAATGGCAAAATCGCCGCCGGCGATTATTCCCACCACCATATCAAACGGAACACCAAACGTCGGGGGGCACTCCGATGCATCAACAACGCCTAACCTGCCGCTGGTACCTGCACCAATATAAAATAACCGGCCTCCTGCTTTCATCCGCGATGCCGTTATAGTAGCCAGGGCTTCAATTTGCGGCAAAGCTTTAGCAACTGCCTGCGGCACAGTTTGATCTTCCCGGTTTATATTTTCAAGGATTTCTTTTACTGATTGAAGCTCCAGATTATTATAATTCGATTCCCTTTCGGTGGTGGTTTCCATTATTATTAAATAATTTATAACAAAATTCGGTAAAAAACATCAAATGCAAGGCTGCTGATAAAAATTATTGGTTTAGCATTGACTAACTTTGTTATCGGATATGAAAAAAACTGCGGGTGTAATTTTCAGGACACTGATCCTGTTGCTGGTGGGTGTTACTTTCGGGTTGTGGATAAGTAGGAATAATACCGACCGTGGCCTTGGCTTTTCATTTTCTGGCAGCGATAAGCTTTCGCAGGTTTTAAACCTGGTGGGGCAAAATTATGTTGATAGTGTTAATGTTGACAGCATTGAAGGAGCATCCATTAATGAACTGCTTCAAAACCTTGACCCACATTCCCTTTATTTACCTCCGCAACAGGCACAAAGTATTAATGAACGTTTAGAAGGGGGCTTTAACGGCATAGGTATAGAATATCAATTGCTGCGCGATACATTGATCATTACGCAGGTGTACGCAGGTGGGCCGGCTGCCAAGGCTGGTTTACTGGCAGGCAGCAAGGTGATTAATGTGGATCATAAAAAATTCTCGGGCACAAAACTTACTGCCGATAGAGTTAACAACGCTTTCAGGGGCCAAAAGGATGCCACCTTAGTTATGGACGTTGCCAACGCAAATGGCACTGGTACAATACCCTATGTAATGAAGCGCAGCCGGGTTGACGTCAGCAGTGTAAATGCGGCTTATATGGCCAATGCAAATACAGGCTATATCAAGATCAGTAAATTTGCTGCCACTACAGATGTTGATTTCCGTACCGCTCTTAATAAACTTAAGACTAACGGCATGAGCAAGCTGGTGCTTGATCTGCGTGGAAACGGCGGTGGCTATTTAAGCGCCGCTACATCAATGGCCGATGAGTTTTTAGGCAAAGGTAAATTGATCGTGTACACCAAAGGAATCCACGAACCCAGAACAGATTACTTTGCAACCGATTCCGGCGCTTTTCAGCAAGGCAAGGTTACTTTATTAATAGATGAATACTCGGCATCGGCAAGTGAAATACTGGCAGGCGCGTTGCAGGATCTGGATAGGGCAACTATTGTTGGTCGCAGGTCCTTTGGTAAGGGCCTGGTACAGCAGCAATTTCCGTTTGGCGATGGCTCGGCTGTTAATTTAACGGTGGCCCGTTATTATACCCCATCCGGCAGATCGATACAAAAATCATACAAGGGTGGCTTGAGTAGCTACCGCAATGAGCTGGCTCAACGCATGAGAAAAGGGGAGCTATTTTCCGAACAAAGTAATTTAAACGACACCGTTTTTAAAGGATCATCATACCATACCACAGGTGGACGTAAGGTTTATAGCGGCGGCGGTATTATGCCCGATGTTTTTGTACCTGCCGATACCACACAAAACACACAGGTGCTACAAAACTTAAGCGAGTTACAACTATTTTCGGCCTATGTGATAGACAGGATGTTGCCCTTGCTTAATAAATACTCAACCGGTGATGACTTTATTAAACATTATTCGGTAAGCGATGAGGAGTTTAATAACTTTATCATCTACGCATCTCAAACTCTTAAAGAGATGGACTCGCGCGAGCTGCGCTTATCAAAAGATTACATCAAAAGCATTTTAAAGGCCAGTGCCGTAAGGTTTAAATGGGGCGACAATGCTTTCCACGAAGTGCTAAACGGAAATGACGTGGCCTATAAAAAGGCCCTGGAGCAGTAGGGGAATGATTAACAGGATTTGATAAATTTGTCTGAACCCGAATTTGTCGAATTTTTTGAATGGGTAGAATTTTAGCTTCAAGGGCAAATTCTGAAAGTTCTTTAATTCTATAAATTCAGGTTCAGACGTTTTTTAAATCGGAGTTTAGAAACGAACACGGACAATCAAAAAATCCTGCCCATCCTGTAAAATCCTTAAATCGTGTCTTATTTCTGCCTAAACCATACCTGTATCGGTGCACCACTAAACTCAAAGTTTTCTCTTAGTTTATTTTCAATAAAGCGGTAGTAAGGCTCTTTAACGTATTGTGGCAAATTACAGAAGAACGCAAACATTGGCGATGTTCCGGCAATTTGGGTGATGTATTTAATTTTTACGTATTTGCCTTTGATAGATGGCGGAGGATAGTTTTCGATGATCGGAAGCATTATCTCATTCAGTTTTGAGGTAGCTATTTTGCGCGCCCGGTTTTGATAAACCTGGTTGGCTACATCAATCACCTTTAGCACACGTTGTTTTTCGGTAACTGAGGTAAATACGATTGGAACATCAGTAAATGGCGCTATCTTTTCGCGGATCATCTCTTCAAAAACCTTAACGGTTTTGTTGTTCTTCTCAATCAAATCCCATTTGTTCACCACAATCATGACGCCTTTTTTATTCTTTTCGGCCAGGTGGAAAATGTTGATATCCTGCGATTCGATACCCTCAACAGCATCAATCATCAGGATGATTACATCGGCCTCCTCAAGCGCTTTTATAGTACGCATTACCGAGTAAAACTCAATGTTTTCTTTTACCTTGGTTTTTTTACGCATCCCCGCCGTATCAATCAGCATAAAATCATGACCGTACTGGTTATAGTGGATGTGGATAGAATCGCGGGTGGTACCTGCAATTGGGGTAACAATGTTACGTTCTTTACCAATAAGCGAGTTAATGATAGATGATTTACCAACATTTGGCCTGCCTACAATGGCATACTTGGGGCGGGTGTTTTCTTCCAGTACCTCATCATCAAATTCCTTAACAACTTCATCAAGCAATTCACCTGTGCCAGAGCCTGTCATAGATGAGATGCTATAAATCTCGCCCAAACCTAAACTGTAAAATTCTGTAGCATCAGCCAGCAGCGCGTTGTTATCCAACTTATTAACTACCACAAAAACCGGCTTCTTGCTTTTGCGCAGCATGGTAGCAATTTCATCATCCAGATCGGTAATACCGGTGGTAACATCAACCATAAACAAAATCACAGATGCCTCTTCAATGGCTATCTCTACCTGCTCGCGGATGGCCGCTTCAAATACATCGGCAGAGTTTGCCACATAACCCCCGGTATCAATAACGGTAAATTGATGATCGGTCCACTCAGAAACACCGTAGTGCCTGTCGCGGGTTACACCGCTAAAATCATCAACAATGGCTTTGCGGGTTTCTGTTAAACGGTTATATAAAGTTGATTTGCCTACGTTAGGGCGGCCAACTATGGCTACTATGTTACTCATGCTTTTAAATTAGAGTCAAGAATCAAGAACCAAGAGTCAAGATTTATGCAAATCTATCTATCTTAAATTTCCCGTTCTATATATTAAATGAAATTTTATTAAAGAGTCAAGCCATATCTTGATTCCTGACTCTTGATTCTAAGGTCTGTTACTCGTACCCGAATTTTTTAAGGTAATTTTTTTTGCTGCGCCAGTCTGGTATCACTTTTACAAACATCTCCAGGAAAACTTTCTTTTGAAAAAACTCTTCCATATCGCGGCGGGCATAGGTGCCTACTATTTTAAGCATGCTGCCAGCCTGGCCAATAATGATATTTTTTTGCGAATCCCGCTCCACAATAATTTCTGCACTAATGCGGTGGATGGTTTCACCCTCAACAAATGCAGTTACAATTACTTCGGCGCTATAAGGGATCTCCTTTTTGTATTGTTTAAGCAACTGGGCGCGGATCATTTCCGACGCGAAAAAACGGTCATTCCTGTCAGTTAGCTGGTCTTTTTCGTAATAAGCCGGATGCTCGGGCAAATTCCCGATCACGAAATCCATAATGGCTTTAATATTGTGCCCCTTTAATGCCGATATAGCAAAAATGGCTTTGGGGTTTAGCTTTTCCTGCCAAAACTCAATTTTCTTTTTTACGGTTTCCTCGTCGCTTTGGTCAATCTTGTTGATCAGTACCGCGATAGGAGCCAAAGAACCTTCCAGTTTTTTTAGCACATCGGTCTCATCAAACTCTTCGTAGATATCTGTAACCAGCAAAATAAGATCGGCATCAACAATGGATCCGTCTACCTGGTGCATCATGCTTTCGTGCAAAGCATAGTGTGGTTTGATAACTCCGGGCGTATCAGAAAAAACTATCTGATAGTTCTCGTCGTTAACAATTCCTAAAATACGGTGCCTGGTAGTTTGCGCCTTAGGGGTAATGATTGACATTTTTTCGCCAACGAGGGCGTTCATAAGGGTTGATTTCCCTGCATTGGGCTTACCAATTATACTTACAAAACCTGCCTGGTGACTCATATAAAAATAATTAAAAATATATTTGGACTGCAAAGAAACGAATTATATCTTTGCAGTCCAATTAAAACGGAGTGCAAATTGCATTTTCATAATTGGAAAAAGCTTTTCGAAGTTATGCCGAAAAGTAATAAACAACAAAAATAGTGCGGGATGGAGCAGTTGGTAGCTCGTCGGGCTCATAACCCGAAGGTCGTAGGTTCGAGTCCTGCTCCCGCTACCTCAAGTAAATGAAAGCCTTTCAGAGAAATCTGAGAGGCTTTTCACTTTAACAACTATTTCCTTATTTCATAGTGCAACTCCACTATCCCGTTTTTGTAAGCCGTCACGTTTTTCACGTGCAACATTTGCTCTTGCCCAATATGATCAAAAAACAGTTTCCCTTCACCTAAAATAATGGGGATGATTGATATCCTTATTTCGTCTGCCAACTTTAAACGAATCAGATCTTTGGCAAGTACAGCTCCCCCTGCCATCCAAACATGCTGGTAGTTGGGTTTTAGTCGTTCATTCACAAGATTATGCAGGTCCCCCGAATAAAATTCAACGTTATGTCCGTCAACCGGCAAATCTCTGTGCGTTAATACAATAACCGGAACATCTCCATAAACCCATCCATAAAGCTTTGAAAGCTTTAGTGCGTGCTCGTATGTATGGGAACCTATCAAATAACAATCTATCGATTTCAGAAACGCCGCAGTATCCTGTTCAGTCAGCGTAATTCCTTTCTCATAGTTGTCAACGGTTTCAAACCAAGAAATGCTATTGTCTTTTTTCGCAATAAATCCGTCAAGACTTGAAACCATGTGAATGGTTAATTTGAAATCATCTTTTCCCATTGTGGTAAGCATTGTTAAAGTTTTGCCGATGCCAAAGCAATATAAATAAAAAACGAGCCACACCAGGATTAAATCTATATTTTGCTTCGTTGCCGATTAGACAGTCATTAGAGGAATCGGTCCCCCTTTTCTGAGAGGTTTTTTGCTTTACGATTTTTACTTCCCGAGATTTTTTGTTTGGGGGATGCTTCTTTGTATTTTGGCGAAACACAATTCAATTTAATGCCTGTAACCTTCAAACATCAAAGTATATTAATCGGACTTATATTCACAATAACTGCTTGTGATTGGGGAAGAACCCCGAGCAGAGAACGGTTTGAAAAGAATTGTCATATTACCTTGCCATCAGATGTACAGGTTTTAAGGGACGAGTATCAGGATATGGGCTCGGATTATGCTATTTACTATACGTTAAAATTTAATCCTGGAGCTTTGAAGACATTTGTTAACAGTATTAAGAAATCAAATTATTACGACGATGTCGTATTCCTGAATAGAACAATTAATAATACTATCCTCAAAGAAAGTAACAATAACAATGGAGTTTGGCGGAAGTCTTTGCAAGGTTACCAATTTTACAAAAAAATAGGAGAAATTGAATTTATAGAGTTTAACATAAATTTAGATACAGCCGCCCGAATAGCTTCATTTGAAGAGGCGGCTAATTAGCCTCGTTTGACTTTCACAAAATTCAGCATTGTGCAGATCCCAAATCTGTTTATATTTAAGTCCCGTATGGAATATCCGGGCTAACAGTCTAAAAGGACAAAATCAACTATGAAGCCTATCTTATTACTATTTTCAATTTTATTATTCGCTAACTCAATTTTCGCGCAAAAAAAAGTCAACTACGGCGTATTGCAAAAGCCAGACGAAAAGGTTTTATACGGGTTTTCGCTAAAATCAAGCAACAAAATAGTGCTTGTTTGTACACAGAAAGATAATAAATATATTGTTTATCGCTTTGGCACAAAAGACAAAGCAGAACTACAATACCCGGCTTTGTTAAATGCAACATCGTGGAAAGTTTTCAGATACGATGGCTATTCAAGAAGTGGCGTTAACAATTCTCCAACCGAAATACATTCCCTGTCTTTTAAAAACAACAACGCAACTTATGAAATAGGTGATAATTGGGACGGTGATGAGAATGAACATAATGCCGAAGTAATTGTTAAATCAAATGGCAAAAAGACAAAGATAGAGGGACTTGCTTCATCAATCGATGGCACACTTGCAACTCTGTTGGAAAAGGACAATCTTATTCACAATTATTATTTGGATGACAATAAGTAATAAATTCGGCTCCTCAACCCGGTAACTAAAACGAATCGATATACTAACAAAAGTCGAAACAAATTATTAAAGCTTTTAAATCCTCAAAAAAGTTCAGATTTGTTCTGCTTCCGCTACCTAGAAAGTCAAACGCCTCAAGTCGAAAAATTTGAGGCGTTTGGCATATTTTGCAGGTAGCTACCTGAAACACAAAAAACGGCCTCGGGCTGGATATTATATAGTTCGTTCCCACGAACCTATCTTCACCCAACCCGTCTTCATATTCCTCTGCAAATAAATCATCACATGTAACATAAGCTATGCATCACAACTCTTAATAATATACTTTTAGCTCATGAACTTTATACGCACTATCACATTCCTGTTATTTGCCCCTCTTTTGGCTCCTCTTTTTTCCAGCGCGCAAAATCTTACGTCAGATAGTATCGACGTGTTTATCAAAAATAAGATGCAGCAGAAACATATACCGGCCTTGCAACTGGCGGTAATACGCAATAATAAAATCATTAAATTAAACAGTTTCGGCATAGCCAATCTTGAAAACAATATCCCGGCTACAGATCACAGCATCTTTTCTATCAATTCAATCACCAAAGCATTTGTGGGTGTCGCCATTATGCAACTGGCAGAAGAAGGTAAACTCAAGACAACCGATCCTATCTCCTTATACCTGGACAGCCTGCCCGTTGCGTGGCAAAAGATAACATTGCAACAGGTATTAACACATACCTCCGGATTGCCGGATATGCTGGATGCCGACGAGCAAATACTGGGCAACGGCATCGAAAAACTGGCCATGCAAAAGGCAAAAGCATTACCCATGGAGTTTAATACGGGCGATAAATTCAGTTATAACCAAACCGGGTACGTACTGCTTGGCCAGATCATTAATAAATTGAGCGGCATGCATTTCACTAAGTTTATTGAAGAAAGGCAATTTAAAGTAGCCGGAATGAATTTAACCAGGTTCGGAGATTCTTATGATGTTGTTCCAAACTCGGCCGGCGCCTATACCATGACTAAATTGGTTAACGGACAATTTATCAGAAACAAAACTCCTGGTGTTGGCTATATACAGTTCCCATTGTTTTACAGAACCGCGGCCGGCATCCAATCTACAGCCGGTGATGTGGGTAACTGGATCATCGCCCTAAAAGAAGGTAAATTACTGAAGAATAAATCAAGTTTAGACACGATGTGGAAACCGGCAATCCTAAATAACGGGCATGTTGGCGGATTTAATAAGCTCACCAATGGCTATGCACTGGGATGGCCAACCGTAACCCGGGATGATCACCCGGCCGTAGGTCCGGTAGGTGGCGGCAGATCTGCATTGTTTATTTACTTAAAAGACGACCTTTCTATCGTTGTACTCACCAACCTAATGGGCGGCAACCCAGATCAGTTTATTGATGAAATAGCCGGTTATTATATCTCCGATATGCATGAAGCCAATGGTTTCGGCTTACCCCCAAGCATTAAAAAATTAAGGACCGGGTTATTAAAACAGGGTTTTGACCACGCAAGCAGCATTGCCGCCGACTTGAAAAAACATGATGCTACATTCAAATTAGAAGAAAATGCCCTGAACGCTTGGGGATACCAGCTACTAAATCAGAAGAAACACACCGAAGCGCTTTCCATTTTTAAACTAAATACAACACTTTACCCTAATAGCGCAAATACTTACGATAGCTATGCAGAGGTATTGGAATTAACGGACAATAAAAAAGACGCCCTGATAAACTACAAAAAATCACTTAAACTAAATCCGGAAAATAAAAGCGCAGCAGAGCGGATAAAAGCACTTTCCGTCAATTAAATATTCACCGTAATCGTGGGCTCTAAACAGTAACGTACTTTGCAGATGCTACAGGAAGCGGTTCAATTTTAATCCCGTTTGAGCACCCTCAAGAAAATGAAAGCCTCAAGTCGAAAGATTTGAGGCTTTTGCGTTTCGGATGCTTTGTAAGTTGGCGTTGCGGTGATAAGCAATGCGGAGATTATTTCAAGTACTCATTAAAAAAATCAATAGTGCGTTTCCAGGCAAGTTCTGCTGCGGCTTTGTCATAACGGGGTGTTGTATCGTTATGGAAGCCATGGTTTACGTTTTCGTAAATAAACGCCTGGTATTTTTTGCCATTCGCTTTTAAGGCCGTTTCATAGGCCGGCCATCCGCCCGTGATGCGGGCATCAAGTGAGGCATACTGCAGCATAAGCGGAGCTTGAATTTTAGGCACATCTTCAGCTGCCGGCTGACTGCCATAAAAGGGCACCGCTGCCGCCAGATCGGGTATGCGTACTGCCATCCTGTTGGCTATACCGCCGCCAAAACAAAATCCAACCACACCAACCTTACCGTTACAATCCGGGTTAATTTTTAGATATTCATAGGCCGCAATAAAATCCTCTTCCATTTCTTTGGGATCTCTTTTACTTTGCATTTCACGGCCCTTGTCATCATTACCAGGGTAGCCGCCCAGGGGTGTCAGCGCGTCGGGCGCCAGTGTAATAAAGCCAGCCAGGGCGGCCCTTCTGGCTACGTCTTCAATATAAGGGTTGAGGCCACGGTTCTCATGAACAACGATGATACCGCCCAGTTTCTTTTTATTATCTTTTGGTTCCGACAGCAAGCCTTTGATAACACCGCCCCCTTTTGGCGAGTCGTACTTGATATATTCCGATTTCAAACGGGGATCATCCGCTTTAATCTGCACGTTTCCCTGGTAATCAGGCATCAGGAAACTCATTAATGCAGGAACGGTTAATGCGCCAACTGCATAAACAGATAGTTTTTGCACAAATTCACGCCGGTCGAGCCGGTTATGTGCATAGTCATCATACAGGTCAAATACTTCCTGCTTAACGTCTTCTTTGTTGATTTGGCTCATAGTTAAAGGTTTTATTCAAATATAATAATTCGCTGCAACCGCCTGTTAACCAAATTGTAACAATCCCGAAGCATGTAAAGTTTTGGCATTACTCATAATAAGGCCGTAGGTCTATTCCTGCTCCGGCTCGAAATCAGGAATAAATGTTATTTTTCAATGAGCTTTATATAGCTTACCCTGATGAAAATAAATGGCTTTTTCAGCCGGTTTAACAGTTTGATTGTGTGTTAAAACCTGTCGCAATACGCCCCCTGAAATGTCCCGAATACCCCTGCCCCGGCAGCAAAAAACCTTTTAATTTTGAAATAGTTAAACAAAATACTATCAAAAACAATTAATGTTTACGAATTTTAACTCTATATCGACACCAAAATTATTAACCTATGTTACCCATCAAACCACACCTCTGGTTCGACCAGGATGCAAAACAAGCCGCTGAATTCTACGCATCATTCATGCCTGATTCAGCCATCAATTATGCCAATCACTTCCCAATGGCCGGCGGCGAATGCGAAGTAGTAGAATTTACTATAGCCGGCCAGTCGTTCTTCGGCATCAGTGCCGGGCATAAGCTGGGCATCAATCCGTCCATTTCCTTTATGATCAATTTTGACCCATCGCGCAATCCGGATGCCGCCCAACATATCGACGAAATTTGGAATAAGCTAATTGAAAAAGGTAAAATAATGATGCCATTGGATAGCTACCCTTTCAGTAAACGTTACGGCTGGGTTGAAGACAAATACGGCGTATCCTGGCAGTTGATCCTGACCAACCCGATAGGCGAGGAAAGGCCTGTGATTGTTCCTTCGCTGCTATTTACAGAACCAATGGCGGGTAAAGCCGATGAAGCAATTGACTTTTACTGCGCCGTGTTTAAAGATGGCAAACGAGGCATCACGGCACCACGCCCGGAGGATATGGGTCCGGATAAAGCAGGTACACTCATGTACGCCGACTATTATCTTGATCAAACCTGGCTGGCCGCTATGGACAGCGCGCATCAGCATGGTTTCCGTTTTAACGATGCGGTGTCATTATTAATACCATGTGAAACCCAGGAAGAGATCGATTACTACTGGTCGGCACTTTCAGCTGATGGCGAAGCCGGGCAATGCGGTTGGTTAAAGGATAAATATGGCGTATCATGGCAGGTGGCTTCTACAGTCATGTTAAATGCACTCAAAAACGGCACTCCAGAACAGATTGCGCGAGTGACAGAAGCTTTTATGACGATGAAGAAAATACACATCGCAACCTTACAGCGGGCCTATGATGGTGAGTGATCAACGAGTGCTGGGTACCCCATGCCTAAAGATTTGAGCCTTTTTTATTTTGAATAGCAAGAGCAGGAATTTTTTGCCTATTATTACGACATGCATCTTCCTGTTGCCTTTCAGATTCTTTTTTTGGTTTTGCCATCATTTTTTAAACCGGAGAAATCTGATTTAATAACCAACGCTAAACATCACAAAACGAGTAACATTCTTAAAACACGTAAACACGCTCATGTACATTACAGATCAGCAAACGCAGATACTGCCATTTCAACCGAGGGCACAACACCTGATGAATTAGTAACTTTTGCTAAAACACTTAAAGGGATAAGGTATCGGTTTGGCTCCACCAATCCCGAAAAAGGTTTTGATTGCTCGGGTTTTGTTAATTATGTTTTTAACCATTTCGGGATAGCCATTCCAAGGAGTTCTACGGATTTTACTTCGTTTAGGGGGCTAACCGACTTAAAAGATGCCAAATTTGGAGATCTGATACTTTTTACCGGCACCAAAAAACACACCAAAAGGGCGGGGCATATAGGCATCATTGTATCCTTACCTGGTGAGCCCTTAAGTTTTATACATTCCACATCGGGTGCGGCCAATGGTGTTACGGAAACTGCCTTAAACGATTATTACCTGGGGCGTTATATTAAAACGATAAGAATATTTTCTGAAAATAACGATAAGCCCATCGATAATACAGAGCTGGAAACGGAATCCCGTTAATAGCCTACTGTGTACACAAGTTTGTTAGCATGGCTTTGATTTGGCTAAAGCCACCCGATCCCTTTATTTATCCGCCCCATAAATGGGACGGCAATGAATTAAACCGCTGTTTGCCTTCATTGCCGTTGGTTTCAACCAACGGATAGAAAGCATATACAAGCATGACTTTAGCCTAAATAATCAGCATTTCAGGACAAATGCAATGTTAATTATTATACCGGTCGAGTGAAAAGATGTGTAGACATAGTAGATTAATAACCGGAAAGGCGTTGTTGCTTACAGGCAGGATAAAAACTAAAAAGCCTCGTTCAACCCCAAAAAGAACCCTTTAGATCCATATTTACCATAAGCGTAATCAAGACACAAGTTGGTACGTGTGGCTTTATTAAACAGCACGCGCAAGCCACCGCCACCACCGGGCTGCCATTTCTGAAACAGCTTTGTGCCAAATTCATCATTGGCGGTTTGCAGGTTAAAGAAGGTAACTCCACTAACAAACTTGTTGCTTAAAATTGGGAAACGATACTCCACTTCGGAGTAGTTGTATTTTGTACCCTTAAAGTAGCCCACCGTATACCCACGGCCGCTTCGAAAACCTGCGTCTTTAGCTGTGCCGGGCAGTTCCAGGTATGGTATATTACCGCTGATTAAATAAGATCCCCAGTTCCAAAACGCGATAACATGCTCCGGATTTTCGGATGAAAGGCTAAAGTATTTTCTGAAATCGGTAGTAAATTGTACCGCACTTTTTGAGCTGCCCATCCAGGTTTGATTGACGCGAAATCCAGCATCGGCATATATTCCTTTATAAGCCCTGTTTTGATTATCGCGCGTGGTATATTGTACATTAAAAAGCAAACCATTTGCCATATAATGATCACGGGCAAAGCCATGCCGGTCGCTATACACATTGTAAGGAGTTAAGTTTGCAGTATCCCTGGCATTGATTTTTCTTCTGACATCAAATGCTACGCCGGCACCTACAAAAAGTTTTTTTTCAACTTCCTTATATACCTTTTCCCTAAGGGTATAAAATTGAGAATGGAGCGCATGAGGTTTACGCCCTGCATCTATCAACGCCTGATCGGCCGCGCTCCCGCCAACTGCTGCCTGGCCTATGCCCAATCCATAATCGGGCGTAACGGTCTTTGCCGCAACCAGGTTACCCTGAAAATTCCACTTATTACCGGGCGTATATATGTTATGGTTGATGTAAAAGTATATAATCCCTTTTGTAGTATATGAAGCTGATGTTGCCGCGACAGACAAGAGCGTATTCGGGTCATTCCCTAACTTTTTGCCTGCAACCGCCTTAATCCCCAATTGAAAGCCAATACTGGGATTGGCGGCAATATTAGGTATAATGGTGATACCCGACCTTTTGTGAAGTGAATCGGGTTTCTTATTTGGGGTAAAAATATTACTGATCAAATCTGCGACGTCATACTGCTTGGAAATGGTATTTGCCTGCTTTTGAAATTTTATAGAGTCGGCACGTTTGGAATTTGCCTTGGCGGTATCAACAGGACCGGTTACCTGGCTATAGGCAGAGCCTTGTATACCTGTAAACAATAGCAATAATAATACCTTAAATACTAAATAAAACCGGCCTCTTCTTTCTTTATACTGCACTTTTGGAATCTTTAATATTAATATTTCAATTATTTTTATGTGTATTGTAATAAGGCAAGGTCAAGCTTTAAACTTTAAAACTCTTTAAATGTTTTAGTTTTAAGCTTACTGCCACATCCTCAGGCTGATGGTTACCTCAACCTTAGGGTATGTTTATTAAAAAACAGATCTTTGATTATTTAATGCGCCAATGCCAAAATTTATCATACATTTGCAACCCCAACAAAATAGAGTGCGGGATGGAGCAGTTGGTAGCTCGTCGGGCTCATAACCCGAAGGTCGTAGGTTCGAGTCCTGCTCCCGCTACAAGTTAAAAGCCTCAAGTCGAAAGATTTGAGGCTTTTTGCGTTTAGGTTATTTTGTAGATTAGTGGTGGGGTAAAATAACTGACCACAGGTTGAATTTAAGCCGAGAGAAAGTGGCTATAATCGATCACTTTATCTCCTTTTGATTTCCTTGGATAACCTGCAATAGTTCAATTTTTCTAAATTTGAGTATCTGTCCATTAAATGAAACACACAGCATTCCTGGCTTTTATACTATGTATAACAGCTTGTCTCAATTCTTCTAAAGATAAACCGACGAGTTTGTATAGGCAAAGAATTGCCAATAGTAAATACGTAATTTATGAATTTACTTATCCCGCAAGTTTCGTAACAAGTTCAGATTTCAGTGGTTTGGCAGTCTTGGATTCAAACGAGGTGTTTTCAAAAGACAAAATCCTACCGTTACCATCATACTATTTTGAGAACAAGCCAACGAGTAAGCAACTTAAAATGATTGATATTACCGATGGACCCAATCCAAGTACGGCGGCAGATACTTTTTTAGCGCCTGCAAAAAAATATAGAATAAACAATAATGGGTTTAATATTGACGTAACTGAATATAAACAAACTTATGGGAGCGCGACAAGCAGCACGGGACTAATGGAATATAGTTTTGAATTGTTTAAAGAGACAACAGACAGCTTAATTTTTTACAAGGTAAAGAAGAGGTTTGGCGGCAAAGATTTCCCAACTACAGTTTCGTTTTTAAAAGGAAACATAAAAATTATTGAATCAGCAGGTAAGCAAATTGATTATATCGAAATTAATCGGGCAATCATTACCCGTGGGCCGATTTATAAACCAACAAAGCCATTTGAATTAGTAGTTAATCAGCCAATTACTGGCTTCGCAACATATTATTTTTATCCAACTAAAAATTTAAGTTCAACACGCTTTACAGACTTTGGAATTTTTAAACAGATATGATAATATCTAAATAAAAATGCAGCCCTAAAGAACTGCATTTTACCTGGCGGAGCCGGAAGGAATCCGAACCATCAATATCCTTTTACCAAATACAGGCATAATCCTTCCCACATCCTCCCCCTGCACCTATAAACCCCCTTCTAATTTCAAACCCCAATCTCCATAATAAAGATTATTTATTTATGAGCGTAGAGTGAATATGTGATTATAGATTTTCTTAAATTTGAGTTATAGCCAATCCTATTAACCTCCCAATTAACCTATAAATTAAGTATGGAAAACAATACAGATCACACTACCAAGTTAGCTGACCTTAATGATCCAGGCAGTGCAGCTAAATGCCCTTTTTTAAATGGAGCCTTAAAGCAAAGCGCAGGCGAGGGCACAAGGAATCGCGACTGGTGGCCTAATCAGTTAAAATTGAATATCCTGCGTCAAAATTCTTCGCTATCCAATCCGATGGGCGAGGGATTCAATTATGCCGAAGAATTTAAGAGCCTGGATTTGGATGCCCTGAAAAAAGACATCTTTGATTTAATGACCAATTCGCAGGAATGGTGGCCGGCAGATTATGGGCATTACGGGCCGTTCTTCATCCGTATGGCCTGGCACAGCGCGGGCACTTACCGTGTTTCTGATGGTCGTGGCGGTGGGGGCTTTGGCACTCAACGCTTTGCACCGCTCAACAGCTGGCCCGACAATGCGAACCTTGATAAGGCACGTTTGCTGCTTTGGCCGATAAAACAAAAATATGGCAAAAAACTTTCATGGGCAGATTTGATGATCCTCACCGGAAACTGTGCCCTCGAATCGATGGACTTTAAACCCTTCGGTTTCGGCGGCGGACGTGTGGACGTTTGGGAACCCGCAGAAGATGTTTATTGGGGTTCTGAAAAGGAATGGTTAGGCGATAGCCGATACACCGCCGACAGGGAACTGGAGAACCCGCTTGGCGCAGTCCAGATGGGACTTATTTACGTGAATCCGGAAGGCCCTAACGGAAACCCCGATCCGCTTGCATCCGCGCGTGACATTCGAGAAACTTTTGGCCGTATGGCTATGAATGATGAAGAAACTGTCGCGCTTATTGCCGGCGGACATACTTTTGGTAAAACTCATGGCGCTGCCGATCCGGGCAAATATGTTGCTCACGAACCAGCCGCCGCAGGTATTGAGGAGCAAGGCTTAGGCTGGAAAAACTCATTTGGCACAGGTAATGCCGGTGATACCATTACAAGCGGTATTGAAGGCGCGTGGACCACTACACCAACAAAGTGGAGCAATAACTATTTTGAGAACCTCTTCGGTTACGAATGGGAGCTTACAAAAGGCTCGGGAGGCGCACATCAGTGGAAACCTAAAGGTGACGCTGGCGCTGACTCAATACCCGATGCCCATGATCCGGCAAAGCGCCATGCGCCGTTTATGCTGACAACAGACATTGCCCTAAAAGTAGATCCTGCTTACGAAAAAGTTGCCAGGCACTTTTACGAAAATCCCGGGGAATTTGCAGACGCATTTTCCCGTGCATGGTTTAAGTTGACGCACCGTGATATGGGGCCACGGGTCCGCTACCTGGGTAAGGAAGTACCCGCAGAAGAACTGATCTGGCAGGATCCTATCCCGGCCATTACTCATCAATTGATTGATGATAGTGATATCGCTGCATTGAAAGGTAAAATACTTGAAACAGGATTAACCGTTTCTGAACTGGTATCTACTGCATGGGCGTCGGCATCAACATTCCGGGGCTCCGATAAACGTGGCGGCGCTAATGGCGCACGCATTCGGCTTGCACCACAAAAAGATTGGGAAGTAAATAACCCTGCTCAACTGGCAAAAGTTTTGGCAGCACTGGAGAACATTCAAAAAGATTTCAACAGTGCCCAATCCGGCGGTAAAAACGTTTCACTTGCCGACCTGATTGTTTTGGGTGGATGTGCAGCCATTGAGAAGGCGGCAAAGAATGCCGGTCAGGATATAATAGTTCCTTTTACACCCGGACGCGCCGATGCGTCACAAGAGCAAACGGATGTGGAATCATTCGGAGTACTCGAACCCACTGCAGATGGTTTCCGCAATTATCTGAAACCTCTACACACCAGCGCAGCTGAGGCCATGCTGGTTGACAAGGCACAGCTGTTAACACTCACCGCACCCGAAATGACGGCTCTGATTGGCGGCATGCGAGTTCTCAACACCAACTTTGACCACGCTCAGCACGGTGTGTTTACTAAACAACCGGAAGCCCTTACAAACGACTTTTTTGTGAACCTGCTTGATTTGTCTACCGTATGGAAGGCTACTTCAGATGCTCAGAAAGTGTTTGCAGGCTCTGATCGTGCTACAGGTGAAATAAAATGGACTGGTACCCGTGTTGATCTTATCTTCGGTTCCAACTCCGAGCTTAGGGCAATTGCCGAAGTATATGCCTGCGAGGATGCCAAAGAAAAGTTTGTGCAGGATTTCGTGGCTGTATGGAGTAAGGTCATGAACCTTGACCGTTTCGACCTGGCCTGATTTCAGCCAAATATTGTTTAATATAAAGAGGTGGCCCGGCAACTGGGCCACCTCTTTTAGTTTCAAGTTTTATTCATCACCGGTAAACCGGAGATCCTTAAGTTTATTTTTTTCCGCCGATGGTGGATACCTTCGTATCTTTTCATCATATGAGATGATTTTCCCGCTTCTCATCAACACATCATCAGTATAATACAGCGAATCGGTTTTTCCCTTTTTATCGGTCCATTTTTCAACATACCAAAGTGTAACCCAGGTATCTTTCTTATCGGGGTAATAGGTGGTCATCCAGGAATCAAAGTTTTTCGAAACAGAAGTCATATCAGCCCGTATTTGAGCAAGTATGGTTAACAAACTATCTCTTTTCCCTTTAAAATAAAATTGATCACCTATAAACTCCACTGTATCAGCAAAATTTTCAAGGGCGCCCTTAACATCCCCTGCAACATACTTTTTCAGGCAATTAAGCACGATCAGGGCATTCTTCTCATCTCCCGGCTGCCAGTTGATGGAATATTTTGGTGTAAAAGGATAAATAAGCTTCGCGTTGTCGGGTTTTGTCTCATCGGTGTTTACCTTGTTTTTGCAGCCGAAAACCAAGGTGCATAAAATCATAATAAGGCTGGTTTGTTTCATAACTATCGGGTTTGTTAAAAATTAGCTTTAAGATTAAATGTAATAAGCAAAAAACAACCGCATTTAAGTGATATACAAGGCAACAACGTTTACACTCCGCTTAATAACTCCGTTAACCCAAATAACGTTAAGCCTTTTTCAGTAGCGCTTTCTTTTCCTCGTACTCCGGGATATCAATTTCTCCTTTTACCAATTTTCTTTTAAGGGTATCCAAAGGATCCTCTTTTCTGGCCCACGGGCTAAAAAATACCCGGTACAACAGGATGAACCAGAGTACCCACCAAATCCAGTGCATACCCCAAAAATAAGTTTGATAATGCCACATCTTTTTATTGTTTAATTTACTATTCGCTGATTGTTTTTACCGCTCCTTATTAGTCCATAATGACAGTGCACACCCTTTTGAAAACCCCAAATGCTGTATATAGTAATAGCCTGTTTGTCCTTTTAACAAATCGGTTATTCTGTTTAAATGGCATGGTTAATTGCGGCTGAATTAACATGTGCTCTACGTATTTTAAAGCCGGCCATAATTAAGGAGATTCCCGCAATCCGTTAGTTGTTGTTGAACACCCTCAACAGGTGCAAAATTAACCACCTATGGCTATAAGAAGAATGATATAGAACACAAAACCAGTAGATTATGAAAGTTTTTTTGTTTTCGACTAAAATTAATCTGATATTTATTGTACTTCGATTTTTAGTCTGATCAATAACTTTATTAGCATCAATCCGTTCGTTTGCAATTGGCTCAATTATTGTATTATTCGTTATATTAGGTAAATTTGTATTACCAGCGATACTCCCTCATTACCGTGAAAAATGGCGTTAAAGCCAGTAAGTAAAACAAGGGATCCATCCGCGGTTAAACAATTAACTTTTTTAAATTATGTAGCTATCTGTTTTGTACCAGTAGAATTAAGGCCATGAATATTTCTTCGATTAATGATGATGATTTAAACCTCTCCCAGCCACATCGTGGGCACATTCTGGAAAGGGTGCTTCGAAAGGAATGCATGTGTATTTCAGAAATCGCGAAAAGTTTAAACGTCAGCCGTCGTACAGTTTACAATTGGTTCGGGATGAAAAATCTCGATCTTGAAATCATCTATAAAGTCGGAATCGTTACCGGGTATGATTTTTCTGCGGATATCGCGGGGTTTGACAAAGTAAAACAGATTTTTGATGAGAAATCCATCAAAGAAAATCTTGTTATAAATGAACCTGATTCAAAGGCAGTGCACTATTGGATGGAAAAATATATTAGTTTATTAGAGAAATATAATACAGTTGTACTTAAGGATTATGGAACCCCGAGGGATAAGGAAATGCTATAATTCGTCCGTTGTATGTATCACCCGGCGTATTGATACCAAACGCCGCCATCGTTCTTTCTACAAAACCGAAGTATTGTAAGTTTCTAATTTCCACCCACCTTGGGTGTAACTAAAGGCGCCAAAGTATATGAAGTTTTTGATGAGCGCAAAAAACGGCGAAGGTTGGCTTTAATGGTGCTAATAAACTCATAATCGGTGGCGTTTTTTACCAGGTAGTAGCCGGGGCGATAGCGCTGCATAAAATCTGTAAGCTGCTGGTCTTTAAGGCGGGTTACGCTGGCAACAAAAACGCGGTTAAATCTAAAATCTATCTCTCTCTGGTGGTAATCTTTTTCAATGGTTTCGCGCAGTTTTTCGGCGTTACGGCCGCTGCGGCTAAAAGCATTATACAAAGCATCAATGCCAATGCCTGCACCCAGGCCTGGTGATACAGAAAGTAAACTCTGGCTGTATTCCGATCCGTAAATTTTGGTATAATCGCGCTTGGTGGCTTCAAACTGCTTCGCCGGTGTAAGTACCGAATCGCGGATGTACACTTCTTTCAGCATAATGGCCGATCGTTTCATATAAACCGCAAGCGCGTTGCTACTTTGCACCGTTACAGTATCACTATAATGATCAGCTTTGGTAAATACCAGCACATCGCCGGGCTGTGCCTCAATGGCAAATTCGCCTTTGAGGGTATTGTACACCGACTTGCCGCTTGTAATATTTTGTACATTTACTTTGGCAATACGATCCTTGCTCTCTTTATCAAACACAATACCCTCTACGGGCTTTTGCTGTGCAAAAACCCGTAAGGATAACGTGCATAAAAATAAGAACAACCAAATCTTCATTGTGGCGCCAAAAATAAACGATCGGCCGTATTTAGCCATATTATTTAACAACAATTAACTTTTGGAGAGCAAGGATTTTGCAACAAGGGGCTTTTAACCCAAGTTTTCTTGTTGCCCGTCATTGCGAGGGCTACCTGTAATAAGTTTGAAAACAACGCTTTTGTCATCCTGAACGCAGTGAAGGATCTATTCTCCACCATGCTTCTTCGCCCTGTACAGCTTGCAAATAGATCCTTCGTTCCTCAGGATGACAAATCATTAAAACGTCATTTCTCCTTCAGTGTCACGGGATTTTACCTCTCGCAATGACGCGTTTTTTCTTGATTCTTGTCTCTTGATTCTTAACTCTCTCTCAATTACTTCACTACTATAAGCTTTTGCCCAATATGAATATTATTATCGGGTATACTGTTTAACGCTTTTAGGTCATCAACAGTTATTCCAAAACGTTTGGAAATATTATATAGTGTATCGCCCTGTTTTACGGTATAGATCTTATCGTCGGGCTTTGTTTTGGTGAGTGTATCTGTGTTGGACTTGCCAATGCTATCATTAATCTGCGATAGCACACGGTCTTCGCGTTTTATCTTTGCTACTTCGCCCTCGGCACGATCATACTGATCAAGGTTGTATTTGACGATAAGGTTAATAAGCAGCTGGGGGTATTTGGGGTTGGTAGCATAGCCTGCAGCCTTTAACCCTTTAGCCCAGCCCTCGTAATCATTTTTATCAAGCTCAAAAAGTTTGGCGTAGTTCTTACGCTTTAAAAAGGCGGAATGGTCACGAAAGGAGTCTTCAGGATTATCATATACCCTAAAACAATCATTGGCGTTATCATCATCTTTAAAATAGCTTTTGCCCTTCCAATCGCTTGTACACTTGATACCGAAATGATTGTTGGCAAAACGGGCCAGTTCGCTGTTACCCGCGCCGGATTCAAACAAGCCCTGAGCCAATGTTATACTGGCCGGGATACCATACTGGTTCATTTCCTGTATAGCAATTGCCTTAAATTTATCAATATAATCTAAAGAAGAAAGTGATTTATAATTGGCAATAGAGGCGCTGTTTGCCTTTTGGATGTTACGGTTATTGTTACGAACATCCCGGTTTGATACCGTTGTTTTTTTACGTGCCGAGCAGGAACTAAAACATACAAGAGCAGCCAGGAGCACAAAATTTATTCTTTGCATACATTTAAACCTTATTTGAGGCAATTATTAATTTGCCAAAATAAGATTTTATTGTTTAGTTTCTGCTAATTCTTTGGGCTGATCGCTTGGGTTTTCGTCAAGGTCATGAAGATCATATTTTTTAATGATCCCTAAAACCTGCGATGCCCATTTACGGCTGCTGGCGTAACCACTGCGCTGGATACCATGCGCCCAGCCTGCATAGTCATAATGAGAAAGTGCATCTGCAAGGTGGCTAAACTGCTTACGCTCGGTCATGATGCGGGCAAAATCCTGGAACGAATCTAAAACAGAATCGTAGCGTTTGTATGAAGAATGAACTTTTTTGTTGTGTTTAATAAACACTACACTGCCTCCGCCTTTTACTCCAAACTGGTTATTAAGGTTTTGTGCAATGGTACTGTTGCCGCAGCCCGATTCATGCATAGCTACACCTAAAACGATGCTTGCGGGGATACCTGTTTCGTGCATAATGCGTATGGCATCATCTTTGAACTTCTCTATATAAGATTGTGAAGTATTCTTTTGCGCTGAAGCGGCAAGTGTTGAAATCAACAGGGTTGTAATCAGTAAGATTTTCTTCATAATTTATTTTTTTCTGATAACCAGCAGGCCGTCGCGTACAGGCAGGATCAGTTTTTCTATCCTGGTATCAACAGCTATGTGGTCATTTAGTTTGCGAATATTTTCAGTATCGGCATCTTTTTCGGCGCCATACACCTTTCCTTTCCACAAAACATTATCAATTATTATTAATCCTCCGGATCTGACTTTGTCAAAAACCAATTGAAAGTAAGTAAAATTATTCTTTTTATCAGCATCAATAAACACTAAGTCGAAAACATCCTCCTGTAAATCAGCAATAATGGCCTCTGCTTGTCCAAAATGCAGCTTTATTTTGTTTTCAACATTTGTTAGTTTAAAATGTGAATTGATGATATCCTCCATTTCGCGGTTAACCTCAATGGTATGCAGAATACCACCTTCAACCAATCCCTCGGCCAGGCAAATTGCCGAGTA
Organism: Mucilaginibacter sp. P1_A3; assembly: GCF_056406855.1. NCBI lineage: Bacteria > Pseudomonadati > Bacteroidota > Sphingobacteriia > Sphingobacteriales > Sphingobacteriaceae > Mucilaginibacter > Mucilaginibacter sp. P1_A3. The sequence goes on from NZ_JBFTZJ010000007.1 coordinate 401,620, forward strand.
ACCGGTGTAGGTACCCACCTCAAGAATGCATTTTGGGGCCACCATTTTACTCAAAAAACTAAGCAGCCGGCCCTGGTAATGCCCCGACAGCATATGCGGCCTGAGCACCTTTAAATGCGTTTCGCGGTTCAGTTGCTGCAAAGCTTCCGGCTCGGGATCGCAATGGTCATCTAAGTATGCCAGAAGGGCCTGTGGTAGAATATCCATGCCGCAAAGATAGGGATTTTGTTTTTAAAGGTACTAATTGCGCCTGGCAGGGCTATTTATAAGGCTTCCGGCATTATAAATAAAACATACTAAAACCCTATTAAACAATCAATTAACGCAATAGCAAATTCAAATTCCCGTAACAGTCATTTGTATTTTATTTAACCGGCGTCCTTAATATTAAGCATAATTGTTAATATTGCCGTAATGGGTTTTTTACAACTGCCCGGCCTGGGCAAAGTGCATTTTCATGAATACGGTACCGGCCAAAAGCCCATGCTGGCCTTTCACGGCTATGGCATGACGGGTAAACAATTTCACGTACTGGAGCAGTCCATACTACCCCAGTATCGTATTTATGGGTTTGATCATTTTTTTCATGGCGAGAGCCGCCTGGATGGCTGGACGGATAAACAGATTCGTGCGGGGATGCCCAAAAGCATGGCACGCAGCTACCTGCAGCAGTGGTTCGGCATTTATGGCGAGCAGCGTATCTCTATAATGGGCTACTCCATTGGTGCCAACCTGGCATTGATATTAGTTGAGGAATACGCCCACCTGATTGATGATGTTATATTAATGGCTCCCGATGGGCTTGCGGTATACAAAGGGTTTAATTTTTTAATGCATAATCCGCTGGGAAAATACCTCTTCGGCAGGGCTACCAAAAGTAAATGGCTGGCCCCGTTTATATTAAAAACAGTTAAAAGAATAGGCGTTATTGATGATAACCTGTACCAGATAGCGTATAATGAAATTGATACCGAACAAAAACGCCTGGATACTTATTATACATTAAATTTGATTCGCCTGCTTAAACCTGATGTGGAAAAAGTGGCCGCGCTCATTAATCAGCATAAAATTAAATGTACGCTCATATTTGGCAAACATGACCACCTGTTTCCCAAATCAGCCGCGATGCCATTTATTGGAATGCTGGATGATGCCGAGGTGCATGAGCTTAAACTTGGGCACTGGTTAGTGATTAAAGCACTGGATGAATATTTAGTAAGTTAAATACAAAACAATACCGGGGCGTGTAACAACGCCTGCAAACGCAAATATGATCCCAACGCGCAAAAAGGAATTTTGGAGTGCCGTGTACATTCGTTATGTGCGCTGGTGGATAAGCCGCAATTTTAAGGAGGTGAAAATAATGCCTTTTGAGCCGCGAGCCAGTCATTCGGTACTGATGTTATGCAATCATTTTAGCTGGTGGGATGGCTTTATTGCCAACTGGACGGCTGTATACAACCTGAAACGGCGATACCATGTAATGATGCAGCAGGACCAGTTTTTACAGCGCAGCTACCTGCGTTATATTGGCGCTTACTCTATAAAAAAAGGCTCGCGCGAGTTGTTGGAGTCGCTCACTTATTCGGCCCGTTTACTTGATGATGCCAGGAACATGATTGTAATATTTCCGCAGGGCGAACTGTACAGCAATCATGAAACCCATATTCATGTAGAAAAAGGGGTTTATAAACTGATAGAGCAAATTAAAGGCCCCTGCCAGGTGGTATACCATTGCATATTGATTGATTATTTTGAAAGCCTGAAACCCCGCGCTTACATACACCAGTTTGATTGCGGCTTAGCCGGCGAGATCACCTTTGAGGAACTTAAACAACGCATTAACGATTCTCACAGGCAGGCGTTGGAAAATCAAAAAGTTATGAAACACTAATAGATATTGTTATTACATTGAGTAACTTACCCTTTCATGATCTACAATAAAAAGAACTTTTTTATTAACCGGCTGATACATTTTTATGTAAAACGAATAGTGAGCCGGCAGTTTCATGAAGTGCTTTGCGATGCCATTGAATTAGATAAAGACAAGTCCATATTGCTTATAGCAAACCATTTTAGTTTTTGGGATGGATTGATCCTATATTGTGTAAATGACAAAATACTGAAAAAGAAATACCATGTGATGGTAGAAAAGGAAACCGTACATATGCTGCACTACCTAAAATTTGCGGGGGCTTTTTCTATTACCAAAAAATCCAGGGATGTTGTTGAGTCGCTTAATTATGCCGCAAAATTATTGGATGACCCGCAAAACCTGGTACTCATCTTTCCGCAGGGTAAACTGTTTTCAAATTATGTAGATGACGTGCGGTTTGATAAAGGGGTATTCAGAATAATGCAAAAAGCACAGACAAATTTCCAACTATTGTTTGCTTCAACATTTATTCAGTACTTTAAGCATAAAAAGCCCACTGCAACCGTTTACTTAAAAAGCGATTCGCAAAAGTATACTAACGTAACCGAGCTGAAAGCGGCTTACCAGCAATATTACAGCAGCTCAAAACTGCTTCAAACCGAATTTGACATATAAAGTGACCGTAATTATATTAATCACCCTTTTCTTTATCATCCTGCGTTTTACGGTAACGCTGTTCAACTTTATATCCGATCCTAAATTGCGGCGCGTAGGCAAGCAATACAGTGATAAAGTATCCATCCTGATACCTGTTCGTAATGAGGCAGATAATATTTTAACCCTGCTCAACTCTATCCATCAGCAAGATTATCAAAATTATGAGGTTATCATTCTCGACGATGGATCAACCGATGGTACTTTTGCGGTTTGCTCCGCCTTCGTCAAAAAACATCCGGAGTTTAAAGTAATTAAGGGAGGAGAGCTACCCAACGGCTGGATAGGTAAAAACTACGCGTGCTACCAGGCAGCCCAGCAGGCCGATGGTAAATATTTGCTTTTTTTGGATGCTGATGAGCAAGTAAAACCCGGCCTTATTAACAGTGCCGTATGCCGCATGCATTTGAACAAGTTGGGCTTACTTAGCCTTTTCACCAACCAGGAAATGGTAACCATGGGCGAAAAACTGGTAGTCCCCCTGATGCATTTTATATTGCTAAACCTGCTGCCTGTAAGATTGATTTCACTGGTGAAAAATCCATCCATAGCGGCGGCCAGCGGGCAATTCATGTTATTTGACGCCATGATTTACCATCACGAGCAATGGCATAAAGCGGTTAAAGACAAAGTAGTGGAGGATGTAGAGATCATGCGGCTTATAAAGGCCAGGGCTTACAACGGCGAGGCTCTGCTGGCCAATGGAATGATAAGCTGCCGCATGTATAAAAATTATAATGAAGCGATTAACGGTTTCAGCAAGAATTTTTTAGCGGCCTTTAATTACAGCGTTATCGGCTTTTTAATTTATTTAACACTGGTTATCATTTTTCCGGTGATACTTATCATGACCTTAAATTTACCGCTGATCCTATTCATGTGGGGCCTCATTATCTTAACCCGTATTATGATTTCATTAGCATCTGGACAAAACGCGCTATATAATGTGGTGCTGCATCCCTTACAAATGATCAATATGCTGCTTATTGCCATATTATCTATCCAAAAGCATTTAACCAAAACAAACGTTTGGAAGGGACGCAGAATTTGAACAGTCATTTATCTACAGGCAGCGTAAAAACCGAACGCATCGCTATTATTATAATTGTGTTGTTTCATGTAGTGGGATTGATCGGTTTTGTCATTCCATCCTTAACGGTGTTGTTTATAAAATTAGTGCCCTGGCATTTGTTGTTGATGGCGGGTGTAATTGTTTACAGTTATAATCAGCTCAGCACAAAATTTTTATTATTTGGCCTGCTTGTTTTCACAATAGGCTTTTCGGCCGAACTCATCGGCGTACATACTGGCTTGCTGTTTGGCAACTATAGCTATGGCGAAACACTCGGCATTAAACTGTTTAATGTACCCCTGATGATCGGGGTAAATTGGTTCTTGCTTATTTTTTCAACAGGAGTACTGATGCAAAGAAGCCGTATTAAGAACATTTTTACCCGGGTTATAGTGGGGGCCCTTGTCCTTACTTTTCTTGATATGCTCATAGAGCCGGTAGCCGTTCATTTTGATTATTGGCATTGGATGGAAAATAGCATTCCACTTAAAAATTATTTCTGCTGGTTTATATTAAGTGCTGCAATGCTTTTCGTGTTCGAAAAGTTTCAATTGAAACCCCAAAGCAAAGCTGCTGCGGCATTGCTTATCATGCAGTTTGTGTTTTTTATAGTACTGGAATTGATGAACTAAAGACAGGGATGACCCTTCCCGGGTGTCGTGCAAAACAGCTACATCCTTGAGATCGTGTCAAATAATTAGCAAATGCAACAAAATCAAATAATCAACAGTTATATTTGCAACACCATGGGAACGTACAATTTACAGGTTACTATCGATCAGGACTCGGGCTTTTGCTTTGGGGTGGTTTACGCCATTGACATGGCCGAGGAAATACTGGCCGAAGACGGTTACCTGTATTGCCTGGGCGATATTGTGCATAACGATGAGGAAGTAGATCGTTTAAAAGCTCAGGGCTTAAGGATAATTGACCATAGCCAGCTCCAGGATTTGCATAACGAAAAGGTGCTTATCCGTGCGCATGGCGAGGCTCCGGATACTTACCGTACTGCTTTAGATAATAACATTACCCTCATTGATGCTTCATGCCCTGTTGTGTTAAAGCTGCAAAACCGCATAAAAACATCTTACGATTCCAATGAGAAGATCCTGATATTTGGTAAACATGGCCACGCTGAAGTAATTGGCCTTGAAGGGCAAACCAACAACGAAGCCCTGGTTTTCCAGGATATTGCCGAGCTGGATAACGTGGAACTGCCCCACAACATTACGCTTTACAGCCAAACTACCAAGAGTATGGAAAAGTTTTACAGCGTAAAGGATGAGTTGATTTCAAGGGGATATGATTTAAAGGCAAATGACACCATCTGCCGCCAGGTATCAAACCGGGATAAGGATCTGCCAAAGTTTGCAACCAGATTTGATAAGATCATATTTGTTTCGGGCAAAAAATCATCAAACGGGAAGGTTTTATATGAAGTTTGCCGCAAGCATAACCCCAATACCTATTTTATCTCATCGGCCGATGAACTGGACTCTTCTATGTTCTCGCAAAATGATACCGTTGGTATAGCCGGCGCTACATCAACCCCTATGTGGCTGATGCAAAAGGTAAAAGATGCCATTGAAAATCTTTAACAGCACGCTTTTTGCTGTTGTTTAAATCACATGCAAAAAAGTCCTTCAAATATTGGTTTATTGGTAGCAATCATCGTAATTGGTTGCTGGGTAACATCCATTACCTTATTAATGCAATGGCATTTCAGTTTTGCGAATCCGCTGGTTTACCTGCTTATTTTGGTGCAAATGCATTTGTACACCGGCTTATTCATTACCGCGCATGATGCTATGCATGGCACTATATTGCCAAATAAGGGTATTAATAACTTTATTGGCTATCTGTGTACTTTTCTATATGCATCGTTCTGGTATCCGCAGCTTTACACCAAACATCATTTACACCATAGCAACGTACACACCACGCAGGATCCCGACTATCATAACGGGGGTTTCTGGAGCTGGTATGTAACTTTCATCCGCAACTATTTGTCTATCTGGCAAATTGTGGTAATGGCTGCCTTATTCAATATTTTAAAATTGTGGATCCCGCAGGCCAACCTCTTACTATTTTGGGTGGCCCCGTCTTTATTGAGCACTTTACAGTTATTTTACTTTGGCACCTACCAGCCACATAAAGGCGAGCATAATAATAAATATTTCGCGCGCAGCCAGGCTAAAAACCATATCCTGGCCTTTTTCAGTTGTTATTTTTTTGGATACCACTATGAACACCACGATTCTCCGGGTACGCCATGGTGGATGTTATGGAAAACCCGAATCGAACAAAAGTGATCAAGGTAAATTATAGCGTTATGCTAAGCCTGTTGCCGGGCAGAAAACAGAAACGCAGTCTAAGTTTAACTTAAAAACAAAGTTTCCTTTATTGCGGGTATAAAGTTGTTTTTAAGCGCGGTATCAAAAAGTAGTTTAATGGCTTTTCTTCCTTCATCGCCCAGTTTAACAGAGTATTTGTTTACATAAAGTTCGATGTGCTTGTACATCACCTCTTCGCTCATTTCCTGGGCATGTGACCGGATAAACTCGAGGCCCGATTTTGGATTGGCAAAAGCAAACTCAACCGATTTTCGTAGCACTCTGTTCAATTTATGCTGAACATCTAATGGCAAGTTGCGGTTTGCCACAATACCACCCAAAGGAATAGCGCAGCCCGTTTGCTTTTCCCAATGATCGCCCAGGTCGATGATTTTTTTTAAACCCTTATCTTGGTAAGTAAAGCGATTTTCGTGAATAATAAGGCCGATATCTACCCTTCCCTCCAAAACAGCATTTTCAATGTCCGAAAAAACAAGCTCTATTTTGTTAGTTGCATTTGGGAAGGCATTGCCCAATAAAAAATTAGCGGTGGTGTACTTGCCAGGGATTCCGATTTTGAGGTTCGGGTTCCCGGTTTCGAGTTGCGTGAGCAATTTTTCAGGATCATCTTTACAGATCAGCATTGGCCCAACTCCAAATCCTAAGGCGCTTCCTGAATCAAGCAGCACATATTTATCGGCCACGTAGGCAAAGGCATGGTAACTTAGTTTGGTAACATCCAGTTCGCCGCGAAAAGCTTTTTGGTTAAGGGTTTCTACATCATCATAAAAAACCTCAAACTCCAAACCCTCGGTATCAATTTTATGATGAATCAGGGCGTCGAAAATAAATGTATCATTAGGGCAGGGCGAAAAACCGAGGGTTAGTTTCATGTTGTTAATGGGTTCGCGTACTATGCTGTACACTTAATGCACGCTGTATAACAAAAAGTTAAATGTAAAATCAGATCTATGAATTAATTATGGCATCAATCAGATCGATGGCAAAGGTATTCAGATTTTTTATGGCAAGACCTATCTGCCAGCTATCGCGGTTGCGTTTTTCTACATAATTTGACACAGCCCTGATTTGCATACATGGCGCATTAACCTGCCCGCAGGCGTAAAAGAAAGCAGCACCCTCCATACTTTCAAGCTGCGGATTTAAGCGGGCCTGCACTTTTTTTATAGAAAACTCATTTCCATGAACTGTATTTACAGTGATGGCCCGTACCTTTTTCAAAAAAAAATTGCTGTAAACTTCGTTAAGAGTAGTTGTAGGCTTATAAGTTATTTCGCCAAACCCCAATGTATTCATGGGTATAAATTGCTCATCATCTTCGGCACCCATTTCTGCAAAAGTATCTTCGGTAACTTCAAGCACATGGCCCGGCTCAATGTTCCTGTCAAAGCTGCCGGCAATACCCAGGTTTATAACCAAATCGTATTTTGAGTGTGCAAAATGATGGCCAAGGGCAAAAGCAGTGGGGACCATACCGGCACCGGTTACAAGCAAATCTATTTTATTACCAAAGTATTTACTAAGGGGGGCTACCTCTGGCGCCGTTGCGGCAACTACTAATATAAGCATATTGCTTTAAAATGTTTTATGAAGTTTTTTGGGTACTAATATAAAACAACTCGCCTGTTTTTGTTTTGTATATTTGCATCCACTTACTATTATGATGATACATATAACGCGCAAAGAACATTTTAATGCCGCTCACAGGATGTACCGTGAGGAATGGAGCGCTGAAAAAAACAATGAGGTATTTGGCAAATGTGCCAATCCTAACTGGCATGGTCATAACTACAACTTGTTTGTAACGGTTAAAGGCGAAGTCACGCATGCAACTGGCTATCTGATTGACCTTAAAGAGTTAAAGATTATCATTAACGAGTTTGTTATTGAAAAGCTTGATCATAAAAACATCAATAAGGATGTTGAGTTTATGGCAGGTAAAATGGCATCAACGGAGTTGCTTTGCATTGAGATATTCAATCAGCTTAAAGCGCCTATTGAAGCTTATGAGGGTGTGTTTTTACACTCGGTAAAATTATATGAAACAGAAAACAATTCGGCCGAGTACTTTGGCGGATAACTTTATAAAATGATTGACGAAAACCACATCCCCGACCGTGATGATGATATTGACGGTTATACTAAAATAGACAGGTACAATCCTCAACTGATTGAAAGCTTATCAGCCAACTACCTTAATGTTTTAAAACAGATTGGAGAAAATCCCGAACGCGACGGTTTGTTAAAAACCCCTGAGCGTATTGCCAAAGCCATGCTGTTTCTTACGCATGGTTATGATCTGGATGCGAAAACAATACTGAGCTCCGCGATGTTTAAGGAGGATTACAGCCAGATGGTTATCGTTAAGGATATTGAGGTATACTCGATGTGTGAGCACCATATGCTGCCTTTTTTTGGCAAAGCACATATAGCTTATATTCCTAACGGATATGTTGTAGGCCTGAGTAAAATACCACGCATTGTTGATGTTTTTGCCCGCAGGTTGCAGGTACAGGAACGGCTAACCAACGAGATTCGTGACTGTATCCAGGAAACACTTAATCCTTTTGGCGTAGGTGTTGTAATTGAATGCCGGCACCTGTGCATGAGTATGCGCGGGGTACAAAAGCAAAACTCAGTAACTACCACATCGGCATTTACCGGTGAGTTTTTAAAAGAAAAAACGCGCACCGAATTTTTGAATTTGATAAGCGCGAAACTGGGTTAAAAGCCCCCCGGCCCCCTAAAGGGGGAGTAGGATGGGTTAAGAAACAATAATTATAAACATAAAAATCCCCCCTTTAGGGGGTTAGGGGGCATATGAAAGCATATATTTTTCCGGGGCAGGGTGCCCAGTTTGCAGGTATGGGTAAAGATCTTTACGATCAATCAGAAAAAGCCCGTGAACTATTTGAAAAAGCCAATGAGATATTAGGTTTCCGCATTACTGATGTAATGTTTGATGGAACAGCCGAAGACCTGGTACAAACCAACGTTACCCAGCCGGCTATATTTCTACACTCGGTTATTTTAGCAACCGTTTTAGGTGACGATTTTAAACCAGAAATGGTTGCCGGCCACTCATTAGGCGAATTTTCTGCCCTGGTAGCTGCCGGTGCACTGTCATTTGAGGATGGTTTGCGCTTAGTAGCCGCCCGCGCCAATGCCATGCAAAAAGCCTGCGAGCTGCAGCCATCAACCATGGCCGCAATTTTGGGTTTGGATGATTTTATTGTTGAAGACGTTTGCCAACAAGTAAGCGATGTGGTAGTAACTGCAAATTACAACTGCCCTGGTCAACTGGTAATATCCGGTACTATTGCAGGGGTTGATGAGGCTTGCGAAAAACTGCTTGCCGCCGGCGCAAAAAGGGCTTTAAAACTTAAAGTTGGGGGTGCATTCCATTCGCCGCTAATGGAATCGGCAAGGGTTGAGCTTGAAGCCGCCATTGTTGCTACCGAAATTAAACCGCCTGTTTGCCCTATATATCAAAACATAGATGCCAAACCATATACTGATCCGGCGCTTATAAAACAAAATTTAATAGCCCAGCTTACCGGCGCCGTAAGGTGGACACAAACGGTTAAACACATGCTGGAAGATGGAGCAACCTCCTTTACCGAGGTTGGCCCAGGCAATGTATTGCAAGGCCTTGTAAAAAAAGTTGACAGGGCAGTGGTTACCGGCAGCGCCGCTTTACCACAATAATTTTTTAAAGGCACTGTATAGTGCCTTTTGTTTTTTTAATCGTTTTATCTGATAGTAATTTGACCACATCCGGAAAAATACGTTTGTTGCTTACCCTGATAGGTATTGGGTTATGGTTTGCGGCCATTGTTGTCCAAAAAACATACACGCCAATAAATAACCTGCTGCAAACCGCGCAAACACTTGAGGATAATCTGCATAAAAAAGAAGCTTATATAAATGCACAGCTAAACGACAAAGCTCGGTTTAGTAAATTTAAAACACTTACCGATAATGACCAGGATGCTCTTAATAGCATTAATGATTTTACCACTAAAAGAAGCATCTGGTTTGTAACTGCTTATAAAAACCGGTTAAGCTTTTGGAGCGGCATTAAAGTATTGCCAGATAGCTTAGGTGGGATTAAGGAGGGATATTCATTCATAAAACAACCTAACGGCGATTATGAAGCTATTAAAAAAACAGACGGTGATTTTTCTATCATCTTTTTCATTCCTGTAAAAATTAATTACACATTTACCAACCAATATCTTCAAAACACATTTGCCAGGGATCTTACTACCAGTAACAATATTGAGATTGCCAATTTTACAGATAAAGATGTTTATGAGGTACGCAGCAGTAATTATAGTTACCTTTTTTCTGTAAAGCAAAAGGCCGGCGGTGTTAATAATGCCTTTATTTATTATGAGTTATCCATCTGGATTTTAACAATCCTGACACTTTGTGTTTTGATACACAATATTTGCTGCCACGTGGCGGCAAATGGATACCCCTGGTCATCCGTAGTATTTATGGCGCTGTTTATTGTGCTGTTCCGCTATGTGAACTTACATTATCACCTGCCCGATTTTAATGGAATGCTTAAGGTATTCGATCCTAAGCTCTATCATTCGGGCGTTTTATATCCCTCTCTGGGCGATCTTTGCATCAATATATTATGTGTGTTTTGGTTTGTTGCTTTTGTGTATTTGCAACGGCGCAGGCTGTTCACCTTTGCATATGGCAATATTGCCGGCTATATTACGGTAACAGGCTGTATATTATTGCTCATTGCCGTTTCCACTTCTTTATTGAGGTTGTTTTATGACATTGTTGTTAACTCAGACATTAGCTTTAATGTAAACAATGTGCTCAGCCTTTCCTCATTCAGCGTACTGGGGGTTGTAATGCTCTGCTTTAGTTTCCTCATTTTTTATCTTATTGATGAGGTGGTGCTTTTTCTTTGCCTTAAACTAAATGTGCCAAGAGCGCATCAGCTGTTCCTGCTGGTAATAAGCATTATCATTACTACTGTTGTTTTTGCTTTTTATTATGAGTTTACTTTGTTTTACGTGTTATGGATGCTTTTGGTCATTATCAGGGCCTATGGTTTTATATATCAGCATAGTAAGCTTACCACCAGTTCGTTTTTGGTTGTTATCTTAGTATGCGCGCTTATTTCGGCCATAAAGCTTAATCATTTTGAGCGTGTTAAAGAAGAAAGTGTACGTAAGGGATTGATAAGTAAACTGGAGGAGCCGGATGACCGCTCGGCAGAAAGCTCTTTTAAACGAGTGGAAGGAAGGATTGTTACTGACACCGCTATCATACGCTACTTTAAAGAGAATGTACATAATATAGAGTACCTTAAAACACGTTTTCAAAAACTTTATTTTGATGGCTACTTATCAAAATACGGGCTTAAAGTACATGAATATGATGCAGTAGATCAGCCAATATCCGACGATAATTTTTCGCTGAATGTGTTTAAGGACCAGGTTGTTTATAGTTCATTTAAAGTATCATCTTATTTTTACCGCATCACCGAATCGTTCGGGTTTCAGAGTTACTTTGCTATACTGCCTATTAGCTATAACCACAAGAAATTGGGCACATTGGTAGTTGAGTTTAAATCAAAGCCGCTGCAGTCATTAGGAGCCTTTCCCGAACTATTGATTGATGATAATTTCAGAAGTGAAGATGAGCTTAAAGATTATTCATACGCTTACTATATTGACAATAAGCTGCAAAGCCAAAAGGGAAGCTATGTTTACTCCCTTAATAATACCGATTTTAACGGTACGCTTAAAAAGTATACTGTAAAGACAACTAAGAACAATAATCCTGAATGGTACAATACCTTTACCAAGTATGAGCACCTGGTATATAAACCCAGCAAGCGTAATTTAATAGTAGTGAGTAAAGAGGTAAACCCATTATATGATGGAGTAACCTCCATTACCTTCTTTTTTATGGCGCTGCTGATATTTAGCGCCTTCATCATAATTGCAAGAGGGGCCTGGGTACGAATCAGGATATTGAGCATCAAGGATGATAAGATCCGCTGGAATTTCAGGATGAATTTTGATAAGGTGCTCTATAAAACCCGCATCCAGTTTGTGATGATATTTTCGGTGGTTGTTACGCTTATAGTGGTTGGCTTTATCACTTTTATATCCATTAGTAACCAATACCACAATCAGCAGGACAGGCAGATACGCGATAAAATAACCCGCATTACGGAGGCATTTCAAACAGGCGCCCTAAATAAATATATTTATAATGTAAATGAAAAAAGCCAGGTAGATTTCAATGATCTGGCCAAAACCTATTCAACCGATCTTATTTTATTTGATACCAATGGTGTACCGCTGGTAACCACACAGCCCAAAATTTATGAATACGGCCTGGTAGCAAAAAAAATGAATTCAAGGGCTTATATCTTTTTAAGCAAATTGCAAAAAACCGAATTTGTGAATGAGGAACGAATAGGCGAGCTGAGCTATAAGGCGGCGTACGCCCCTGTGATGACCTCCGGCAATAAAACCATTGCCTATGTGCAATTGCCTTATTTCTCTAACGAGGCCGACTACAAAGAGAGGATCAGTTCGTTACTTAATGTAATGATCAATGTATATGCATTGGTTTTTATCGCTATTGGTTTGTTTGCCATTATAATTGCCAGGCAAATAACCGCGCCTTTAAGCTTTATACAGGACACCCTGAGCAAAACCATCTACGGCAAAAAAAACGAGCCTATAAAATGGCAGCGGAATGACGAGATTGGAGCCTTGGTTAAGGAGTATAATAAAATGATATCGGCCCTGGAAAACAGCGCCAACAGGCTGGCCCAATCTGAACGGGAAAGTGCATGGCGCGAAATGGCCAAGCAGGTGGCGCATGAAATTAAAAACCCGCTAACGCCGCTAAAACTGGGCTTGCAACTGCTGGATAAATCATGGAGGGATAAAGACCCTAAATTTGATCAAAAATTTGAGCGCTTTAGCAAATCATTTGTTGAGCAGATAGAAAGCCTGTCGTCAATAGCATCTGAGTTTTCGGCGTTTGCTAAAATGCCCGATACCCGCATTGAGCCTACCAATATTTTTGATATGCTAAACCAGGCCGTTACCATTTTTAAACAAATGGATAATATCCACATTTCATTTCAACCTCCCGAAACCCCCTTTATCATCAATGCCGATCGTGATCAACTGCTGCGGTGTTTTAATAACCTGTTAAAAAACGCCATTGAGGCCACGCCACCGGATAGAAAAGGGTTGATAGATATTAATTACCTGGTAACCAGCAAAAATGTATTACTTACCATAAAGGATAATGGTAATGGCATCCCCGAAAACATGCGAGAAAAAATATTCGAGCCCAACTTTACCACTAAAAGTTCGGGCACGGGCTTAGGACTGGCCTTCGTAAAAAACTCTATTGAAAATGCCAATGGCAAGGTGTGGTTTGAAACTACGATGAATATCGGCACCTCATTTTACCTTAGCTTTCCATCTGCATAAACTTAAAGCTTAAAGGCATTTTTTCCTTTAAGCTTTAACAAATTTCTTCACCGTTTCGGTAACATGTGCCAAATGATGGTTACTGTGCCATGCGTATAGCGCCAATCCCTTTTTAAGCGAAACGGTATCACCCGAGGCTGGGTGTACAAAAGAGCGTTCCCATTCATTTTCGGTAAAGCTTTCAAACAATGCAACCATATGAATATGTATCCCCTCAAGCATTTTTAATGACGACTCAACAGGCAGTCGATAATCTGGCAACAATGCCCAGTCTGCCTCTTCATAGGGTTTTATAACCGGGTTGTTTTCGGTAAGGGCCAGTTTAAAACGGGTAATAGAATTCATGTGACTATCGGCCAGGTGATGGATCACTTGTCTCAACGTCCAGCCGCCGGTGCGGTATGGGGTATCCAATTCCTGGTAATTTAGGCCGGCTATAGCATGGCGCAATTTGCCGGGCAATGTGCGTAGGTCATCAATCCATTCGCGAATGTTATCGTCTGTGTATGATGCCGGGGGAGCGAATTTCCCTATCGGGTATTTCATCTGTTCGTCTGTCATGGGCTTAAAAAAAATTAAATTAGCTATAATTTTATAGTACCACAAGCTTTTAGTATAAATTGCGTTTTGTACGTGTTATTTATACCGATGATAAAAAAGCTCCTTTTAGTACTATTACTATTAAAATGTTCATTTACATACGCGCAAACCATTAAAACCGATATTTTGGTAATAGGGGGCGGCCCAAGTGGTACAGCAGCAGCCATCCAGGGTGCTCGAAGCAAAATAAAAACATTGCTTATTGAACAAGGCCCTCAATTGTGCCCTTCATTAACTTCGGCAAGTATGCTCACTATTGTCCCCGGAAAAGATCTGCCATCAGGTATATGGGGCGAATTTCGTAAAAGAGTTATAGCGTTTTACAAAACCACACCCGGATATGATACCACCTATAATGCCCCCCTCCGCTTTGAGCCATATACTGGTGCTGCTATTCTTAAAAAAATAACAGACACCGTAAAAAATCTCAGCGTAAAGTTAAACGCCCCCGTTACCAGCATCAAAAAAGATGGAGATGGCTGGCAGGCAACTATCAGCCAGGATGGAAAATCGCAGTTGATAAAAGCCAAAATAATTATTGATGCCACTAAAGATGGCATAGCTACCCAAAAATTCAATCCAGACTTTAAAGCTTTTGATTTTTTTTCAGGAAATGATGGGTCAACAGCGTGCCGCACCAGCATAGCAACGGGAAACGGCTTCGCTGGAGAGCGGGGCGATTCCGTTCTACCCGAAAAGAATTACCCGCAATCGCCTGCTTACTGCATCCCGCTTGGTGCTATAGTTGCAAAAGGTGTTGACAATTTACTAATAACCGCTAAGCTTATACCCGAAGATGATATACAATACCTGCCCAATTACCTTACGCTGGGCCAGGGCGCGGGTACAGCAGCAGCCTTTTGCGCGTTCTTTAAAACAACAACTAAAAACTTAAATGTACGCGCGGTACAGGGAGAATTACTTGATTTTAAAGGATACCTGGTACCCTTTGCCGATATCAAACAAAGCGATCCCTATTTCAGATCTATCCAACAGATTGGAGCAACCGGTTTGTTAAAAGGAATACAAAAAGGAACCGGCAATACCTTGCAGGTGCTTTTCTTGCCCGATTCTGCCGTTCATACTGCCGAAATTGAGCCCGTTTTAAATGACATCTACTCACGTACCTTTTTATGGTTTAACAGGGAAAAACCAGCCGAAAAATTCACCGTTGGCAACCTGCTTTCGCTCATTAGCGAAATAACCCTCACTGATCCCAAAACATTGCAGATCAGCATGACAAAGACCTGGAAAACCCAATATAAATTCAACTCGGATTTTGACATGAACCGCCCGGTAACGCGACGGGAGTTTGCTGTACTGGTAAATAAATTCTTGAACCCCTTTGCACGAACGGTGGATATGGCTGGAAGATTGGTAAATTAGGTTTTGTATTATCGATTTGGTGTTCCATCGAAACGGGTGGAACAGTGCGGCGAAATCTGTCTAGTCTTTCTGTCAATCCCAGCCTCTTTTTACTATCCCATACACGTGCTCGTCTAAAATAACACCTTTCTTAAAAATGGCATTGGTCAAAACTCCTTCTTTAACAAATCCGGCTTTTTCCAGTACCCGCATTGATTTTGGGTTATTACCAAGCACCCCTGCCTGTATCCGCATAATATCCAGATTGTTAAATCCGTAATCAACTATCAGTTTTACCGCCCCCGGCATAATACCATTGCCCCAATATTCTTCGCTAAGCCAGTAACCTAATAAAGGCGCTTTTATGTAAATATCTACTCTAAAGTCGAGACCGATAACGCCGGCTACCTCACCATTGATAACGATGGGGAAATTTGTTTGTGGCGTTTCTGCCATCTTTATATCAATAAAGTCGATAGCATCCTGCAGGGTATAGGGCGACGGAAAGCGATCGAACAAAAAATCGGTGATATGGGTATTGTTGGCATGTTTTTGTAGTGATTCCGCATCTTCTTTTTGCCAATCGCGTAAAGTAAAACCCTTTCCTTGTAGTATCATTTTGTAACAATAAGATAGTTAAAATTAGCAAACTTAACCTAAACTGCTAAATTGCATTCGCGTAATTATTACGCGGTATAGTGACTGAAAATGAAAAAAATATTTACCTTATTATTAATAGCGAATACAACAGGTGCGTTTGCCCAAAAACTGGATACGCTAACTATAGAAAAGATCATGCGCGATCCCAAGTGGATCGGGGTGTCCCCTTCAAACATCCGCTGGAGCGATGATAGCAAAAAAATCCTTTTTAGCTGGAATCCGGATAAAACAGGTACGGATGAATTATTTTCAGCTACCCCGCTTAATACCAAACCCGAAAAAGTAAGCACAGCCGATAAGCGCACCTTGCCCGACAATGGCAACTGGAATAAAAAGCACACTCAAAAGGTTTTTGAAAAAAATGGCGACCTGTACTTAGAAGATATAAAACAGGGCAAAATAGCCCAGCTAACCCATACCGAACTGCGCGAAAGTTCTCCTGTTTTTAATGGTGATGAAACCCGGATCATATTTTCGCAAAACAATAACCTGTTTGCCTTAAAACTTAACGGCACCGGGCTTGAGCAGCTGACCAACTTTGTGAAAGCAAAAACTAAAAAAAGCAAAGATGATCTTAATGAGCAGGAGCGCTGGTTAAAAAAGCAACAGGTTGAGCTTTTTGATATTATTAAGGTGCAGGCCAGGGAGGAAAAGCAGGATTCTGTAGAAAATGCCAGCCTGCAGCCAAAGCAATTAAAGGAGTTGGCTTTTGGCGATAAAAGAGTTAGCCGGGTTAAAATCAGTCCGGATGAACGGTTTGTAACCTATAGATTGACCAAACCGGCGGAGGATGTCAAAAACGCCATAGTGCCTAATTATGTAACTGAATCTGGGTTTACGGAAGATATTCCCAACCGGTCAAAAGTGGGGAGGCCATCATCAACTTCAGAAACTTATATTTTCGACAGGCAACGGGATACAGTTTACCGCATTAATACCAATGATATTCCCGGTATCAAAGACCTGCCCGATTATGTGAAAGATTACCCTAAAGAGCTTGAGGAACTTAAAAAGCAAAATGCCGACAGACAAGTGACTATAGAAGGGGTGTTTTGGAGCGATAACAGCGCGAACGCGGTTGTGGTTATCGCTGCCCAGGACAACAAAGATCGTTGGATCATGCGTCTTACTTCCGCCACTGGCAAACTCACCCTGCTTGACCGTCAGCGCGACGAAGCCTGGATTGGCGGCCCCGGCATTGAAAACTCAGCCGCCGGAAACGTAGGGTTTATTGACGATAACCATTTTTATTTCCAAAGCGAAGCCAGCGGCTATTCGCACCTGTATACTATTGATGTAAATACGGCAGCCAAAAAGCAACTCACCAGCGGCAAATGGGAAGTGCAAACCCTGCAGCTATCTGCCGATAAAAAGAAATTCTACTTTACGGCCAATATTGACCATCCCGGTGCAACAAACTTTTACAGCATCCCGATTGATGGTGGTTCCCCAACTAAAATAACCGGCATGAAAGGCGGTAACGAGGTAACGCTATCGCCCGATGAAAAATGGCTGGCTATCCGTTATTCTTACTCCAACAAACCATGGGATTTGTATGTGCAGGCCAATAAGCCAGGCGCAAAAGCTGTGCAGGTAACCAATTCGGTAAGTGCTGAGTATCGGTCATACCCATGGCGCGACCCGGAGATCATTACCTTTAAAAACCGTTATGGCAGCGATGTGTATGCACGGCTTTACCTGCCTAAAAAAGCCGATCCGGCCAAGCCTGCGGTAGTGTTTGTGCATGGCGCTGGCTACCTGCAAAATGTAACCTATTCCTGGAGCTATTATTTCCGCGAGTTTATGTTCAACAACATGCTGGCCGATAATGGGTATACCGTGATTGATATTGATTATACTGCAAGTGCCGGTTATGGCCGCGACTGGCGTACCGGCATCTACCGCCATATGGGGGGTAAAGATTTAACAGACCAGGTGGACGGTGTAAAATATTTAGTTGAAAAATATGGCGTAAACCCAAAACATGTGGGGTTGTACGGAGGATCATACGGTGGCTTTATTACCCTGATGGGGATGTTTACCGAGCCCGATGTTTTCGCGGCCGGCGGAGCGATCCGCTCGGTAACCGATTGGGCGCATTACAACCACGAGTATACCGCCAATATTTTGAACGAGCCTTTTACCGATGAAATAGCCTACCGCAAAAGTTCACCTATATATTTTGCCAATGGCTTAAAAGGAAATTTACTGATGCTGCATGGTATGATAGATCAGAATGTAAACTACCAGGACATTATTCGCCTATCGCAAAAGCTGATTGAGCTCCACAAAGAGAACTGGGAACTGGCATCATACCCCGTAGAAGATCACGGCTTTGAACAACCCAGCAGCTGGGCGGATGAGTACAAGCGGATTTTTAAGTTGTTTGAGCAAACGTTGAAGAAATGATTGATAGCTGATATTAAAACAATATATGGACAGGCTTAGAAATACAGCTATCATTATTTTGGCCATTAGTTTATTTTCCTGTAATTCATCATCAAAAAAGCCTGTATTAAAACCGGAGGCGAAGTTAACCGCGCAAACAGATCAGAAGCATTTAGTTGATTCATCGAAAAATAAAACAGAAAATATTGATAAGCCCAATCAACAAAACACTAAATTATTTTTCACCTGCTTTACAGTCAATTTGCATGATTTTTTAATATACAGCAATTTAAATGGTTTAGGGGAGCTGAATTATAATGGTGATACATCTGAAGTCACCATCAATATTGATAAAAAAAATAGCTGGTCGGCCAGGATTAAAAAAGATACCCTTCATTTAAATGAAGACCCGGATAATAGCTTTAGAGATAATCTTATTGAAATATTATCCCTAAATAAAAAGAACAGGTTTTCAGTTTCTTATTCTTTAGGTATAAGCCTCGACGAACGAATGGATAGAGAACGGAAAATAAGATGGACGGGTAACACAGAGTATAAACGGTTGACGGATTCAGCCGGTTGCTTTTTCAAAGTACCGCTATCTGAATATGACGACGCCGGAAAGAATGAAATAAAAAAAAGATTGAATTTAAGTGATACTTTGGTTATTTATCCAGGCGAATTTGAAGAAAAGGCAACACTAATATATAAAAACAGGCCTTGCGTTTTCACTCCAAATACTATAAGCCTGCGTATTGAAAGGTTTGTTGGCAATACATTAAAAGAGACAAAGTTTATAACGATTCATTTTGACCAATCTGGTTGATCTATAAGTTATATACGTTGTATTTACCTAATTTCTGTTTAATTTTAAATATCGCCTATTAAAGCTGATAAACGAACATGAATAAACTATACTTTCCCATTGGCTGTGAACCCACAGTTTACCATTGTAAATTACGTTTCGGCAAGTTACCAGTGGAGGCACAGTCAATGGCGATAGCCTACCATTGCAAGCGGCTTTTCCGTAAGTTGCTTGTGAGGACACAAGCAACGGGGGAGGAAATGATGAGCTCCCAAACAAAGCAAGGCCAGGTGCGATTCCTTCCCTGGGGAACGGGAGGTAGGGGTTTAATAAACAATGCATATCAACTCGCCCGACGAAACCCCTCTCTGCCTTCGCGTAATCCATCGCCCCCCTCCCGTTGGGAGGGAATTACCATGGGGATTTCAACAATGTTTTTGGTAACGATAATGCTTTTCTCCACTGCCTGCTCCTCCAACAAAACCAGTAGCAACCAGGTCAAAATAAGCCTCACATCCGATAAACATTCCATCAGCATAACCGGTCTTGACCGGGCCATAGTTCAGGATATCAACCGCGATTCATTGGGCGGTAACTGGCAAAGCCTGGTGCCTGTATATAAAATGCCTGCTGATACCGATATGAAGAACTATCAGCCCATGCAGCCCGGCAAATATCTGGTTAAAGATAGTATTGTGGTATTTACACCTGATACCCCTTTTGTGGCCCGGCAAATGTATTTTGTGCGCTACTATAAATTTGATACAAATACAAAAGCCAATGATTATATCATGGGCCGTAACAAGCTGGGCGATTTACACTATACAGATTTGATTTTTAAGCAATAAAGGGTGTTTGATAGTTGAAAAATTAATAAATTTGATTATATTTGCATTCAATTAATAAAAGAGGGGGCAAATAGCCCCCTCTTTTATTTTATCAATTAAAAATTATCAATCAAAAAGGCGGGTAATGAACATTGAAAAAAAAGTAAGGGAACTGGTAGAAGAAAAGATAGCCGATAAGCCAAATTTGTTTTTAGTGGATGTTAAAATGCACTCAAACGGAAAGCTGATCGTTTTAATAGATGGGGATAACGGACTTGGTATTGACGACTGTGTACAGGTAAGCAGGCATGTAGGCTTCCATCTGGAAGAGGAAAATGTAATAGAAACTGCTTATAACCTGGAAGTATCATCGCCGGGTATTGATTATCCGCTATCATCGCCAAGGCAATATGCCAAAAACATGGGGCGCACACTGGCCATTAAAATGGCTGATGGCTCAAAAAGAGAAGGTGTTTTATCAGCAATAACTGAGGATGCCATCGTTATAGAAGAAAAAATAAAAGAAAAAGGGAAAAAGGCCGAAACTGTTGAAAGCGTTATCCCTATTAATCACATAACAGAAACAAAAGTTTTAATATCATTCAAGTAGAAAATGAGCAATATTAATTTAATTGATTCTTTTCAGGAATTTAAAGATTTCAAGAACATTGACCGCCCAACCATGATGAGCGTTTTGGAAGACGTTTTCAGAAGCATGATCAGGAAAAAATACGGCACAGATGAAAATTGCGACGTAATTGTTAACACTGATAATGGTGACTTAGAGATCTGGCGTACCCGTAAGGTTATGGAAGATGGCTTTAGTGAAGATGATGACCTGGAAGTTGAATTAACAGAGGCAAAATTATTTGATGCAGACCTGGAAGTTGGTGATGAGCAAATTGAGCAGATCACGCTGGAAAGTTTTGGCCGTCGTGCTATATTAGCGGCACGCCAAACACTGGTTTCAAAAATTTTAGAACTGGAAAAAGACGAGATCTTCAAAAAATATAAAGATCGCGTTGGTGAAATTGTTACAGGTGAGGTTTACCAGGTTTGGAAAAAAGAAACCCTGGTACTGGATGATGAAGGTAATGAATTGTTGCTTCCAAAAACAGAACAAATCCCGGCCGACTACTTTAAAAAAGGCGATAGCGTAAAAGCGGTTGTTTATAAGGTAGATATGTTGAACAGCAACCCTAAGATCATTATTTCGCGTACAGCACCAGAGTTTTTGCAACGTTTGTTTGAGCTTGAAGTACCTGAAATTTTCGACGGATTGATCACCATTAAAAAAATTGTTCGTGAGCCGGGCGAGAGAGCTAAGGTAGCCGTTGAATCATATGATGATCGTATTGATCCGGTTGGTGCCTGTGTGGGTATGAAGGGTTCACGTATACACGGTATCGTTCGTGAGTTGAAGAATGAGAATATTGACGTAATTAACTTTACCAACAATATCCAGTTATATATTCAGCGTGCATTATCACCTGCCAAAATCACTTCTATTAAATTAGATGATGAGAAAAAAACAGCAGCAGTATACTTAAAACCTGATCAGGTATCTTTAGCCATTGGTCGTGGCGGACATAATATTAAATTAGCTGGTAAATTAACCGGTTATGAAATTGATGTTTACCGTGAGGCTGACGAACATGATGAGGATGTGGATATTGAAGAATTTACAGATGAAATTGATAGCTGGATAATTGATGAATTTAAACGAATTGGTTTAGATACAGCAAAATCGGTATTGGCTTTAACTGTTGGCGAATTGGTAAAACGTACCGATCTGGAAGAAGAAACGGTAAAAGAAGTGCTATCAATATTGAATGCTGAGTTTGAATAAGCATAATAACCAAAATTAAAATCGTATTTTTGCGATAATTAGCAGAGAAAATATAATAAATGTCAGAAGACAAATCAATAAAATTAATTAAGGCAGTAAAAGAACTCAACATTGGTATGGGTACCATTGTCGATTTTTTGGCTACAAAAGGTTACAAGGTTGACAAGCAACCTATGGCCCAGCTGAATGGCGACATGTACAACGCATTGTTGAAGGAGTTTGCTGTGGACAAAAGCATTAAAGAGGAAGCTAAGCAGATCAGTATCGGAAAGATACGGAAAGAAGATCCTGCGCCGTTTCCGGAAAAGCCAGTCGAAAACCGCCGTTCAAGGGATTTTGAGAACGAAGAAATATTGATCAAAAACACCGGTCAGTACACTTCACCGCAAACAGAAAAACCAAAACCGGTTGAGCCTGTTGCACACGAAAAAACCGAGGATCGTAGCGATGTATTGCCAGGTGTTAAGGTAGTTGGGAAAATTGACCTTAATAACTTAAATGCGAAGCCACAACCTGTTGCTGAAAAACCAGCGGTTGTTGAGCCCAAAGTAGAGGCTCCGAAGCCAGAAGTAGTAGCTCCGGAACCGAAACCTGAGCCAAAAGTTGAGGCCCCAAAAGAAATAGTAGCGGAAGTTCCTGTTGTAGAAGCTCCGAAACCGGTTGTTGCCGAAACCCCCAAGGTTGAAGCTCCAAAGGTAGAGACTCCGGTAGTTGAAACGCCAAAGGCAGAGACCCCAAAGGTTGAAGAGCCTAAAGCTCCGGTTGTACAGGCTCCTGTTACACCGGCAGTGGTTGTACCAGCCCCGGTTGCAGAAAAACCAGCCGAAGCTCCTGTTGTTGATACTGAGGATGAAGTTATTAGGGCAAAAGCCGAAAGACTTACCGGCCCTAACATTATTGGTAAAATACAATTACCTGTTAGTGCGCCGAAGCGTAATCCTATAGCATCATCATCAAACGCCAACAGCGCTGATCATAAACGCAAAAGAAAACGTAAAGATAACCAGGGAAATCCACAGCAAGGTGGCGGTGGTAATCATCCTCCGCATAACCAGCAAGGTGGCGGCGGCGGTAACCATCCTCCGCACACACCGTCAGGTGGTGGAACTATTAATCCAAATCGTCCTGATTTCAGGAACAGGACTAATGGTGCGCCCGGAAATGGCGGCCCAAGCCAGGGTGGCGGCAATCGTCCTGATTTCAGGAATAACCGTAATGCCCCTCAAAGCACAGGCCCTAAGGAAGAACCATCTGAAAAAGATATACAGGATCAGATTAAAGCAACACTTGCCCGCTTAAGTGGTGCAGGAAAATCAGGAAAATTTGCACAACGGGCTAAGTTCCGTCGTCAAAAACGTGATGATGTTGCCGCTACCGCCGAAGAATTGGCAATGGAGCAGGAACTGCAATCCAAAGTACTGAAGGTTACCGAGTTTGTTACAGCGAATGAGCTGGCCAGCATGATGGATGTATCTGTAACGCAGATCATCTCCACTTGTATGAGCCTGGGCATGTTCGTATCTATCAACCAAAGGCTTGATGCAGAAACATTAACCATTGTGGCTGATGAATTTGGTTACCAGGTTGAGTTTGTTAAACCACAGGATGAAGAGGCCAACCTTGATCAGCCTGATGATCCGGCAGACCTGGTTGCACGTGCGCCAATCGTTACCATCATGGGTCACGTCGATCACGGTAAAACATCATTGCTTGATTTTATCCGCAAAACAAACGTTATAGGTGGCGAAGCCGGGGGTATTACCCAGCACATTGGTGCCTATGAAGTAACATTGCCTGATAATAAAGGAAAAATAACATTCCTGGATACACCGGGTCACGAGGCGTTTACCGCCATGCGTGCAAGGGGTGCACAGGTTACAGATATTGTAATTATAGTAATTGCCGCTGATGATAGCGTGATGCCGCAAACCCGCGAGGCCATAAACCACGCGCAGGCTGCAGGTGCTCCAATCATCTTCGCTTTCAATAAAATTGACAGGCCAGGTGCCAATGCGGATAAGATCCGTGAGCAACTATCGGCTATGAACATTTTGGTTGAAGAGTGGGGTGGTAAATACCAATCGCAGGAAATATCGGCTAAAACCGGTTTAAATGTTGACTTGCTATTAGAGAAAGTATTACTTGAAGCAGAGATATTAGAACTTAAAGCCAACCCTAATAAACGTGCTGTAGGTACGGTTATTGAAGCAGCTTTAGATAAAGGTCGTGGTATTGTTACCACTATCCTGGTACAGGCAGGACGTTTAAAAGTGGGCGATCCAATTTTAGCGGGTTGCTACAGCGGGCGTGTTAAGGCATTAACCAATGAGCGTGGCCAAAGGGTTGAATCTGCAGGGCCATCAACACCGGTACAGGTGTTGGGTATGCAAGGTGCACCAACGGCAGGTGATAAGTTTAACGTATTGGAAAATGAAGTTGAGGCACGTGAAATTGCCAACAAACGTTTACAATTACAACGCGAACAAGGCTTACGTACACAGAAACATATTACACTTGATGAAATCGGCCGTCGTTTGGCAGTTGGTAACTTTAAGGAACTTAATATTATTGTTAAGGGTGATGTGGATGGATCAATAGAAGCTTTATCAGATTCATTACTGAAACTTTCTACCGAGCAGATACAGGTTAACATCATATCAAAAGCTGTAGGTCAGATCTCCGAATCAGACGTATTGCTGGCTTCTGCATCTGATGCCATCATTATAGGTTTCCAGGTTCGTCCGTCAGGAAGTGCCCGTAAACTTGCCGAGGCAGAGCAGATCGATATCAGGCTTTACTCTATCATCTACGATGCTATCAATGAGATAAAAGCGGCGATGGAAGGTATGCTTGCACCAACATTTGAAGAGAAAATTGTGGCTAACGTTGAAATACGTGAAACCTTCAAGATTAGCAAGGTTGGTACAATTGCAGGTTGTATGGTGTTGGATGGTAAAATTAACCGTAACAGCAAAATACGTATAGTACGTGATGGTGTAGTAATTTACACCGGCGAACTTGCTTCACTGAAACGCTTTAAAGATGATGTGAAAGAAGTATTAACCGGTTACGAGTGCGGTTTAAATATCCACAACTTTAATAATATTGAAGTAGGCGACATTGTTGAAGCTTATGAAAATGTAGAAGTTAAACGTAAGTTGTAATACAATACTTACTCATAAATACAAAGGCCGGTCTTCAACAGATCGGCCTTTTTTTGTACCATTGGGCAGCCATTCATACATAGCGGCGTAATTTCCCAAGCCCCGGCACCAGGGAAGTCGCTTTTAAAAAGGAGGCGCCTACGGAGCCAAGACAATCACATCTGTCCTAAAATGCGGATTATTTAGGCTAAAGTCATCATTGTATATCCTTTCTATCCGTTGGTTGAAACCAACGGCAATGAAGAATTGAAGGCAAACAGTGGTTTAATTCATTGCCGTCCCATTTATGGGACGGATAAATAAAGAGCCTCGGTGGCTTTAGCCAAATTATAGCCATGCTAACAACCTTGTGTACATACAGTAGGGCTCGGCATAAGGCAACGGCCGTTTCTACCGGCCCATTGCGTAATTACAATGCTAAACAATCTGCACGTCTACTCTTGCAGCAGCCCTTCCACCAGCGCTTTCCACTGCGGGCCTGACAGCCCTTCCCGCGCGGTAAGGGCAATGACGGTATTTCTGACAGTATCATAAATATTAGTATCCCTATTATTAATTACTTCGTTACGCCCATGCACAGCAGCGCTAACGTGGTTTAAGTACCGCTCAACAATAAAAGTGTTAGTTGCACCATGATCATAAAAATTGGCGACTGCCTGTCCTGGTTTCCTGGGGTTCACCACGGGCCTTACGGTAATGGTTATAAACTCGCTTTCGGCTTCTGCATTTCCAACTTCCTGTATATCTTCAATCATAACCCAATCGAGGCCGCCCCCCGCTATAGAGCCTGGCGCAGGTAAATCAACATAAAAATAATCGCCTTTCTCCGCCATTCGGTATAATTCATTCCCCTGCGCATCTGTAAGCGAAAATTTTGATGAACCTGGTCCGCTGAGCTGATGCCAGTTGGATATATCCTTTAAACGGCTTTTAGCCAGTAAAAAAAGGGCATGTGCCTGTTGTCGGGTTTTCAAATCGGCAAAGTGAATAAAATCGGTTATTCCGCCATCGCGCTGTTCAGGAATACCTTCGTATGCATCGTCCATCTCTCTAAAATATAAATATTTAACATGCAGTGTTACAAAGGGTTTTAGGCTTGCGTAATATTATTAAGTGCTCATTTCGTGTAACATAATTAATACATTAAATATTAGATGGGTTTTCCATTCAATATTTGATTATTAATAAAAGTAATGTACATTTCATCTTTATAAAACCTAAATGATAAATAAACCACTCCTGTGCTTTTTTATCGTCTGCCTTTTTTTAAGTGACCGTGCCCTAAGCCAAACGGTGACCGACGATAGTACTATGCAAAAAATTGCGGTAGGCCACTTAGTTAGCACTTACAACTCCTCCATAGGCCAAATGTCTCGCCTTTACAACGGACCAGAATATGAGTTTTACGATCCATATATAAAAAGCAATGCCTTTTTTTTGGATATAAATGCATTCAGGCCAGGCTCGGTTAATTACGATGGCATATTTTACCCGAACATAGCCATGATGTATGATTTGAACAAAGACAAAGTTGTTGTATTGCTATATAACGGATTTTCTAAATATAGCTTGTTGAAATCAAGAGTACAAAGCTTTGATCTTCTTGCACATCATTTTGTATATGTGGCTCCGGATTCGCTAAACAAAGCGGCATCAATAGATACAGGATTTTACGATGAGGTATACAAGGGCAACCTCCAGGTTTTAACCAGGTGGTCAAAAAGTATTCAAACCATCTCTACGCAAACAACGCTCGAAACTTTTTTTACTGCTGCCTCCAAAAATTATTTTCTTAAAAAAGGCAATAACTATTACAGCATAAGCGGGCAAAGCTCTTTCCTGAAAATATTAAAGGATAAGAAAAAAGAACTGCAGCAATACATCAAGGCTAATAAAATTAAGTTTAGAGATAATCCTGAATTGGCCATGCGTATGATAGCTGCAGAATACGATCAACTGGTTAGATAAAGTTACGCGGTGTTATAAATAAAGTATAATCAAGATCTAAAGTCTTTTTTATGGTTTGATATTCCATGCATAAACCTTAAGGGGTATAGTAGTATAGTGTGAACATTAAAATATACTGATGAAAAAAATTTACTTTTTAAGTTTTTGCTTTTTGATCCTGCTAAAAGTGGGATATTCCCAACAAACAACGGTACAAACTATAAGTGTAAACTTTCAACAGGCCACTATTGAGCAGTTTGTTACCGAGCTTGAGGCAAAAACCGGATATCACTTCTATTATGAGCCTACAAAATTTGATAGTTTAAAGGTAACTGTACAGGCAGATAATAAATCTATAGAAACTGTGCTCGATGCGGCTTTTAAAAACACTGCATTTCATTACGCAATTACGGTTAATCACGAGGTTTTTCTCACAAAAGGACGCGAAATACAACTATCGCTTGCTGCCGGCTTTTTTGGAATTAAAACAGGAGCAGAAACCCAAAAAAATAATGTTGCCACACAAGTTAAAGATTTTGCCGATACCAAAGAAAAAGTTGTTCCTGAAGCGACTACAGAAAACAAGCTGTATGAAATTGGTACCAAGACAAACACAATTGGTGCCGGAAATGCCACCTTATCGGGCTATGTACGTGATGGCAAATCGGGCGAAGCCGTAGTAGGTGCCAGTATATATGTTACCAATACCAAAACTGGCGTAGCCTCAGATCAGTTTGGGTATTTTACCCTTTCGCTGCCAAAAGGAAGGCAAATTTTAAGTGTGAGGGGCTTGGGCATGCGCGACACACGCCGCCAGATTGTGCTTTATTCGGATGGTAAAATGATCATCGAAATGAAGGAACAGGTGACCAGCTTAAAAGAGGTAAAAATATCGGCCGAGAAGGTAGCCAACGTTCGTAATGTGCAATTAGGCGTTAACCGGCTCGATATCAAAAGCATTAAACAAGTGCCCACCGTTTTTGGTGAAGCAGATGTATTACGGGTGGTGCTAACTCTTCCCGGCGTACAATCAGTGGGCGAAGCTACCACAGGCTTTAACGTTCGTGGCGGTTCGGCAGATCAGAACCTTATTTTAATGAACGATGCTACCATTTATAATCCATCACATTTCTTTGGTTTCTTCTCCTCGTTTAACCCCGATATAGTAAAAGATATAGAGCTATATAAAAGCAGCATCCCCGAAAAATTTGGCGGGCGCTTATCATCCGTACTCGATGTTACCAACCGCGAGGGTAATAAAAAGAAGTTTACAGGATCGGCAGGCATTGGTTTAATTACCAGCAGGCTTAATGTTGAAGGGCCTATTTTTAAGGATAGAACTTCATTTTCATTTGGTGGCCGCACCACCTATTCCGATTGGTTATTAAAGCTATTGCCAGAAGCATACAAGCACAGCCAGGCCTCATTTTATGACTTAAACCTTGATATAAGCCATCAGATAGATGATAAAAACAATATCTATGTATCCACTTATCTAAGCAAGGATAAATTTAAATTAAACAGCGATACTTCCTATAGTTACAGCAACAGGAACGCCAACATTAAATGGAAGCATAATTTTAACGATAAGTTGTTTAGTGTTATAGGGGCAGGTATTGACAGGTACCAATATAATATAGCCAGTTTTGATAACCCTGTAAATGCATACAAACTCAACTTTGATATTAATCAAACTAATTTCAAGGCCGATTTTACCTATTATCTAAATCGTAAAAACACGGTTAATTTTGGATTGAGTTCTATCTTTTATAAACTGCATCCGGGTAATTACCAGCCCAATAATCCCAAATCACTGGTGGCGCCGGATGTGATCCCAACGCAGCGTGCGCTGGAAAGTGCATTGTATGTTGGCGATAAATATGATTTTACCGAAGATTTCTCCGTAAGTGGCGGCGTACGCTATTCTTTATATAGTTTCCTGGGGCCACAAACGGTATACAATTATGCGCCAAATTTACCTAAAACAAGTTCAAACTTGCTGGATAGCACCAACTATAGCAGCGGCAAGTTCATTAAAACATATTCAGGGCCCGAGATCAGGCTTTCGGGTAGGTATCAGTTAGGAGATAATACATCGTTAAAAGGGGGGTACAACACGCTAAGGCAATACATTCATTTACTATCCAATACCACCGCTATTGCGCCAACCGATGTATGGCAGCTGAGCGATCCTAATATAAAACCACAATACGGCGACCAGGTATCACTGGGGATATACCGTAACCTAAAATCAAACACGATCGAAACCTCGGTAGAAGTTTATTATAAACGGTTAAGAGATTACCTTGATTACCGCAGCGGCGCCAACCTGGTACTTAATCATCATATAGAAAACGATGTGCTGGCTACACAGGGCAAAGCGTATGGTATTGAGTTTTTGATTAAAAAAACCACAGGTAAAGCAAATGGCTGGATAAGCTACACCTATTCCCGTACATTTTTAAGGCAAACTGATCCTAATGAGGGCGAACTAATTAACGGCGGACTTTATTATCCTGCCAATTTTGATAAACCGCACGATTTTAATTTCATAGGTAACTACCGGTTTTCGCACAGGTTTAGCATATCATTAAATGTTACCTATAGTACAGGCAGGCCAATAACATTGCCGGTTGCCAAGTATGAGTATGGCGGATCGGAGCGCGTATACTATTCAGACCGTAATCAATATCGAATCCCGGATTACTTCCGGTCGGATTTTTCAATGAATATCGAAGGCAATCATAAGGTGCATCAACTAACGCATAACTCGTTCACTATAGGCGTTTATAACCTTACCGGGAGGCAAAATGCCTACTCAACCTATTTTACCGAGCAAAGCGGCGTAATAAGTGGCTATAAGCTTTCGATATTTGCAAAGCCAATTCCGTTCATCAATTACAATATCAGGTTTTAACGGGTATGAACAAAAGGGGTAATTATATGGTTTTTTTAGCATTGCTCACCGCAATAGTGGCCTGCCGTAAACCTTATACTCCTAAAGCTATACTGGCTCCCGGCAGTTACCTGGTGGTTGAGGGAGTTATTAACAGTGGTGCCGATTCAACAATTATAACTTTAAGCAAAACGATAAACATTGCAATCAAAGACTCGTCGGCTTTTGAAACAAATGCACAGGTAACGGTGGAAAATGAAGGCGGCACAAGCTATCCGTTACAGGAGTTTAAAGCCGGGCGCTATCTCGCTATCGCCCTAAATCTCGACAAAACAAAAAAATACCGCCTGCATATTAAAACGGCTGCTTCTAATGAATATGCATCTGATTACGTTGCTGTAAGGCCGACGCCACCTATTGATAGCATTACTTATAGAATAACAGACAAAGGTTTGCAGGTTAATGTTAATACCCATAACCCGGCCAATAGTACACGATATTACCGCTGGGCGTATGAAGAGGCCTGGCAATTTCACGCGCAACGCAACTCGGAATCAATAGTTAAAGGAACAGATATTGTACCAAGAAAACCCGAAGAACAGATCTATTATTGCTTTGCAGGCGATAAATCAAGCAATATAGTTTTAGGTTCAACAGAAAAATTACAGCAGGATATTATTTCACAAATCCCGATTACAATTATTTCGCCCCGGTCAGAAAAATTACAAATAAAATATAGCATCCTCCTTAAACAGTACGCCGTAACAAAAGAGGAATATCAATTTTGGGAAAACATTAAAAAAAATACCGAACAACTTGGCAGCATCTTCGATGCGCAGCCATCGCAATTAAAAGGGAACATACATGGCATTACCAACCCTTCAGAGCCGGTTATTGGCTATATAGGCGTAACCAACACGCAAACTAAAAGGCTATTTATTACAAACAACCGTTTTCCGGATAATTACTACCCCGTTTATGCCGATGAATGTGAAGTAATCAGCGCTTTCTTTATAAATGCCCTCACGGGGGCAAATGACGTTGACTTTTTCATATTTAGACTGGGCTATATCCCGGTATCGCCAATAATTAGTCCGCGGGGTGTAACCATAGGTTATAAGGCAGCGCCAATTGAATGCGTTGATTGCAGACTAAGAGGCCACATTGATGCACCAGATTTTTGGGAATTATGATAGAGAATAAATATATATGGTTTTTTATATTACTGGGCTGCGTTATTAGCGGTTGCCGAAAACCGTATACTCCACCAGCCATAGTTGCACCGGGCAGCTACCTTGTGGTTGAGGGAGTTATAAATAGTGGCGCAGACTCAACCATTATTACTTTAAGCAAAACGGTAAACCTTTCACAAAATCCGTCCTCGGCTTTGGTGTCAGGTGCACAGGTACATGTCGAGGCCGAAGGAGGAGCAAGTTATCCCTTAGCGGAACTTAATACAGGGCGTTATGTAGCGATTTCCCTAAATCTGGATAACTCAAAAAAATATCGCCTCCACATTAAAGCGATAGGGAATGAATATGTGTCTGATTATGTAGCTGTAAAACCAACACCACCTATTGATAGTATTGGTTATAAAATAACCAGCAAGGGCCTGCAAATTAATTCAAACACCCATGATCCCAGTAACAATACCCGCTATTACCGCTGGGCTTATGAAGAAACGTGGCGCTTTCATTCTCAATTCAATTCGGGGCTGATAGTTAGGGAC
Source organism: Mucilaginibacter sp. P1_A3 (assembly GCF_056406855.1). NCBI lineage: Bacteria > Pseudomonadati > Bacteroidota > Sphingobacteriia > Sphingobacteriales > Sphingobacteriaceae > Mucilaginibacter > Mucilaginibacter sp. P1_A3. Next base: position 433,362 of record NZ_JBFTZJ010000007.1, read on the forward strand.
GGAAAGATAGTATACAGAAATAATGATGAGATGATCTATTATTGTTATGCCGGCGATAGATCAAGCAATATTGTTTTGGCGTCATCGGCAAAATTGAGGCAAGATGTAATATCAGATAACCCCATAATTTTAATCCCTCCAACTTCAGAAAAACTGGAAATACGATACAGCATCCTCCTAAAACAATATGCGCTCACAAAAGAAGAATATGCTTTTTGGGAAAATATAAGGAAAAACACAGAACAGCTGGGAAGTATATTTGATCCGCAACCATCAGAAATTAACGGGAATATTCATAATGTTACCAACCCTGCCGAACCGGTTATTGGTTATGTAAGTGTAACTAATGTACAAACCAAGAGGATATTTATATCAAATAGTGTTTTCCCTTATGAATGGCGACCCGAGTATAATGGTTCCTGCCAAATTGATTCGGCTTTTTTTACAAACCTACACACAGGATCAAATGATGTGGAGAACCGAATTATTGAAGGTACGCTAATACCAATTTCAACCATAAGCCCGGATGGATTTCATATTATTGGATATACGGCATCAAGTGTTGAATGTACTGATTGCAGAGTGAGAGGGAGAATAGAGGCCCCCGTTTTTTGGAAATAATTTATTAAAATGATGAAGCCTAAATATATGTTGTATTTGCTGGTGCTGGGCGTCATGATCACCACGTGCAAAAAACCTTATAACCCAACAGTTATCTCCAGTAACAATAATTACCTTGTTGTTGAGGGTGTAATAAACGCGGGCAGCGACCCTACAGTTATCAGCCTGAGCCAGACAGTTAATTTAAGCGACGGCGTACAAACCTCGGCGTTGAATGATTATGCGGTTACCATACAGGATGAGGCAGGTAATTCAATAGCGTTAATTTCACAAGGCAATGGTAAATATGCTTCCGGGGGCGGGTTGAATCTTAATCAATCAAAAAAATACAGGCTCCATATAGCTCACAACGAAAAAGAATACGCATCCGACTATATCGAGGTAAGAAAAACACCACCTATTGATAGCGTTGGTTTTGTACCCAAGGGGAGCAACCTTAATTTATACGTTAGCACTCATGATGCCACTAATAGTACCCGCTACTACCGTTGGGATTTTGAAGAAACATGGAAGTTTCATTCCCGGTATGAATCCGGCTTTCTGGTTGATCCGGTTACCAAATCAATAAGAGCCCGCAAAGAAAGTGAAGCATCATACTATTGCTATACAAATGATTTATCAAGTAACATCCTGATAAGTTCATCTGCCAAACTCGTGTCCGACGTTATATTTCAGGCTCCGTTAACAACTATTCCATCCACATCAGAGAAGATATCGGTTAGGTATTCTGTTTTGGTAAAGCAATATGCCCTAACCAAAGAGGCATATGCGTTTTGGGAAAACATCAAAAAAAACACCGAACAACTTGGAAGTATATTTGATGCCCAGCCTTCGCAACTGCAGGGCAATATTCATAGCGTAACTAATGCTGCAGAGCCGGTAATTGGCTACATCAGCATTACAAACGTGCAGCAAAAACGGATCTTTGTCGATAACAGTCAATTACCGATAACCTGGTTTCCTAAATACCCATATAGCTGCGAGATTGATTCGGCGCTTAATTTCAATCCTAAAAACATGCTCCATGAAGTACAAGGAAGCATTATTGACGGAGGTGGGATTCCTATTGCGCCAATAGTGTATCAAGGTTTTGTGATAGGATATATTTTTTCGACGCTGGAATGTACAGATTGCAGGATACGGGGACTATCACAGCCACCAGCATTCTGGAAACCATAAACAAAGTTATGCTATTAAAAAATTTACGGTGAGCACTATGAAATATCACTTACATGAAAACATTAAACAAACCAGTTTTTGGCTATGAAAAATTTTAAGGAAACTGCTAAAATTACAGCCTTATCAATTGGGATACTGCTGCTTTGGCAAACAACTTGCTTTGCGCAGGCGATAAATCAGATCAGGAACAGCTTTAACCAATACCAGCAGGCAACAGTACAGGAAAAAGTTTTTGTACATACGGATAAAAGCACCTACCTGCCCGGCGAAATTATATGGTTTAAGATTTATGCCGTTGACGCTGCTTTACACAGGCCATTTAGCCTGAGCAAGGTAGTTTATGTTGATGTGATAGATAATGGCCACAGCGCTGTTGTACAGGCTAAAATTGCCATGAAAAATGGCGCAGGCAGTGGGTCATTATATATTCCGGTATCTGTAAGCAACGGCAATTACAAATTGAGGGCCTATACCAATTGGATGAAAAATTTCAGTCCCGATTATTATTTCGAAAAAAGCATCACTATCATAAACCCCTTAAAATCGCCCGATGTACTGGCAAAGGAAATTGCCCCTGCTTATGACGTTCAATTTTTTCCGGAAGGCGGCAACCTTGTGACCGGCTTAACCAGCAAAGTAGCCTTCAAAGTTACCACAACTAATGGAGAGGGTCTTGCCCTGTACCGCGGAGCCCTAATTGATCAGCATAATGATACCGTAGTCCGTTTCCAGCCGTTAAAATTTGGTATGGGCAATTTTACGTTTACGCCCGTTGCTAATAATACCTATAAAGCAATCATTAAAACCGGCTCAGGCATTTCCGTTGTTAAGGAACTGCCTGAAATTAACAGCCGGGGCTATGTGATGCAATTAAAAGATAACGGACCAAGCCTGGAGGTTACCGTGAATAGCAATGCTACAGGCGGCGAGGTATTCCTTTTTGCGCATACCAGGCAATTGGTAAAAGTTGCGGAGAGTAATTCATTTAACTCCGGATTGGCCAGCTTTACAATTGACAAAAGTAAACTGGGCGATGGCGTATCTCATATTACCATTTTCAACAGTGCCCAACAACCCGTTTGTGAAAGGCTTTATTTTAAACGCCCCAAACAACAGCTACTTATAGATGCCGCTGCCGATCAGCCTCAATACTCCACCCGCAAAAAAGTAACTATTAATGTAGCGGCAAAAAGATTATCAGGGGCGGCAATGCCAACAAACATGTCGCTATCTGTTTATCGCGTTGATTCCCTACAGCATATAGATGCCGATGATATATTTAGCTACCTATGGTTGCGATCAGATCTGCGGGGAGGCATTGAATCCGCCGCTTATTACTTTAAAAATACCAATACAGAAGCCGATGCAGCTATGGATAACCTGATGCTTTCGCAAGGCTGGCGAAGGTTTGTTTGGAGCAGTGTATTAGCGAATACTCCCCCTGCATTCTCTTTTTTACCCGAGTATGATGACCACCTTGTAACCGCAAAAATAGTAAGCACCATAACAGGCACCCCCGCAAAGGAGGTGGTAGCTTATTTAAGTGTGCCGGGTAAAAGGGTACAATTATACGTTTCAAAAAGCGATTCGTTAGGTAGACTGGTATTCAATACAAAACAATTATATGGTCCCGGCGAAGTTGTAGCCCAGACAAACTCTGAAAGGGATTCTACTTTTCGGATAGATGTATTAAGCCCTTTCTCTGAACAGTATGCCAAATTTAGCTGGCCAAAGTATAGTTTACTGCCAAACGCGCAAAAAGCTTTAGAAGAGCATAGCCTTGCTATGCAAGTACAAAATGTATATGCAAATAATGAAATTAAGCGATTTTATGATCCGAGTGTTGATAGCGCGGGCTTTTATGCGCGCCCCTATAAAACTTATCTCTTAGATAATTATACTCGCTTCACCACTATGGAAGAGGTGCTGCGCGAGTATATAAGAGAGGTTAACGTAGTGCGTTCTCAACGCCGTTACCATATCAAGGTATTGAATGAAAAAGGCTTTTTAGAAGGTGACCCATTGGTGATGCTTGATGACGTACCGGTATTTAACATTGATAAGGTAATAGCTATCGACCCCTTAAAAGTGCGCAAACTGGAGGTTATAAGAGAAAGATATTTTTACGGTCCATCAGTATCTGAAGGGGTATTAAGCTACACCACTTACAAAGGCGACCTTGGCGGTGTTGAAATGGATCCGCATGCTGTAGTGCTTGATTACGAAGGAATGCAGTTAAAGCGTGAATTTTATTCGCCGGTTTATAATACCGAAAAGACAGAGAAAAGCCGGGTGCCTGATTTTAGGAGCCTGTTGTTTTGGTCGCCGGATGTTTACACAAACCAGGGCGGAAAAGGTGTTGTATCGTTTTATACCTCCGATCAAAAAGGCAAATATGTAGGGTCAATACAGGGAATAAATGATAATGGGGAGGCAGCAAGCCAATATTTTAGCTTTGAAGTAAAATAAAAAAATATTTTTTTCAAATAATTTAGAAACTGTAACGATTACAAATTGAGTCTTGTTTGTTTTGATATAGAGGATATTACACCAGTGATAAAGAATAATCAGGCGCCGTTTTGCTACAATAAGCAGCATACAAAAACACCCAAAATCACTTTTTTTGAAAAAAGGACTTGTGTAATATAAAATGGTGTGTATATTTGCACACCCAAACGGAGTGGTAGTTCAGCTGGTTAGAATACATGCCTGTCACGCATGGGGTCGCGGGTTCGAATCCCGTCCATTCCGCTAAAAGGGTGTCAAAACCCATCGAGAGCGCTTAAATCAATGATTTAGGCGCTTTTTTTATGCCATAAACGCCCGTTTCATACCAAAGAAAATGGACCCCTCGGTTAGCTATTCGGTTACCTGTCGGAAGTCATTAATTTAGGTAACCGAATAGCTTGCAATTGATTGATTTTGAATGAGTTAAAACACGTTAAATCAATTCAAAATTTATTATTCGGTTCAAATTCAAAATGATGGCTATGAAGAATTCAAGAAGTTTTTCAGTCCTTTTCTGGACAAACAAAGCAAAAGCAGACAGCAACGGCCTGGCTCCCCTGTACGCAAGGGTGACTGTAGATGGCAAACGAGCGGAAATTTCTCTGAAAAAGAAGTTAAATCTTAAAAAATGGGATGCGAAGAGTGGTTTTATGAAGGGCAGCGGAGATGAAGTCCGTATCACGAACAGGTATATCAATGAGGTCAGTAACGATCTCTTCGAGATATATGCTGCACTGAACAGGAATGGCGGATCCATTACTGCCGAAGAGATCAAGAACAAGTTTACCGGACAGGAAGCCCTCCCGCCTCCCGGCAAAACTTTACTGGAAGCATTTGATGAACATAACAGGGATGTGGAAAGTCTTGTAGGCAAAGATTATGTTAAAGGGACGCTGACAAAGTATAAGACGATAAGGGGTAAAGTTGACGAGTATATCAAGTATCAGTACCATAAAGATGACCTGTCACTGGAAGAGCTTGATTTTACCTTTATAAGCAACTTTGAAAGATTCCTGAAAATTCAGGCAGGTATCGAGCATAATACGGTCATGGGATACATTAAACGGGTTAAACGGATCATGACCATAGCCGTCAACAATCGCTGGATATTCTCTAATCCTTTCATGGCCTTTAAATGTACTACACGAAAAATAGCCCGCAACGAACTGACCGAAGGAGAGCTGTTACGTCTGGCTTCAAAAAAATTTAAGATAAAACGCCTGGAAGAAGTCAGAGATTGCTTTCTCTTTAGCTGTTATACTGGCTACGCTTTTGTGGATGCTCAAAAACTTACTCCCGGACATATCATTACACGAAAAGGCGGTGAAATGTGGATCGAGACCCGCAGAACGAAAACGGAGATCACCGCAAATGTTCCATTGCTGCCACAAGCAATAGCCATCATCGACAAATATAAGGATCATGAGCTGTGTATTGTGGCCAACAAACTGCTTCCTATGAAAAGCAATCAGAAAATGAATTCGTATTTAAAAGAAATTGCTGACTTGTGCGATATTGATAAGAATCTGACTACCCACATAGCAAGGCACACATTTGCTACAACCGTTACACTTGGTAATGATGTCCCTATTGAAACAGTCAGTAAGATGCTCGGCCACACCAAGATCACTACGACACAAATTTACGCCAGGGTCCAGGAGAAAAAGATAAGCCGTGATATGCAACAATTAAAAGAAAAATTAGCGGTATAATGATCTTCCTTTTATAAGCTATGATATCATATTAAAAGCAATATGCAAAATTGCATATTGCTTTTAGAAGTTTGTAAAAGATGTTTTATCCAAATTGCAACAGTTCGGAGCCCCCAACCTATTAAATATTACCGGAGTGTGTAGCAATGACAAGACCGGCTAACAACCTGTTCTATATATGTTGATCGTCGAGCGACAATAAAAATAGATTCGAGCCCATTATGGGGAGTTTTTCAGCCTAGCGGTAAGAAAAAATTAACTGACTCGAGATTGCCTCGTTATTACAAATCAGCATCCAAGACATTTATAATTCGAATAATACCTCAATGCGTATTTGTAAAATGTTTAGGCAGCAATAAGGATGTATCATCGGGCCGAGAAAGTAAAATACTTTTCTCGTCGAGTGTTTGTTTCAATCTTTTGTCTCCAATCGTATCCAGCAGTTCATTTTTCAAATAAAAAAAGCGAATTGCATTGCCGGGTGATTGCCATTTAATTATTTTACAACTACAAGCTGCGTTTTGCGGCGTATTTATAATCTCCTCTATCCGTCCCCTTTTGCCTTGTTTGATGAAAAGCTCCCGTATGCCGATGATCCTATTTTTTTTCCCTTGGTCAAAGTTCCAGGAAGCGGATATGACATCCACATAAGGCCTGCCTTCATCCAAACGCATCAATGATAGTTTAGGCGACTCGATGCTATCCCGGGCGTTAACGACATGCGAGTGAATGGAAACCAGCCAGGCTGCCTCAAATTGCATATAGCCCGCATGTTCGAAATTGGACCCGTAACGAATGAATTTGAAGTAACCATCCTGGTATTTTACATCCATGATATTAGAAACAATTTTATGGAACCGCCCGGCATCATACGTCCGGGCCTGCGGCGATCCGGTATAGCACAGCCAGATTCCCTCCAGGCTGTCGATCTCGGCGCTTGAGGGCCGGTAGGGCAAAATGCTTAAATCACGGAAGAGTTTTTTTCCCTTTGAATTTTCTTCAGCCCAAAGAATCCCTCCAACTAATAAAATACTACAAAGCAGGATTACAATTGCCCGATAAGTTTTGATCTTTCTTAACAGCGATAATCTACTGCCTTCAATAGGAAGCACATCAATATTTGGCATCTCAACAGTTGCAGCCTCATCCACTAACCCTGCATCAACTGGTTTTTGTGCAAAACCCTTTCTGCCCTGTCCATACAAATAAATGTAACAGGCATCAACCAAAAATGGGCGTGGGTTCGACACGATCCCATTAATAGCATCTTTTAGCTGACCGCCGGTTATGTCATATTTACGAAATGGGTAAACGGCAGACACATTGTTTTCACCCGGCGGGTAATAATTATGGCAAAACGTTTCACTGGTATTTGGTAGGCTGTTACTGATTTCGCTCAACGTCCGCGCCAGGTCTTCATAATTCTTTCTGTTTGTATTTCGCTTAATACCCTGGCCGGTTGCTGCCTCGTATTTCAGCACCACCTTTGTCAGCAGGTATACAATTTCGTCCTTTCCCGTTTTGAGCTTCATATGATTTTTAGGCATTTCAGGTTTGCTTCCGGTTTCGGAAACGTTTCGGAAATTAAGCGATAAATTTATATACAATTCAGCAATCTAAAAAAAGATGGAATTGATGATGTAAATATAGATTTGTCATTCCTGATAAAACCAATTATGATGAAAAGAAAAACAACACTGTTGTTAATGGCAGCCATCTGCTTTTTAAATTTAACGGCCCTTTGCCAAAGTAACGATCCTATAAAAGCAGGTGAAGGTATTGCGGTCACTTCTACTGATAACGGAAAAGTCAGGGGCTATGTTCATAATGGAATTTTCAGCTTTAAAGGAATCCCCTATGCGGAAGCTGACCGTTTTACGGCACCACGCAAACCCAAAGCCTGGAATGACGAGCGGAGCTCGATGACCTATGGGCCGGTTTGCCCCACCGATCCGACTACGACAGTGAACGATGCGTTTGAATTTGCTTTTAACCACGATTTGGGTTATTCCAATGAGCATTGTCAAACATTGAACGTATGGACGCAGAAATTAAATGACGGGAAGAAACGCCCGGTGATGGTGTGGTTGCATGGCGGCGGCTTTACGGCCGGCTCGTCTATTGAACTGCCATCCTATGACGGGGAGAACCTGGCTAAGAAAGGGGACGTTGTACTTGTTTCGATAAATCACCGGTTGAATGTCCTGGGTTTCCTGGACCTTTCTGCTTATGGGGATAAATATAAAAACTCAGGGAATGCCGGTCTGGCTGATATCGTTGCGGCCTTGCAATGGGTAAAAGACAACATCGCGCAATTTGGCGGCGATCCGGATAACGTCACAATATTCGGGCAGTCGGGCGGCGGCGGAAAGGTAACCTGTATGATGAATACAGCCAGGGCGAAAGGCCTATTTCACAAAGCGATCGTAGAAAGCGGCAGTTATATCACTTCTTTTACTGAAAAATCCATTTCGCAACGGGTTGCGGCAGCTTTACTGGATGAATTACATTTACAGGCTTCCCAGGTCGACTCCCTGCAAAAAATACCCTATGATCAATTGAATGCCGCCGGTAATAGGGCGCTAAGAAAAGTAGGAACAGAGTTGAGAAAAGAAGGAAAACCGGCAAACGTGGGCTGGAACGCGGTACTGGATGGCGATATGTTCCCTAATCAGCCAACCGATCAGGCCGCCATGGACCTTTCAAAAAATATACCGCTGCTGGTGGGTACCACTAAAAATGAGTTTGCAGCTTTCGCGCCGACCCCGAAGGGCCAAACCATAGAAGATGTGAAGGTTATTTTACAGAAAAAATATGGCGACCAGACCGACGCATATATGGCAGCTGTGAAGCAAGCTTACCCAAATACCAGCAAGCCGTTTGAATACAATGATATCGAATTCGGTTTTCGCTCATTAGCCATCAAACAAGCCGATCAAAAATCCGGTTTAAGCGGTGCGGCACCGGTTTACATGTACCTGTTTACCTGGCAGTCTCCGGTTAATGATGGCAGGTACAAAGCTATGCATTGTATGGATATCGCTTTCCAGTTTGATAATATACGCCGCTGCGAGGAAATGACCGGCGGTGGCAAGGATGCCTATGCACTTGCTACGAAAATAAGCAGTGCTTGGATCAGTTTTGCCCGGAGTGGTAATCCCAATACGCCAGGTTTGCCAAAATGGCCCGCCTATACGTCTGCAAATGGTGCAACAATGATCCTGGATAACAAATGTGAAATGCGTGATCACCCGGATGCCGAACTGCTTAAAATAGTCAATGCTCCAAAAAAACAATAAAAATTATCAACGATGAGAAGACTCTGCTATGTTTTTGCGCTCGCCATGTTTTGCAGCCCTTTATGCTATGCTTCAAAGGTGGATACCGTTGAGATACCGAGCGCGGCGATGAATAAAACTTACAAGGCTGCTATCGCGTTCCCGGATAGTTATTACAAAACCAAAAAGGATTTCCCGGTACTTTACTTGTTGCACGGCGGCTTTGGGCATTTCAACGACTGGCTGCTGAAAACGCCCGATAAGATGCTGGTGCGCAACCTGGCCGACCAATACAATATGATTATTGTAATGCCGGAAGGAGAAATATTCAGTTATTATATCGATAGCCCGGTTGATCCCAACAGCAAATTTGAAACCTATATTATAAAAGAGGTCGTTCCTTTTATCGACAGCAAATACCACACGGTCAAAGACAAAAAGGGACGGGTAATCACCGGCTTATCCATGGGCGGTTATGGTTCGCTTTACCTTTCTACCCGCCATCCCGAGTTATTTGCGGCGGCCGGCAGCATGAGCGGGGCGCTCGACCCGAATATGACCACCTGGAACCTGACCCCGGAACGGTTTAATGGGCTTACAAAGTTTCTGGATAAAATAATGGGGCCGATGACGCCGGATAGTTACCTGCCTTATTCTGTGGTAAATATGGCTGATCAAATCAGAAAAAACGGATTGCCCATCGTAATGGATATCGGGGTAGAGGATTTTCTGCTTGAACCCAACCGCGAATTGCACCGGCGCCTGGTATATAACCATACCCTGCATGATTATACAGAACGGCCAGGCGGCCATACCTGGGAATTCTGGCAGGATGCCTTGCCTTACCAGGTTTTGTATTTTAGTAAACGTTTAAAAGCCAATGGCGTAATGCTCTAATCTATGCTATCCATCCTCGGCTTTTTAACCATCTGTGTCTTTTTAGGGTTGATCCTGACCAGGCGCCTATCGGTATTGCTTTCATTGATCCTGGTACCGGTTTTATTTGCATTGATCGGTGGTTTTGGGGCGAAAGAAATAGGCGAAATGGTACTGGGCGGGATCAAACAGGTAGCACCCACTGGCATCCTGTTGATCTTTGCCGTATTATACTTTAGCCTAATGATTGATACCGGGTTATTTGACCCGGTGATCAGGGGCATTATTAACCTTGCCAAAGGCGACCCGTTGAAAATTACCCTGGGAACCGCCATTTTGGCCATGCTGGTTCACCTGGATGGAGATGGTACGGCCACTTTTATGATCACCATCACTGCTTTATTCCCTATTTACAAAAAGTTGGGGATGAAAAAGCTGATACTCCCCTGCATCGTCGCGCTCAGTGCGGGCGTTATGCATTTGGTGCCCTGGTCGGGCACTGTAGCCAGAGCTTTAAATGTGATGAAAACTGACCCTGCACATTTGATCATTCCGATTCTCCCGTCCATGATCGGCGGAATTCTTTGGGTGTTATTTGTGGCATTTTGGCTTGGCAAAAAAGAGCGTAAGCGTTTAGGCGTTGTTCATCTGGATTACGATCACCACCAGGAACTTTCTGACGAACAAAAAGAAAGCCGCCGGCCCGCATTATTCTGGTTCAATGCGGTTCTGACCATCGTTTTGATCGCGGCGCTTATTTTGTCGCTGGCGCCGCCATCGGCTTTATTCATTATCGGTTTTGCCGTAGCGATACTGGTTAACTATCCCTCGCAGGCCGAACAAAGAAAAAGGATACAGGCACATGCAGCCAATGTATTTTCTGTTTCCATCATAGTATTTGCGGCAGGGGTATTTTCCGGTATTCTTACGGGAACCAAAATGATTGATGCCATGGCATTATCGATGGTTTCCATCATTCCCAAAGAGCATGCAGGTTATTTGCCGGCATTGGTCGGCGTCACCAGTATGCCATTGAGTTTGGTTTTTACCCCCGATGCCTATTATTTTGGCGTAATCCCGGTTTTAAAAACGGCGGCCACCCATTATGGCATAAATTCCATAGAAATAGGTCGGGCAGCAATTTTAGGACAGATGACAACGGGTTTCCCGTTAAGCCCCTTAACCGCCTCAACTTTTGTTTTAGTGGGATTGTCGGAGGTTGAATTGTCAGATCACCAGAAATTCACTTTCAAATGGGCCTTCGGTACCACTATAATTATGACCATAATAGCAATAGCATTTGGGGCGATAAGCATATAAATGAAACAGAGAGATAAAGTCCGTATAGGTTGTGGTGCAGGTTTTTCGGGAGACCGGCTCGAACCCGCCGTGATCTTAGCCGAAAAGGGTGATTTGGATTACCTGGTGCTGGAGTGCCTGGCCGAACGTACCATCGCGTTAGCTCAAAAAAGGAAAGCGACAGACCCGGCGCAAGGGTATGATCCGCTGCTGGAGCGACGCATAGCGTTGCTGTTGCCCTTGCTAAAAAAAAATAAAATCCGCCTCATCACCAATATGGGGGCGGCAAATCCGGTCGCGGCAGCGGGTAAAATTATTGAAATAGCAAAAAGACAAGGCATCTCCATCAAAGTAGCGGCAGTTACCGGCGACGATGTTTTGAAATCTATCAGCGGCGATGAGATCGCTATGGAAACAGGCAATCCTATTTCCCGGTCAGGACAAGTCATTTCAGCGAATGCCTATTTAGGTGCGGATGCTATTTTACCAGCGCTGGAAACAGGCGCCGATATTATCATAACCGGGCGTGTTGCCGATCCATCGTTATTTGTCGCGCCACTGGTACATGAGTTTGGCTGGTCTTTGGATGATACTGATATCATTGCTAAAGGAACTGTAATTGGGCACCTGATGGAATGTGCGGGCCAAATAACCGGCGGCTATTTTGCTGATCCGGTTAAAAAGCCAATGGAGAATATGAGCACATTGGGGCATCCGTTTGCAGATGTTTGCCCGGATGGCAACGCAACCATAAGCAAAGTTGATGGAACGGGAGGAAGTATAACCTTAGCAACGGCTAAAGAACAACTACTGTACGAGGTAACAAATCCCCATCAATATATGACACCCGATGTGTCAGCAGATTTCACCACAGTTTATTTGAAACAGGATGGAAAAGATCGTATCAAGGTGACTGGCGGTAATGGCAACAAAAAACCATCGACACTAAAGGTTAGTATTGGGTATAAAGCAGGTTTTACAGGAGAAGGCCAAATTACTTATGCTGGTGCAAATGCATTGGAAAGAGCCCGGTTAGCGGGTGAAATAATTCAGCAAAGATTAGTTGATCAATTCCCCGATCTAAGAATCGACTTTATCGGCCATACGTCGGTTCATTCCACTTCGCTGGCAAATGGCTATCAGCCTTATGAAGTACGTTTACGCATTGCCGGCAAGGCCAATACCGCTAATGAAGCAGCCACTATAGGCGAAGAAGTGGAAGCACTTTACACCAATGGCCCGGCTGGTGGCGGAGGAGTTCGGAAATATGTAAATGAAGTGATTGGTATTGTATCGATTCTGATCGACAGAAACAAAACAAAGCCATCAATAAAAGTGAAAAGTTATGAGCATTAAACTTTATGATATAGCGCACAGTCGCGCGGGAGATAAAGGCAACACATTGATTTTATCGCTGATACCTTATGAAGAAAAGGATTATCAACTGCTCTGTAATCTGGTTACTGCGGATAAAGTGAAGGAACATTTCAAAGAGGTCATACATGGCGAAATAGTCCGGTATGAGCTTCCTAATATTTGCGCGCTGCAGTTTGTATGCCTGCAGGCTTTGGCAGGCGGCGTTACTACTTCCTTAGTGATGGATACCCACGGCAAAACCTTAAGTTATGCACTGCTGGAGATGAATCTTGAATTGCCAGAAACTGCCTGATATTAGCTTTAAAACACCAACGACACTCCGCTTTTTAGACCTTCCTGATAGCGTTCCTTATCAAACTTGTAAAGGAAGGGCGACCTATGCCTTCCTATTTTGCGGGTTTCGTCTAATTTAGTAACGATTTTAGTCAGCAACAGTTTTTTGGTGAAGTTACGATCATCAAGTGATTTACCCAATATGGTTTCATAAAGGCTGTGGATCTCGGGTAAGGTGAATTTCTCCGGTAATAACTCGTAGCCGATTGGAAAGTGGGCGATGTGCAACCGCAAAGCAGATAATGCTTCATTGATGATATGCCCGTGATCAAACATCATGGGCGGCAGTTCATTAACCGGCCACCATCTGGAATCTGCCTCCAGTTCCCCTTTCGTGGATTCTACTTTCGAAAACTCGGTAAGCGTGTAGAACGCTACGGAAACAAAATAGTCAAAGATCCATGAATCCGCCGGAAGGTCAAAACCTGTTATTTTCTCAATAAATTGGGGTGTAAAGCCATTATCGATTACACGCTGAGGGTTCCCGAATGAACCGAATTGCTTCAGGTAAAGACCTTTGATACCAGTGCGGTCAAAAGCAATTCTGCTGGCGGCATCTTCGATGGACTCTGTTTTTTTGATGTACCCACCCGTCACTGTCCATTTTTCTAAAGTGTAAGGTTGTTGCAGCAGTACTTTTAATTCTTTTTCATGATACCCAAAAATTACATTGTCTACAGCTACGTTCCTGAGGAATTGGTCGGAATATTCGGAGTAACTGGCGAAGCCTGGGGGTATAATCATGATTCAAATTTGCTGTCCAAAGATACAAAAATTATTAATTCCGTTAAAAATACGGAATTAATTTGGATATATGAAAGTGTCGCCATACCTTTATTCCGTTTTTAATACGGAATAAAAAATTATGAAAAGCATCCAATTCTTTTTTATTTTACTTGCCTTGCTATTGTCAGCTGGAATTACCCGCGCTCAGAGGAGCGGTGAAATATCATTTGACAACAATTGGCGTTTCAGAAAAGACACCTTAAATGGTGCACAAAATCCGGCGTATAACGATTCGGGTTGGCGTATTTTAAACTTGCCGCACGACTGGAGCATTGAAGATCTCCCAAATCAAAAAGAAGGTGAAGTTCAGGGACCTTTTACCAAAACATCCGTGGGCAAAGCCGCGACAGGATTTACCGAAGGTGGGATCGGCTGGTATCGTAAAACTTTTACTTTAAACAATAATTACAAAGGAAAAAAAACATATATCCTGTTTGACGGCGTCTACATGGATGCGGACGTCTGGATCAACGGGCACCATTTAGGCAATCATCCTTATGGCTATACGTCATTTTCTTATGACCTTACTAATTATTTAACAACCAATGGCAAATCAAATGTAATTGCCGTGCGGGCTAAGAATTTAGATAAGAATAGCCGCTGGTATTCAGGCTCGGGTATTTATCGTCACGTCTGGTTGTTGGCTGTCAATCCAATCCATACAAAACTTTGGGGGAATTATATCACGACACCCGAAGTCTCAAAGGATAAGGCAACAGTAAAAGTTCAAACTTCGATAGAAAACAAATCATCAAAACAAAAGGCAGTAATTGTAAAACTCGATCTGCTTAATCCTTCAGGCCAGGTTGTGGCTTCACGAAAAATGCCGCTGACCGTCTCGGCTGATAGCAGCGCTGACTTAACTCAAAACTTGATCGTTATCGATCCAAAACTGTGGCAATTGGATAATCCAATGTTATATAAGGCCAGGGTAACGCTGACCGCGGACAACAAAACAATCGATCAAACGATCACGCCTTTCGGTATTCGCAGCCTGCAATTTGATGGGCAAAAGGGCCTCCTGCTTAACGGACAAGTGATAAAATTGAAAGGCGGATGCATTCATCATGATCTCGGCCCTTTGGGAGCAGCCAGTTTTGATTGTGCTGAAGAAAGAAAAATAGAACTGATAAAAAACGCTGGGTACAACGCAATTCGCCTGAGTCATAACCCGGCTTCACCAGCATTGCTTAATGCCTGTGACCGCCTGGGCATATTGGTACTCGACGAAGCCTTTGATATGTGGGAACTACCAAAAAATCCACAGGACTATCACCTTTATTTCAAAGATTGGTCGCAAAAGGATTTGGCCTCCATGATCCTACGTGACAGAAACCATCCATCAGTGATGATGTGGAGCATTGGTAATGAAATTTATGAAGCCCCTGACTCATCGGGCATTCAAAATGCAAAGCGACTTTCAAATGAGGTCAGAAGACTTGATCCAACAAGGCCAGTTACTGATGCCATCGTTTTCCTACCACCCTATACCAAAAAACCGTGGAAGGATTATGAGGCGCATGTAGCCAACCTCGATGTTGATGGCTACAATTACTTCCTTGACCCATCTATTTATTTTCAAAGGGACAGCGCGACCCTCCACAGGTTCGAGACCGAACGGGCCAAACACCCCAATAAGTTGTATATGTCAACAGAATATCTTCCAAATGCAGCATTGGAAAACTGGGATGCGACTGAAAAATATCCCTGGTTCCTGGGCGGGTTTTGCTGGACGGCTATGGATTATATAGGTGAGGCCGGAATAGGTAAATCGATACTGGTTCCTGAATCTCAAAAGTTACCAACGGGGCTGATGGGTATGGGCTTGTTCTACCGCAACAACTGGCCGGTATTTAATGCCTACTGCGGCGATCTTGACCTGATCGGCGACCGCAAAGCGGAATCCTATTATAAGAATGTAGTATGGCGCAACAGCCCGATAGAACTTCTGGTGCACCGCCCGATTCCTGAGGGACAGAAGGAAGTGATAGCTACCTGGGGCATGCCGGACGAAATCAAATCATGGACCTGGCCCGGCCGAGAGGGCAAGAAAATACAGGTTGACGTATATACGCGTAGCAAAACCGTAAAACTTGAACTAAACGGGAAGGTGATCGCGGAGCAGACTGTTCCTGAGGGATCGATTACGGCGACATTCGAGGTCGAGTATCAGCCCGGAACATTGGTAGCTAAAAGTTATGACAATGGAAAGGAAACCTGCTCAAGCGTATTGTCCACCACTGGCAAACCAACTGCAATCCGGCTTATTGCTGATCGTAAAATAATAAAGTCAGATCAGAACGACCTTTCATTTATAAGTGTCCAGATTGTTGACAGCAAAGGTAATGTTGTTCCTTCAGTCGATGACACAGAAATCAATTTTAAACTTTCAGGCAATGCGACGATTGCTGCTGTTGGGAATGGTAACCCATCGGATATGTCCAGTTTTCAGCAGCCGCATAAAAAGGTTTATCAGGGCAGAGCACAGGTGATCCTTAAGTCATCATCGAAACGAGGCCTTGCGACTTTAACAGCCTCGGCTCCCGGATTAAAAGAAAATACTATTCAAATAAAAATCAATTGAACATAAAAAATAAAAGATCATGAAAAAGTTAAGCTTCGTTTTTACAGTAATCGTCGGACTATTTATCTCCGTAAATGTTAACGCTCAAACCAAACCGGATTATTATCCAGGCAAGTGGAATGTCCTTGTGATGGGCACCCCTAACGGCGACTCTAAGATGACTTTCATTCTCGAAAGGAAGGATGGCAAGTTAACCGGCGCTGTGCAGGATTCAACCGGTAAGGAAATAACTAAAATTACTTCTATAGAGGAGAAAGATAAAACCGCAACCTTAGCATTTACTGTTCAAAGTTATGATGTTACACTTTCGCTTGACCCGGTAGATGACGACCATGTAAAAGGCAGCCTGATGGGCATGTTTGACGCAAAAGGAGTACGTGTAAAGGAAAATAAATAACCTGAATAATTTAACCACATTCCTAAGTAGTTACCATGAAAACTGTACAGTTTCGTCAAGTTATTGCCGTTGCCTTTTTATTGGTTGGCCATGCCGCATTTTCACAGGAAAAGTTACCCCAACTGGGGCATGCCCCGGTTAGTGAGATCGTTAAGTTGATGACACTTAAGGAAAAAGCGTCTGTAGTTGCCGGAACCGGCATGCGCTTCCAGGGCCACGGCACCGTCATTGGAGAAGCCGACGGACGTGTACCTGGTGCTGCCGGAAATACCATGAGCATTAATCGTTTCGGCATTCCGGGTACGGTTCTTTCTGACGGGCCTGCCGGAGTACGTATCGATCCTTTTCGCAAAGGTGATAGTACGAAATCTTATTATGCGACGGCCTGGCCGGTTGGCACCTTACTGGCTTCTTCATGGGACACGACTTTGGTTAAAAAGGTTGGCGTAGGATTTGGTAATGAAATTAAAGCGTATGGCGTAGATGTGATCCTGGCACCCGGTATGAACATTCAGCGCAACCCATTGAATGGCCGCAACTTCGAATATTTTTCGGAGGACCCCTATGTTTCCGGATATATGGCTGCGGCTATGGTAAATGGCATCCAATCAAACGGGGTAGGCACCTCTATAAAGCATTTCGCAGCTAACAACCAGGAGAGCAACCGTAATGCGGTAAATGCGATCATCAGTGAGCGGGCGCTTAGGGAATTATACTTGCGCAGTTTTGAGATCGCTGTTAAGCGGTCGCAGCCAATGACGGTGATGAGTTCCTATAATAAGATCAATGGAACCTATACTTCTGAAAGCAATGACTTACTGACCAAGATACTGCGTGAAGAATGGGGATTTAAAGGCATGGTAATGACGGACTGGTTCGGCGGTAAAGATCCTGTTGCTCAAATGAAAGCCGGCAATGACCTGCTTGAACCAGGTACACCCGGGCAGCAACAAGCTATTATTGATGCCGTAAAAAATGGAACGTTAGACGTCAAAGTGCTCGATCAAAATGTGGAGCGGGTATTATTGTACATCCTTAAAACTCCCTCGTTCAGAAAATATCAATATTCTAACACACCCGATCTTAAGTCACACGCAACCTTATCCAGGAATGCGGCAGCGGACGGCATGGTACTATTAAAAAATGACAATTCCGCTCTTCCGCTAAACAAAAGCCAGAAAGTGGCATTGTTTGGTATCGGATGCTACAAACCGGTGATTGGTGGAACTGGAAGCGGAGCCGTTGTGGTAGCTTACACTGTTGCTCTTGAAAAAGGCCTTTCCCAAATCGGCTATGTGTCCGATACGGCTTTGAAAACGATTTATGTTACCCAGATCAAAGCTGACCTGAAAACGCACCCCGAAAAAAACATGGTATTGGGTAGCCCGCATTTGGTGCCGGAGCCTGAATTAACAGCGACAGATATCAGCTCTGCAGCAGACCAGGATGATATCGGTATTTTTACCATCAGGCGGAACGCCGGTGAAGGCGCTGACCGAAAAGTGGAAGATTTTTATCTTTCAGAAGCCGAGAAAACACAACTAAAAGCTGTGGGTGATGCTTTCCACGCCAAAGGGAAAAAGCTGATAGTTGTATTGAATATTGGTGGCGCCATAGAAATGGAAAGCTGGAGCAAAAATGTTGATGCCATTTTATTAGCCTGGCAACCCGGACTGGAAGCAGGAAACGCTATTGCCGATGTTTTGAGCGGAGCGGTTGATCCATCAGGCAAGCTGGCAACAACTTTCCCGGTTAAATATGAAGATGAGCCATCTGCAAAAAGTTTTCCGGGTACACCCGCTAACCGCCCGGCTGAAAGTATATACGACGAAGGAATATATGTTGGCTACCGGTATTTTAATACATTCAGCGTAAAGACCTCGTATCCGTTTGGCTATGGCCTAAGCTATACCAGATTTGCCTACAGTAATCTAAAATTGAGTGCGGCTACCTTCAGCAAAAAACTAACTGCAACAGTTACCGTCACCAATTCCGGAAAAGTTGCAGGTAAAGAGGTTGTGCAACTTTATTTAAGCGCCCCGCATAAAACATTGGACAAACCTTCAGAGGAATTGAAGGGATTTGGCAAAACAAGGTTACTTCAGCCTGGTGCCTCACAAACACTAACTTTTACAATTGATCCTAAAAATCTTGCTTCTTTTAATACTGAAAAGTCAAGCTGGATAGCTGATGCCGGAAAGTATATCGTAAAGATCGGGGCTTCGAGCGAGGATATCAGAATGACTAAGCCATTTGCATTAGCTAAAACCTTGATCGTTGAAAAGGATCATAAAGCAATTGTTCCACAGGTCACCATCAATGAATTAAAAAAACTGACAAAATGATACCATCAAAAAAAATATCATCCAATATCCTCTTGTTTTTATACGTTTGCGGATTTTCGTTATCGGTTCGGGGACAGCAATCGACAAAGTTGCCACAGTTGGGAAAGTCTTCTGTAAAGGAAGTGATTGCCGCTATGACGCTTGAGGAAAAAGCTTCGTTGGTTGTGGGTGGAGGACTCAATATCCCACCTGCAATGAGGAAGAATAAAATGTTTGCCGGCATGGTTGCAGAGCCGGGTACTTTAGCAGCAAATACGGTTAACCCCATCCCGGGTACTGCCGGAAACACGATTGCGATACCGAGGCTGGGTATACCCTGTATCGTGGTAAACGATGGCCCGGCAGGCTTACGCATGATAGGGGGCTTTGGGGGACAGAAGTATGAATGCACGGCGTTCCCGGTAGGTACGCTGTTAGCATCAAGTTGGGATAAAGATCTGATCTTTAAGACCGGGCAAGCGTATGGCAATGACGTATTGGAATATGGGGTCGATATATTGCTCGCACCTGGCATGAACATACAGCGAAATCCGTTATGCGGCAGGAATTTCGAATATTATTCTGAAGACCCATTGTTATCAGGCACCATAGCTGCTGCCATGGTAAACGGCATTCAGTCGCAGGGAGTAGGCGTATCCATAAAACATTTTGTTGCGAACAATCAGGAGACAGACCGTCAAACCGTAAACACGATTGTAAGCCAGCGGGCACTTCGCGAGATATATCTTGAAGGTTTCAGGGTCGCATCCAGGGAATCACACCCATGGACCGTCATGTCCTCCTACAATTTACTAAACGGAAAATACACATCCGAAAACTCCGATCTGCTAACTACAGTATTAAGAAAAGAGTGGGGCTACAACGGGCTTGTGATGAGCGATTGGGGTGCCGGAAAAGACGCAGTTGCTCAGATGAAAGCAGGCAACGATCTGCTGATGCCCG
Organism: Mucilaginibacter sp. P1_A3; assembly: GCF_056406855.1. Classification (NCBI taxonomy): domain Bacteria; kingdom Pseudomonadati; phylum Bacteroidota; class Sphingobacteriia; order Sphingobacteriales; family Sphingobacteriaceae; genus Mucilaginibacter; species Mucilaginibacter sp. P1_A3. The sequence goes on from NZ_JBFTZJ010000007.1 coordinate 453,599, forward strand.
GCCCTAACCAGGTTAGCACCATAATACAAGCTGTTAAAGATGGCAAATTGGATGAGAAGGTGCTCGACAGAAATGTGGAAGATATCCTTAATCTTATTGTCAAGACACCCCGTTTCAAAAACTACAAGTATTCAAATAAGCCTAATACCGTAGCAAATGCAGCAATGTCGCGAAAGGCGGCTACCGAGGGAATGATCTTACTGAAAAACACCGATAGTGCGCTTCCGTTTACCGAAAAAACAAAAAGTGTAGCCCTGTTTGGAAATACTTCATACCAGGCATACATAGGAGGTTCAGGCAGCGGCTATGTAGCCGTAGCTTATTCCGTAAACTTAATAGATGGTTTGAAGAATGCTGGTTATGTAACCGACGAATCCCTGAAAGAAAAATACAAGACCTATATGACGAAAAATGCTCCCAAAGGTGGCGATATGATAGCGAACATAATGGGTGGCAAAAAACGTGCGCCTGAGATGCCTGTAGCAGACTCGCTGGCTGAAGAAATGGCTGGGAAATACGATATAGCGATTTTTACCCTTGGGCGCAACTCGGGAGAGGGTGAAGACAGAAAATTGGATAACGATTTTAATCTTTCGGATGCAGAAACGGCTTCAATAAACACTATTTGCAAGGCATTTCATGCCAAAGGGAAAAAGGTTATTATAGTACTTAATATCGGCGGGATTATAGAAACAGCCAGTTGGAAAAGCAACCCTGACGCCATATTGCTTGCCTGGCAGCCAGGGCTTGAAGCGGGAAACGCTATTACAGACTTACTCAGCGGCAAAGTAAATCCTTCCGGTAAACTGGCGCAAACGTTCCCTATATCTTATGCTGATGTTCCATCGGTGAAGAACTTTCCCGGTATTGAAGTAAAAGATGATTCGACCATAAAAAGAAAAGTGGTTTATGAAGAAGGTATTTATGTAGGTTATCGCTATTATAACACCTTTAAGGTGAAACCTGCCTATGAATTTGGCTATGGTTTATCTTATACCAATTTTACCTACAGCAACCTCAAATTGAGTTCAAAATCATTCACCGGCAAGATCGCGATAAGTGTTGACGTAAAAAATACAGGAAAAGTTGCCGGAAAAGAAGTTATACAGGTTTACCTGAAAGCACCCAAAGGAGATCTGGATAAACCTGCGGAAGAATTGAAGGGGTTTGCTAAAACCGGATTATTAAAACCAGGCGAATCGCAGACACTCACTTTTACTATCAATGCTAAAGACCTTGCTTCGTTCAACACAGACCAATCGGCCTGGGTCGCGGATCCGGGACGATATGAAGTAAGGATCGGCGCTTCCAGCGAGGATATTAAACAAACTACGTCGTTTACATTGAATAGAAGAACGATCGTTGAAAAAGTTACCAGGGTGCTGATGCCTCCAATGGCCGTTGCTGAGCTTAAAAGTCCAAATCAAGAATAACGAAAATGAAAGCTAAGAACAAAACGATAATAGTTACCGGAGGCGGCAGCGGTATGGGCCGCGAACTTGTGCTGAACCTGCTGGCAAAAGGTGCAAAAGTAGCTGCGATAGACATCAACGAAAAGACTTTGCAGGAAACTGCAGCATTGGCGGGTGACAGGAATGTAAATTTAAGCCTGTTTGTGACCGATATTACAGATAGAGCGGGGGTGGAAGGCTTATTAGAGAAAGTGATAAGCAAGTTCGGTGCGGTGGACGGTATTATTAACAACGCCGGTATCATTCAGCCGTTTATCAAAGTAAATGACCTCAGCTACGAGGTGATCGAACGGGTGATGAATATCAACTTTTACGGTACGCTTTATTTGATCAAGACTTTTCTGCCACACCTGCTTACCAGGCCTGAAGCGCATATTGTCGACATATTCAGCATGGGTGGTTTTTTACCGGTCCCGGGTCAAACCATTTACGGTGCATCCAAGGCAGCTGTAAAATTGCTGACAGAAGGACTTCATTCCGAATTGTCGGGCACGAATGTAAGAGTGACTGTAGTATTTCCAGGCGGTGTTAGCACCAATATCMTRTCCAATTCGGGCCTTGCCGACCGACTGCCCTCTTCCCCAGAAGGGGCGCAGAAGATTCTTTCTGCTGATAAGGCCGCAGCGATGATTATCGCAGGGATGGAGCAAAACCGTTACCGGGTGTTAGTGGGCAAGGATGCTAAAATACTGGACCTCCTTTATCGCTTGAACCCTGCGTATGCGGCAGGACTGATCGCAAAGAAAATGGGTGCATTACTTTCTTGAAAATAAAGATAATTCATATTCGATCATGGATACAAAGAACCGGTGTTTACCGGATGTGATCATTAATTAACTCAATACAAAATCGTAAGTTTAAGCATTGTTAGCTCAAAGCTGAACAAAGAAAGCAAATGGGAAAAACGTTGAAAAAAACTGCTCATAAAATAAATACTACGATCATTTGCAAAAACTGTGGTGGCCAGGTATCGGGCAATTTTTGTAGTAGTTGTGGACAACGGGCAGACACCCAGAGACTGAACATGCATTTTATTTTGCATGAGCTGCAACATGGACTGATTCATTTTGATAAAGGGGTTCTGTACACTGCTAAGCAGCTTCTGACAAGACCCGGTCACACTATCCGCGAGTTTTTGGAAGGAAAAAGAGTCAGGCATTTTCAACCACTATCCTTTGATATTGTGCTTGCCACTTTTTATGGATTACTCTGGCATTACTTAATTTTCGACCGGCTTCACGCGAGTCTAATTGACCCCAGAAAGGACATAACAAGGGATTCCGGGAAAATCATTACCTGGATAACTGAGCATTTTGCTTTTGACGGTCTGATCCTGATCATAACCAGCACCATGGTTTCCTATGTCATTTTTAAAAAACGGAAATATAATCTTGCAGAACACCTCGTTTTGAATACATACTTAATGGGATTGTTTTTAATTGTTAGCCTACTCGTTTTCCCCATTGTTTATATTTTCGGTAACCCATTAACTCTCCAATATGGCATAGTTCAACAGTTTTTTTTACTCATTTTAATGTGCTGGTGTTATTCCCAGTTCTTCAACAATACTTCGAAAGCTAAGATAATCGGCCTCACTTTAGGCGCCTTTTTTATTATTTCGCTTCTAAATCTGGCTATTGGATATTTTGCCGGTTGGATTGTAACGCAGTTTTAGGGGCAGAAATAAAAAATGAAGTATTACAAATACTAGAAATAAAAGATTTATAAAAATGGCTTCAATTATTCATTTGATTTTGTGGCAAAGTGGATCCCCGGGGGAATTGACCCCTCTGAATTTCATTTGAGACTCGTGCCAAATCTGCAAACTAATAAGTAAATGATTCGAATTTAGTCCTGCTGGGACTCAAGGTAGATAGGAGAGCCCTATGGGATTCGAACCGTCATTAAGCAACTTATAATTCGCTTAAAATCTTTAATTGCACTACTAAATGGTTCGAATTATGTCCAGTCAGGGGAGCAAAAGCCGATGAGCTAAAAACTTGGCTGCTTTGTTATTAATATCGCAAAATACTCACGTTGTTGATGCTCTGCGTTCCCATCTTTTTAAAATTTGGCCCGCGTAATGTTCGAGCCCAGTTCAGTGTTTAACTGACATATGGTAGTAATTGATTCTGAAAGCAATCATTTAAAGAAACTCATTTTATAGGTTACTAATGTTGCTTTAATTTCTGAACGCGATTTTATTACTCCTGATTACAGCTACATTTTGGTTTTCATAGCAACGCATAGACGGTGTTGATAACCAACGTTTTCGTTACTGCTTATAATTTGAGTCTGCGAAAGTAAGAGCTAAACGTAAAAGCAGCTTTCCGGTTATGGAAAGTTGCTTAACTATAATCTTTTAACTAATTCTAATAACCGGTTTGATAGTTACCCCTTTTTCTGAATCCTCCGCGGCCTGATTGATTTCTTCGAAAGGATACACCTTAATCAGTTTATCGAACGGAAACTTGCCTTCCCGGTAGAGCGCGACCAGCTTGGGTATAAAGATATCAGGTATACTATCGCCTTCCACGATACCTTTAACGTGCAAGCCCTTTGCCACGATGTAATTGGCATCCAAATCAAGCGTCCTGGCCGAGGCACCTACAATTCCGCATATGCCATTGGATACCAAAGACAGTACCGCATTGTTGATCACGTCTGTCCTTCCTGTGGTATCAAATGCGTAATCCGCTCCGTATTCGACGATAGCCTTAATGCTGGCCACCACATCTTCAGTTTTACTATTGATAACATGGGTGGCACCCAATTCTTTAGAAAATTCAAGTCGCGCTTCGTTAATATCGACAGCTATAATAGTAGTACATCCTACAACCGCTGCCGCCATGACTGCAGACAGGCCTACCGCACCGGTGCCAAACACAGCGATGCTGGAACCGGCTTGCGGATGCAATGCATTCAAAACCGCACCCGCACCGGTCTGGATGCCGCAGCCCAGCGGCCCGAGGATTTCCAGCGGGGCTTCCTTATCTACCTTGATCACGTTGTTTTCCGGTGCAATTGCATAAGTACCAAAAGAAGATTGCGAAAAGAAGTTATCGTTCAAATCGCGTCCCCCCGTATGATGGGCATGGGACCCGTCCAGGCGACAACCGCTGAAGTTCAGTTCACCAAAATAATAGCAATAGGAAGGCAAGCCCTTTAAACAATTCGGGCACTTGCCGCAGAATCCGAAGGTCATTACTACGTGATCTCCGGCTTTAACTTTAGTCACGTCCTGCCCAACGGCCTCCACAATACCTGCGCCCTCGTGACCAAGTACGATTGGTAAGGGAGATTTGAAGATCTGGTCTCTGACAGCCATATCTGTATGGCACATTCCCGTTGCAATCACCCGAATAAGCACCTCGTTATGTCGAGGCTCGTCCAACTCCATCTTTTCCAATTGAAAGTCGCCCCCTTTTTCTCTGATTACGGCTGCTGTGATTTCCATATTACTTTGATTTGTATTTCTGTTTAAACATTAAGTCCCTGGGGAAACCTGGTAAAATAAGTTTCCAGGCTCATCGGCTCCCGGCCGGTAATATCTTTAACTGCGGTGCTTACCGGCGCAACCTCTCCGGCAGCAATGGCCTGATAAGATCCTATCCAGGTCTCCACCTCCCATGCGGGAGCGCCGAGTTCATTACGCCATTGCGTTCCTTGCTCAACCGTTTCTTCGACATAGGTATAAGCATTTCCGGTCAGCGCGCTCAAGCGTTCTGCCGTTTCCGCCAGTGTTAATGCTGCCGGCCCAGTCAGAACATAAGTGCCGGTAAACTGGCCTGGGGTCTGAAGAACTGCCGAAACGCAGGCTGCCGCATCTTCGCGGGAAACCCAGGCAACTTTACCGTTTCCCCCTGGCCCTTTCATAGTTCGGCCTTTTCCGAACATGTCGGGTACCAGATCAAGGTAAAAACTGTCCCTTAATATCGTGTACGGAATTCCGCATTGCTTGATGAAAGTTTCTGTCTGGAAGTGATCGCGGGACATGGGAAACCTGCTGTCCGGCGCGGCACCCTGAAAAGAGAGATAAACCAGGTGTGATACACCGGCCCGCACAGCTGCGTCTATTGCATTCTTATGCAGTAAAGCACGTTCCCCTGGCGCTGCATAGCCCGATACAATAAAGGCAGTTTGGATGCCCTCAAAAGCATTTGCTAAACTGGCCGGATCACTGTAGTCGCCACGCACTTTTTCTGCACCGGTAAACGCCCCGAGTTTTTCCGGCTTTCTGGCCATCAGCCTGAGTTCCTGACCGGAAAGCAGCTCCGCCACCCGTTTTCCAATGTGGCCGCTTGCGCCGGTGATTAATATCCTGTTCATTTGTTTTTCCTTATTTAGTTTAACATCTTCAATAAAAAGGTTTTAGCGAAAAAAAAGTTCTTTTAAATTTGTGCCGACACTTTTAAAATCCCTGGCCTTGTGCAGTAACGGGGAGGCCCGAGTAATGCACATGCACGATCCGCCATCTGCCATTTTCTTTCGCCAGCAGCTGCGTCTCCCTGCCTCGCGTCACGAGGGGCTGGCCGTTACTGCGGAAAGTTGCGTGAAACTCCCAGTAAAATTCCAACCACGCCACATCGGGGGTCAAGGGATGGATACTGAGCGATACTGTTTTCAGATCACGCTTGCTGAACATTGCGCCCATGGTCGTTCCATAGAAATTGGTTTTGATCTGTTTCCAGCCACGTTCGTGACCTCTTGGGTGAATAAAGGTAATACTGTCACTTGTTGACCAGATACCTTTGGCCAGTGTGGTATCAGCAAGATCAATCGACCGGCAGTACGAGCGTACCATCTGGTGAATGGCAGCCGTGTCATTTAATAGGAAGTTTTGATCTGAGGTCTTAGCCTGGCTATAACCGGATAAAGCAGCCATTGCGAGAATGGCTGCCAGTATATTTCGGAATGCGTGGATCACGACAGTTAAAAATTAAATTTTCCATTGTTGTTTTTCCATTCGGCTTGGGGAGCAATGGTTTCAATCACATCCCAGTGTTCGGCGATCTTACCGTTCTCTACACGGAAGAGGTCATAAAAAGAGGTATGTTTACCGCCCAGGTGGCCTTCACTTACGACAAGAACAAAATTGCCTTCACCCAGTACTTGATGAATAGCATCATATTTCATGGTGATGCCTTGCTTAGCCATCTCGCCAAGGGCCTTACCTAAACCAGATAGCTGGTCAGGGATCAGCGGATTGTGCTGGATATACTGATCACCATTGAAGTAACCGGCAAGCTTGTCCATCCGGCCATTGACCAAAATGTCATCCACAAAGTTTCTGACCAATGCTTTATTACTTGCAGTTTTACCCAGGTCGGTCGCTTGGGTTGGACCATCGGTCATGGTATGGCCGCTTGGATTGGGTGATGCAGGTTTATCCTGAAGGTTATCCCAGTGCTCCACTACTTTGCCGTTTTCGTAGCGGAAAATGTCAAAGCCTATCTTCGGCCCAAAAAAGTTGTAATCCGTGTGGGCAAAAACATAATTTCCGTCCTGAAAGACGCGGATCGTGTGTACCTTGGCCGAACCTGCTGGTAAGGCTTGCAGAGCAGCGCCAAAGCCTGCCAGTCCGTCTGCGATTGCCAGGTTGTGCTGTTTATAGCTGCTGGCGTTAATTATCCCAACCGGTGCTGCTGCACCTGTTTCAATGGCTTTGAGTAAATCTACGGTTTCTTGTTTGTGGTTCATCTTTTCTGCTTTTGTTGTTTTTACTTTCTGCTGCGCAGCACTATGTTGTATAGTTAATGCTGCTGTTAACGCAACGAGGGTATATTTCAAATACTTCATTTCTTTGCTTTTGTGATACAAAGATGGGATGTATAAGCCCGGGTAAAAAGGTAGAAAAGCGCCTTTAGATGATACTTTTAGGCAGATGTTTGAGCAGTTAGTTTCTCCCGGAACTCAACCGGTGTGGAGCCGTTATGCTTACGGAAATATTTGATAAAGTTGGTAGGTTCGTCAAAGCCAAGCGCATACCCGACCTCTTTTATCGTGTCATGCGTATGTGCCAGCATTCTTTTGGCTTCCAGCAGGATGCGGTCGTCGATCATCTGCTTGGCCGTTTTCCCAATCACTTTAGATGTAGCCTGGTTCAGCCGTTTTTCAGTAACGCTCAGCCGGGACGCAAAATAATGAACCTGCTTGCGGGTTTTGTATTCTGCTTCGATCAGGTCGTTGAAAAGCAGCACATAGTCCAGGTCTGCACCTTTCCTGACTTCTTTAAAACCTTGTTTACGTCTTTCTCTTTCCGCGTGGAGCAAAAAGTTATGGAGGTAACCCCTCAGTACATCGGCCTGATACTGGTCAGACGGACAGGAAGCCTCGGCTTCCATCAGGTCAAGAAGCACAGGGAAAACAGCAGGACCAGGTAAACGAATAGCAGAAGTCGTAAACAAGTCGTTAAATAGAATAGTCCCCTTTAAGAAGCGAGCGTCGGCCTCGGTTCTACAGAAAAAAGTGTCGGTAAACAGGATAGCTTTCCCTGCAATAGACGGAGAACGATCATAAACCTGGACAATATTTTTTTTAAGAAAGAGAATGGTGTCTTCCTCTATCGGGAAAGGTTGAAAGTCCACCATATGCGTCAGGTTCCCTGTTTTAAACCATATAATATGATAAAAGGCTGTCCGATGCGGCTGAGTAAGCAGATCCCGGCTGCGGGCGTACAGATCAACTAATGAAACGACTTCAAAGCCTAAAGTGAGGTCATCCTTAAATTGGTGATTTATGATGTCAGATTTCAACGCCTTATTTATTTCCCAAATTTACCAATAGTTTGCATAAAGACATGGCGTACATTTTTCTGCCACAAGCAGTTCTTCAGGATTTGTACCTTTTTCGTTTGCAGACACGCGGGATTTGAAACTGAAGTTTGCCTTGTTCAAGGTTTCACGTTGTGTGGTCAGTTTACCTTTCCCTTCGTTTATAGTTCCTGACCAGTATGCTTTTGCTGTACGCTTCATTTTTAATATTAAATTTCATTATAACTGTCGCACCGGGTAGAGTAGTTTACCTAAGGTTCTAACTGTTGATCCGGTCAATAAAAAGATCTACCCGCCCTAATTCAATAAGCTGTCCCTGAATTTATTTGGAGTACTTCCGACCTCTTTTTTAAACAGACGCGAAAAATAGGTTAGATTCTCAAAACCAAGCGACGACGAGATCTCCGATATGTTCATATCGCCCCCTGTCAGCATATTTTTTGCTTCACCGATCAAAAAAAGGTGAATAAGTTCTAACGCTGTTTTACCCGTTTCGTCTTTAAGCAGATCAGTTAAATAGCGGGGAGATATATGCATCTTTTCTGCCAAAGAAGCGACAGTAGGAAGTCCGTTATCTTTCAATTTTCTTTCTTCAAAATTTGCAGCGAGTAGTGCATTGAACCTGGTAAGCGTCGCGCCGGTTAATTCTGTCCGGTGAATAAACTGTCTTTTATAAAACCGCTGTGCATATTTGAGCATTGAATCAATATGACTGATGATGATCGCTTTGCTATGTTCATCCGTATTGTTGTTATATTCCTTTTCTATGCTGAAATAAAGGTTCCAGATAACATTTTCTTCTGCCGGTGAAAGATGTAGTGCCTCATTCACCTCGTAGTCAAAATAGCTGTATTTTTTAATTTCATTGTAGAGGGAGGTTCCAGGTAAAAAGTCCTCATGGATGATGATCAGAAACCCCTTTTCCTCTAACTCCATGTTTTGGAAAAATACTTTCTGCTGCGGTTTGATAAATGACATGGAACCGAGGTCATGGTCATACTTGGTTTTTCCGTAAAGCATTTGCCCCGATTTCAGCTTTTTAAATCCAATGATGTAAAATGCTGAAGAAAATTCAAGTTCGCTGATGCTTGTGCAAGTATCCCTTTCACCGTAAGCCACACTAAAAAGGGGGTGCTCAGGCGGCTTGACACCAAGAACTTCATGCAGTTCGCTGATTTTTTTAAAATGCTTCATATTGTTTGCCATTATAAAAACGGGACCGGGCAAATCCGGATCCCGCTCCTGTTACTTTTCTTAACCATGTGCTGCCACAGAAACATCCTGCCATGATTCCCATGTTTTCAGGCGCTCCTCGTAAGTGTATTTTACCCAGGGGTAAACAGTTTTACCCAACAGCAATCTTAATGGAGGATTTTCCGAATCCACCAGGGCAATTAGCGCATTGGCAGTTGCTGCCGGGTTACCGGAATCTTGTTCACCAGCGTGTTCGTAAAAGGTTTTACGTACGTCATCATAAGCAGGAAGAGATTCGCTTAAGGCGAGAGAAGTGGTTCCAAAGAAATCAGTAGAGTATCCGCCTGGTTCCACTATGGTTACTTTAATACCAAAATCACTTACTTCGCCAGCCAGTGTTTCAGCAAGGCCTTCAACTGCGAACTTAGATGCACTATACAATCCCATTAATGATACGGTATTCAAACCCAGAGCACTTGAAAGTTGAATGATTTGCCCTGATTTTTGCTGACGCATGATGGGCACAACCGCTTGTATAGTCCATAGTGAACCCAGTACATTAGTTTCAAACTGCGTTCTGACATCTTGCTCGTTTAACTCCTCTACAGCTCCAATATGCCCGTAGCCGGCATTGTTTATTAATACATCGATGCGGCCAAAGTGAGTTTTTGCAGTTTCAATTGCTTCGAAACTTGCTTTTTTATCAGTTACATCAAGTTTTAGTACCAATAGATTTGAAGAAAACTCTTTTGTAAGTTCTGTTAATGTTTCAGGGTTACGAACAGCCGCAACTACATTATCGCCACGTTTTAGAAACGCTTCTGCCCAGATCCTGCCGAATCCGCGGGATGCACCTGTTATAAAAATTGTTTTTGCCATTATATTATTTTTTAATATTTATAAGGACAAAGTTCTGCTAACTAATACAGCTATTCTGATACAAAAGTAGGCAATAATGAAACGTTTTTACGAAATGTAAGTATGGGGATAACTTAAGCTAATCGTTATCCCGTTCCGTCACTTTTTTACGGTGATTCAAACCCCAGTCTTTCAGGGAATAGATGATGGGCGTCAGCGTATCGGCATATTCAGCTAATTGATAGGTGATCTTCACCGGGTAGCCATCGATCACGGTCCTGATGAGCAACCGGTGCTGTTCCAGGTCTTTCAGTTCTTTCGCCAAAACTTTGGGTGTAATACCGGGGATACTTTCCTGAATATCGGTGAACCGATCGTTTCCAACACCAACAGAAATAATAATGGGTAGTTTCCATTTACCATTGATCACGTCGAGTGCATCCCTCACGGGCTTTATCGTTTCGATGCAATCACAATGTGCTTTTTTAGCCGCCATAAAACCTCATTTAAAGCTATTACACTTTCCTTTGGGAAAGTGCTATACAAAGGAAAGTATAAATTCACCAATTTTGCAAAAGAATTTATTGAGAATTTAAAAACAAGCGTAATGAAAATAGGAATTATAGGTACCGGCGCAATCGGCGGCATCATCGCAAAGAAATTAGCTGCAACCGGTCACGAGGTAAAGATTTACAGCTCAGGAGGTCAGCAAAAATTGGAAGAAAGGGCCCGGGAACTGGGCGTTATGCCATCCACCAAAGACCAGATCATAGCGGATGTTGAGGTACTTATCGTATCCGTTCCTACAATAGCAGTCCCGGAATTATCAGATCTTATCGCAAAAGTTTCTGATAAGGTGGTCGTGGTTGATACATCTAACTATTATCCTTTCCGGGATGGTGAAATAGAAGACTTGAAGAATGGCAAAGTCGAAAGTGTATGGGTTGCGGAAACCCTGGGAAGACCGGTGATCAAAGCTTTTAACAATTTGCTGGCCCATAGCCTTGAACATGGTGGCAAATCTGAAGGTGCCAAAGACCGGATCGCGATGGCGGTGTCAGGCGACGATCAACAGGTCAAAGAGATAGTATCGATCTTGATCAATGATGCGGGGTTCGACGCTGTTGATGCAGGTACACTGGCAGATTCCTGGAAGCATCAGCCAGGCACTCCGGCCTATTGTACCGAATTGAGTGTGGCAGAACTCAAGCAAGCCCTAGGCAATGGCGACAAAGAAAATGCCGCACACCTGCGGGATCAGGCTATCGGGAAATTTATGGATTTTACAATGCCGCCTACACACGAAGAAGTCGTGGCCATGAACCGTTCGTTATTTTCTGAAAATCCTAAGAGGCATTGATCAGTTGGGGGTATTACAACTACCAGATTTTCGAAGAACAGGCAAATTGCAAGCACAATCATTATAAAAATCGGAGGCAAATGGCTGATTTATTTCAGAAGGATTCTGATACAACAGGTCTGCACATCGGAAATGTTTTAAAAAAGGAGAATTAGAGGGAAGTTCAACTACCGAGGATTCCTCGGTAGTTCAGGAAGAAGGAAAAAGGAAGGTTTTAAGAAAGGTAAAAAGCGATAACCTTGATGTAATTATATCAGTTGGGCACAGGGTTGAATTTATCCGGGGTATGCAATTCAGAAAATCGGCACATAGTGTTCTTAAGGAATATCTGATAAAGGGTTATGCTATCAATTTAGCGAGTCTTCGATCCATTTAATGTGGTTTCGTTCTGTTGGATTCTTTAGTATCAAATCTCCCGTCACACTTGAATAGTATCGGCTTAATACTTTATCTTCGATTGTCAATATTCATCGCCAATACCAAATTGTATCGTTTAGAGAATAGGGGTAGTATACATGAAACAAATAATAAAAAGAAATTACCTACTGATATTACTTATTGTTTTGTTGATCGGTACGCGTTTTTTTTCTAAAGGATTTATTCCGGATTATTTGCATCTGAGTGATATCCTGCCAAAAGAAATTTTCGGCCTGCTTATCAGCGCGACCGCTTCTATAATCGGTGTGGTGATCGCCGTGATCCTGTTGACATTTGACCTCTCCAAAGGCGGATTTTTCCGAAGAAAGGAAGACAGTATTTTAAATCACCCCATTGTCATTCGAATCATAACTCTTTTTATTGTTGTTATGGTGTCCTCCCTTGTGGCCTACTGCTATATCCAGGATTTTCGCAGTCCCGCTGATCTGACAATGGTTTATTACCTGCTTATTCTGTTTGTATTTTTCGTAGTAACGCTTTTTCCCTCCATCAGAAAAATCCTCGAAACCACGAACTTGCTAAACAGAACACTTGCAGAAATTGAGAGGCTCGAGTCAGCAAATTTTTTTGAGGTCATCCAGTTGCAGTGGGATAAGTTTTCATTTAATGATAATAACAGACTTTTGATCAGGATAAGGCAGCAGCTGATCATCTATATAAGGGAACATGATTACGAAGCCTATACGACCACTTTAATTGCAATTAATAGGAAAGCAATACAGCTGATAGGTGAAGGAAAAGACAGAAGAAACACAGATAATATTACAGAGGCTCTTTGTTTTCTATGGGAGTCCGCGCAAACTGAGGCACTTAGGGTTCAGAATATCCAATATTTTAATACGGTATGGGAATGTATGGAACTGCTGTATGATTATGCAGCAGTCAAAAAGATACCGCTGATGTATCTGCAGTCACTCGATTTTTATTCCAGCAAATATGTAAATTTCCTAACCAGGAATGGGCTGAAAGAACCCTTGTATAAAGGCGTTAATATTATCGTTACCAGCTTTAAACTTAATTTAAAAAATAATTGCCCGGCTCAGGAATTGGTAAATGACCTGTATTGGACATACGAGCAGAAGGAAACATACCATTATATAGACGACAGTATTCAATGGGATCATATCATTAATTTTTTGATGGATCTCTTCGGTATTCAGGATAGTGCGATAACCTTGAAGGATAACGATTTATTTTACGAATGTGATTCTGAACTCAAACATTTGTATTTGGGTATCATAAACGGAGAATATCCGAATTTAGGGGTTTACCAGGAGGCGGCCATTATTGAACAGATCTTCCGTATCCGTACAGAAAATGTATCAGCGGCGGTCAAATCTGCAGGATTTTTCCTGAGATTAACCTCCTTTGATCTGGAGTCCAGCCATATTGCTGACCTGGCCTTAAGCGAAAAGTTTTATGTAGCGGAAATCATGCAGACATTGAGCGATTTTATCTTGAAACTGCAATATGAGGAAAAACTGACCGCCGGATTGCTGAACTTTTGGACTGCTACAGGACGGCATCTTTCCAAATACTACCTGAAGAACAAACTATGTACAAAAGCCTTTGACTTTATCGTTGTCAACCTGATCCATTTAAAAGAATATATTGAAGCGGAGCAATTTTCATCCAGTCAGGCTATTTATAAGGAAGTAGAAAAACAAACGGAGTCCTTAAAACGGTATCTGGAGAAAAATTTGCCGGGCAAACGGTTGCCGATCAAAACAAGATTAAATAAAACATTAAAAGAGTTTAAGCCGGTTATAGAAGTTCCCGCTTATGATATTATCAAATGGTAAAGTCTGATCTCACAGTTCTATCGTTAAAATGCGGCATTTGAATATGAGCAGTTAAAAAACTTTGATGTTGAGGGTTGAATTTAAGGCAACCGTTTTCATAGATTGATAAGGATTTCCTGCGGATAAGATCATAAAAGACCTTTTTATAGAAATCAGGGCTGTCTTTTCGTACGTGGATGAGTACAAGCCAAAAATCAGATGACGAATTTTATTATACAGCCACAGTAAAGACCTTTTGTTATCTAAGGCACTAATTGTTAAATTTGAGATAGTTACAGATTTCCTTAACCTAGTCACAACGATGTCTTTCCGAAAGGTACTTATTCATATTATCCGATTTCTCTTACTTTCACTCTCTATTATCGGGATCTGGTATCTGATCCGTGAATGGCTCCGAAAAAAACCACTCAAACAACGCCTGCTGGATATAGCCGATCAGATCAGGGAAGCGAATTCGCATTTTGAACGGCTGACCAATTTCGAGCAATATTTCGCTAACCGGGATGAACAGTTGTTTTTAAACGCTTACGGGGAAACACGCAAAGCCATTGGGTCTAAGTTTGAACGGATCGGCTTACCTGTTGATCATGTGGAAGCGATACGGCGTTTTCGCGATAATTTTGATCAGTCTTCCACCATACGACAGGATTATAACAACCAATTTGTCACAAGGGAAGCGGAAAAGTTCGCCGGTTTTTTTGCGAATCTTGAAAGCTATCCTTTATCTGATGATCAGATCGAAGCGATCATTCGCGACGAAGATAACAATCTGGTTATCGCCGGTGCCGGTACCGGCAAGACGACAACCATCTCGGGTAAAGTAGCTTATTTACTGGAAAAAGGAATAGCTTGCCCTGAGGAACTTTTAATTATTTCTTTCACGAAAAATGCTGTCAGGGAAATGTATGACCGGTGTACACGTTTTTGTCAGCATATTCCGGAAGCCAAGGACCTGGAGGTCCGCACCTTCAATAGCTTTGGTTTCCTTGTCAGCCGCAGTTGTTCAGCGCAAGAGATCCTGCTGGCGTTTGACGGCGATGATAACGCGGCCAAGGCTTTCTTACAGGAGCAGTTCGATGAACTGTTCATCAATAATCCTGACTTTCAGCGCAAGGCAATGAACTTCCTGGCTTTCTTTAACCGGCCTGCAAGGAACGAATTTGAATTCGAAACAAAAAACGACTACCTGACTTACGAGCAAAGCTTTAAAAATGTGACGCTTGACGGCGTGAAGGTAAACAGCAAAGAAGAAGTGGAGATCGCCAACTTCTTTTGCCTGTTCAACGTTGACTACGAATATCAACGCCATTTTCCGCTTAATGAAGAAGATCGGAACGCCGGATATGGCGTTTATCAACCCGACTTTTATTTAACGGATCATCAGATCTGGCATGAACACTTTGGGATTGACCGCAATGGTGATGTACCTTATTGGTTCAATACCCGGCCACCTTATAAAACTGCCCGAGATTACTATCATGCCGGTATAACCTGGAAAGAACGTATCCATGCCAAATACCAGACCCGCCTGATCAAAACGTATTCCTATGAGAATCGTGAAGGCAACCTCATAGCAAACCTGAAGAAAAAGCTTATCAGCGAAGGGGTCACATTACGACAGCGGAGTCCCCAAGAAATGCTCGAACTGATCAGGAAATCCGATCAATATCAAGAGTGCATGGGCCTGATCTATACTTTTCTGGGCCTGATGAAATCAAATGGCAAAACACCGGCTGACCCGATCCCAGCTAAGGACGATAAACGACTCATGGTATTTATGGATATCTTTAAGCCACTGTTCAGCGCCTACGACAGCCACTTAAAAAACATTCCGGCGGTTGACTACAATGACATGATCAACCATGCGGCACAGCATTTCAGGAATGGCAAATACACAAAGCCTTATAAATATATACTGGTCGATGAGTTTCAGGATATGTCACTTGGGCGCTATCAATTGTTAAAAGCGATCCGTCAGCAAAATCCGGACGTAAAACTTTACGCGGTCGGCGATGATTGGCAATCGATCTTCCGCTTTACCGGCAGCGATATATCGATCATCACTCGGTTTAAAGAACAATTCGGCTTCACCAGTCAAACCGCTGTATTAAAGACGTATCGCTTTAATGAACAAATCCTTCATGCGAGTAGCGGCTTTGTACAGAAAAACCCGTCCCAGATCCGAAAGCAGCTCACAGCCAACCAGTCGACACCGGAGGGGCATGTGAGCTTTGAGTTTGTAAAAATGCCGCCATTTAGTGGAAACCGGGAGCAATTTCTTCAATTAAAATCGCAACATCTATTAACGGTATTGGAAAAAATAGCTGTGCTGCAAGCAGACGCCTCCGTTTTCCTGATCGGCCGATATAAACTGAACGTGCCAAGAGATATCTCCGGCTTACGCCGCTTGTTTCCCAAGCTCACCATCACATTTTTTACGGCACATGGCGTCAAAGGTATGACTTGTGATTATGCGGTACTCCTGGACGTCGACTCAGGTGTATTGGGGTTTCCGTCGGAAATTGCCGATGACCCTTTGTTGAGCTATTTGCTGCATGAAGGCGATGGTTTTGAAAATGCAGAAGAACGACGGGTATTTTACGTGGCGATCACTCGCGCGCGGTATAAAAACTACTTGATCTATAACGAAAGCCAACCCAGTAAGTTCTTATTGGAACTGCAGGCGACAACCGGTATCTCGCCTGAGCAGGCCGAAAGAACGTGCCCGGAATGCCATGGACCTCTTATAAAGCGAAGAGGTCTTTACAGTGAATTTTACGGCTGTATACATTATCCCCGATGTAACGGGAAAATGTCTGTACTGACAACAACACATTAAAAATATTTTAAAAGAAGATGGACTTGATAAAAAAAGCAATATGCATTTTTTGCATATTGCAAACTCAGACAGGTCTGTTGCAGCGTCCGGTCCTGACACCGTTATCCCGGTATGATAAAGGGTGGAATTGCTTCAAGGTACTCGATCCCGTATTGTGGCTGATAAAGTACGGAAATAGATCCGGAACTCCGGTAAATACAGGGATGCCGGGTGATTTGGCGAAAAGAGTAATCGAAGTATTGCCGGCTGCAATTATTGTTTATTTTTATCCAATTTCCAGACACCTAAACTATGCACCGTAATCATGAGACCTGGCTTCGTTTCCGGATCGAAAAGCACTTCAGAGAGAATCACCCTGAAATAGACGAGATACTAAACAGAAAGAATCATCGACGAATCTTTGATAAAGCGGCCAAATTGGAAAATTGGTGGGTGATCGTACTATGTACTTTTGCTCTTTTCTGCTCGGTCGCAGGTATCCTTTGTTTTGTGGAAATCGGTCATCCTGATGATGACCTGATCAAGGACAGGGCCGGGAATCTGTCCACCATCAGCGGTATGAGTCTTGCGGTCGTCGTTTTTTTGGTCGGTAATATCGCAGTTAAAGAACCTTATGCTTATCAACAGGTGATCAAGCGGGTGAAGATCTATCCATACCTGTTTTACATCCTGAGCACTTTGGTTTGCCTCGTGCTGCTTTCCGTTTTCAAGAATGATTCCCCTTCGAAATTTCACAATGAACTTTCTATTGCCGGCAGTGTGGCATTTATCATCGTTCTTGTCGCTATCGGACTGTTATTCGCCAGAGCAGTGACCTTTTTCAGCGCAGCCAATATTGATAAGCTCATGAATGAGGAGCTGAAGGAAAAGGCCTGCGAGATCGTGAAGGATGGAATGATGATCAGTTATAGTCGGTTGGCTTTCAAAAATCTAATGGAGCGGAACGGTGTCCGGGCATACCTGTCCTCAGAGTTGTTCAACAGAAGGATACTGGGAAGTATGATGCGCCTGATCAACAATGCAGACCAGCCAAAGGAAGAGAAGGAAGAAGAAATTGAAGTCAGATACCTGGAGGATATCAACATTCATTTTCTTGACTATTGGCTAAGAAGCCATAAGGATCAGCCGATGCATTACCATTTGCTTTCGTTGGACGAAATGATTGATCCGGCCGGCGATTTTTTGATCCCGGATGGTTGGGAATTGACTTCGTCAGATCGGGACCAGCTAAAAAAAGCTTTGTATTTCTACCGGAAAGGCCCGAAAGAAAGCAAATCGGTTACGGAGATTCGTCAGCATTTTGATGAAAAAATGGTTGACCATGCAGAAAACGGCAAGGCGAAGGAACTCGGACGCATCCTTGACGGCTTATCTGAACTCTACCGGCTGCAGCTTAGCCATCGGCCGGAAGGTGGATCGGACCTGGTCGCGGGTGTGGACCTGCGATTGTATGAGGCATTTGAAGAAAGCATCAGAAAGAAGCATTATCGTGTTTTTCAAAAGTTAATGACATTCGCCAAGATCAATACGGAACAGGCTCTTGAAAAACTGTACTTTCCCGTTTATACGTCAATGCTGAAATTTCAATACCTGGTGTACCCACTATTCGTTAATAAAGCCGGAAATCCGGAATATCAGCAGTTCCTTTCTAATGTTGACAGTTCCGGTTATTATGATTTCTTATTGACCGA
Organism: Mucilaginibacter sp. P1_A3; assembly: GCF_056406855.1. NCBI lineage: Bacteria > Pseudomonadati > Bacteroidota > Sphingobacteriia > Sphingobacteriales > Sphingobacteriaceae > Mucilaginibacter > Mucilaginibacter sp. P1_A3. The sequence goes on from NZ_JBFTZJ010000007.1 coordinate 472,026, forward strand.
CCTGATGTTCAAGCTTCGCGGGGAAACGGATACACATCTGATCAACAGGTTTATTTATCAAACTTTTTTGGGTTTGGGCCAGCTTCTTTTCTATATGACCTATTACCGTGATTTCGCACGGTTTCGTTCAGCGGTCAAAGTGCTGGGCCTGCAAAAATTCGAAGCTGAAAATTATGAGTTAAGACAGGAGATCAGGGATCTTGAAACTTCCGATGATGTCGAAGAAGGTCAGCTCCGTGTGTTACAGACCCGTTATGAACAATCAAAGGAACCGCAAAGATATCGTCGGCATACGATGTTTGCTATTAAATCTTGGATATTTCATATGCGGCTTAATAACAAGCTGAGCATAGAAGAAGCGGTGAAGTTCATCAGTTCAATCACTATCCCTTATCGTGATTTTGAGGAGCCGCTGGCCGATCTGTTCTTTTTTCGAAGGGGCGTTCCTCATTATTTTAACTGGCAGGAATGGCGACTGCCCAAGTCGGATGAAGATGATGACAAACCGGAAAATCCTGATGCCTGGCTTATGTTGGGTTTTCTGGCAGAAAATATCATGGAAAACCACCTGCCTTTTTTTACAGAGCAGATCAGCGTGGAAGACGTAAATTCCATCAGCACGATCCGTGATGGTCTGAGATTTGTCAAGGATACTTTTCTGAAAAATTATGCGGAATGGGAAAAAATCCTTAATGTGGATAGCCCTGACGATCTCACGCAGAAAGCGGACCGGGTGATTGACCTTTTTGACCGATTGGCCGTCAAACAGCAGGATGACCGACAACTGGCTATAGCTGATGCAGAACTCGATCCGGAACTCGTTAAACAGTTCAAAGAAGGGGTTTCAAAAGCATGGAAGACACAGGCCCACATTTACGAAATGTTCCAGAAGATGGGGACGCTGGTCCCTGTTACCGATGCGACGGGTTTGGTTGCTGTCGGCAGGAACCAGATCGAAGCCGGCAATAAGCTACTGCTGGTGGAACCTCCGTTTGATTTCGGGATGCAGCCTTTCCGGGAATATGGCAACTGGGCGGGGCGCGAGCTTGATGATGAGTTCTTTTTACAGACACTTACCCTGGCACCCGTATCGCTCCAAAATGCCTCAGTCGTTCAGTTGTTAGATGACAGTATCGCTAAACTGACAAGTCAGAATGTCAAGCCTGATTGCATTATTTTACAACCTTCATTTTCTTATCTCGATCCTGATTTTCTAAAAGATCCGCGGTTCTTGAAGAATTATCAATCGGAAAATGAGTTCTCCAATAAAATTCACATGGGAACCTTCGACGGGATTCCGGTTTTTCGCTCTCATGGTGACCGCTTACGCAATTACGTGATAGTGGCAAATTTCAAACAGGCTTTTGAAATGGAATATCTGGAAAATGAGAATTGGTTTGAGCATATTTTACAGGTCGACGCCCAAGCCATCTCGCCTGAGGAGGCAGAAATTGCTTACCATGCCCGGTATGCCCTGCCCAACGGCAGCCCCATACATTCTGAAGAGGAGCGGTCGAAGATCATTATCCGAATGCGTGCTGGCTTGCGGATAATTGTCAGCGCTCAAGTGAATTTTAAAATAGTTGACAGAAGTGCATTTATGATCGGCAGTCTTATTGTACCGGAGGAATGATCTATTTGCCCGGAAGGGCATGAGATTTTCACTGATCGTCACACAGCCCTGATCGACATTCCGATCAGGTCCAAGGCTCCGGGTCGGTTCACTTAGCTTTTTGACCAATCAAGGAGTTTCTGTATTTTTTGGGGACCTAATCTCAGGTCTCTTTGGATCCATAGAACCTTGTCGTAATTTTCACGGAAGTGGCTTCTAAAAAACTGGAATATGCGCTTTTCCTGAAATATACTCCTGGCCTCCCCAAAGTTAGTATATATGCCTAAATTCAGGCCTTCACCCCAATTCCAATGAGGGTTTGGGGCAAGAATATTTTGATTTATGATATAGTAGATGTAAAGCTGTTTTTTGGGAGAGAGCTCATTTTTGATATCTTCTACAGTCTGATATCGTTTAATAAAATTCTTTCTTCTGATCATCAGGAAATCACTGAGCGCTGTCTGTTTCGACTTATGCCAGGCCAAAACGAATCCAAGGAATTCCTCATTCTTATAAAATTCGTGATGCCAGGTCACCCTATCCCAATATGTATCGAATGCAGCGGTCAGCAACAGATCTCCCCGAATTGCACTTTCCTCTGAAACTATGTATACATAAGAAGCAAGCATCTTTCCGAAGATCCTGATTGAGAATTCTCCGTTGTTATTTGTTTTCGACCAATCAATTAAAAATCCTATCTGTCCCCGATTATAGTGCATATCCTCCGCAAACCAAAACCTGTCTTCCACTTCCTGCCGTTGCGGATGATCCGAAAGGATACTCAGTTTAACACGTTCTTCTGTGTTTAAGATTGAAGCGGCATTTGATTTGAAACGCAACAGAACGGTAAGATCATCGCCATGACGCAAGCGTCCCATGAGCTTCAGGGAATTGATTGTTTGAAGACCGGCCGTTTTCGTTATGGTCTCATTGTGCCGCATATTATGAAAGAACCTCAGTAGCCTGAAAAGTGTTGCAGGGTCAGGATCATTATTCGTAGTAAGTATTCGTTTAACGTAATATAGGACCGGAAGTAACCGAAACAAATCGATTTGAGGGATGGTAGCTTCCGCAGGAGAAAGCCATTTCAGATCAAGCAGATCAAAATTGCTGTAAGTGCTGAACTTTGATTTAAACTCCTTGATTGCCAGTGGGAATACTTCATACAGATATTCCAGCGCGTTGAAATAGCTATCTATTTCAGGCAGGGATAAGAAAGCAATGTCCAATTGAGGGTCTTTCTCCCATTTGATGATCTTAATAATATCCCGTTTATCCAAAGATTCCTCGTCCTCGTCATCGATGATCAGTCTTTCCTTTTCTGTCATCCTGCAAATCTGGACCCACCGGAGAAATTCGTTAAAACCGGCATCAGCGTTCGAGTTCTGATCTTTTTTTCGTTTCTTCCAGAAAAAATCCTGCCAGATCTCCCAGCGTCCGCTCCAGTATAAAGCATTTTTACCCGCGCTACCAATAGACTCTGGTTCGAAAAGGGCGGCCCGAAGGTTTTCATTATCAGCAAGCTGCTGCCCTCTGGAATTCATTGTTATATAAAGCTCCTCGCCCTGTGAGGTCTCTTCCGTGCGAAAGTGCCAGAATTTTACTTTATGCTTTAAGAAGTCATAGTAAAAGTTATCATCGTCGGCAAAAGCTTCATGCATCTTAGGAAACAATCCAAAAACTACAGCTTTAATAGTTGGGTCATCCCCATAATTAGAGAGAAACCAATTTTTTTTCTGTATATCGGAAATATCCTCTAGTTTTTTTGTTTGGCTTATCAGATCCACGAAAAAACTATGTGTAAGGGTTCTTACCCGGTAATCGAACGCTATCCTCTCTGATTTTTGATCAAATCGGAACAAGTTTAAATAGTCATCTGTTCTCTCCTCTTTAATAGAGAAGTAAAACAACATCAAAACAAGGGTAGTAAATCTTTGCTGGCCATCGATCAGGTAAATATCCTCACTTCTATCATTGAAGACAAAGTAATCAGGCCGGTAAGAATAAAGGAATCCGATGTTCATCTCATTATTTTCGACGTGCATTTTCTTTACTACTGCACTGATCATGTTCCGGACATTTTCGTCTGCATTCTCCATGCTTGAGTTTAAAATCCCTATCGCTTTTGTCATCGTTTCGGATCCTGTTCCTTCATCCCGAACCCCTTCTTTGATGTCTTTAAAAAAAGAACCCAGGATGTTATTATAGTTATGTCCCCAAACATATTCACGCTGGATCTCCGGCACGATCAGGTTATAACTTTTTAGAAGATCATTGACAGATACTTCTTCAAGTGTTTGATTATTATTCATTAGATGAGCTGAAGAAGGTGGCTATTTTTTTTGTAATGAAATTGGTATTGGCTATGATGTCGTTATTCGTCCAGTGCTCGAGGTCCCGGTTCTCATCTCGTTTATCATTAAAGTATCTTATGAATACCTGAAAGGTATGTGGCTGTATAAAATGGCCTTGCTGAAAATATTCAATTATTCTTGCTCTCTTCACAGGATAAGTTGCATTCTGAATACTTCTGTTCCATGAACTGTACAGTAATACCAGGTTCCCTATTGAGTTGATCTTTATGGAAGAAACATGATCTTCTATGAACCCGATTACCGTTGCATGATATTCAGGGTCATTTTTCTTTTTGTCAAAATGACTAAGATCGAATCTGTCTTTATCGTTCCTGATCACGTTCACATTCAGGAATTGCAAATATTCCCTTTGCTCGGCGAGTTTATCTTTGTCCGGTTTTTTAGGGAAGATATGCTCAATATCGTTATTGGTTTTAGTGAATGCTATTACGGGCAATTTAGGATGTTTATCTTTCAGGGAGTGTATGATGTCCATCAGGATCATTGACCGCACCAGCAGTTCACGACGGTCGTCATACCAGTTGATCTCCGGATCATCATAATCCATAAGCTTACCGTCAGGGGAGATGGATGCTCTGATCCGATCTTTCAATTCGTCGATGAACGCCCCGCGAGTCTTACTTTCTTCCCACAGATCCCAGGCGCCCTTGAAATTGAACTCGGCTTTTCTCAGATGGTTGAACAGATATCCTAGGAAATGGTAGATATATTTATCATTATACCAGTCCTGCAAGGTATAATGAAGTTTAAGTAATTCTTTATAAAGGCCCAGTGCGTCATTGTTATGTTTTTCAACCAATTCGAGCGTTAATTCATCTTCTTGTTTCTTCTCGGCAAACAACAGGTAAAGAAGATTCAGCGGGTAAAGATTGTCGTTGAAAATTTTTACGCCGGACGACGTTTCTTCTGATCTGATATTCTTAAATTTCGAAAAGTAAGCTTTTATATCGTCTTTACTCCACCATTGATTGATCTGATCAAGTTCCCACCCGATCTTGACCCTTCTTTCGTTGACGCGGACAATATTTTTAATATCACTTTCGCGCTTTCCTTCTTCGTGTGCAACCCTGGTGATCAACATTGCTCTTATCAGGTCTGCGCCATCCAGAGGTACTCTTTTGGAATTAAGATTGCCGAATATCTTTTCTTCACTATCCACTCGTTCCACCTTGTTCACAATAATTTTAACATTATCCAATAAGATGTCAAGGAAGTCCATTTCACTGCCGGCTCTCAGTACACGAAAGTCATGAAACCATTTTTGAATTGCCTGATAGCCTTTATATAAGTGTCCGATATCCTGGTGATCATAATCCGGTTTGTGGTTTATAAATTCATCCCAGGTATCTTCGGGGAAACGATGTCCTTCTTTAGTGATGATCGTATTAAGGAACTTATTAGTCTGCATCCTGATCGAGTTTTCAGGAAACCGGATTTTATTATTGACCATTGACCGTTCGGACAGAAAAGCCAGGATCAAGGTCAAAGTTGTTAACCGTTGTTGGCCATCGACGACATTAAAGTGATCATCTTCAGGTACTATTGTGATGTTTTGCAGGCAATAAAACTTCCCTTCCTGTGGCTTGAAAGCGTCTATATCTTTAAGCAGCTTTTCAATATGGTTGGGATCCCACTTATAGCCCCGCTGATACAGAGGGATATTATAATACTTTTTTTGGTTGGTGTGAAGGTAACCGGATGATGAAAAAATTTCCCGTACCGAATAAAGAAGATGGCTCATTGTGTAAGGTTAAACAGCACTGCAATTTAATTAAATTTGTCATAATTCAACATTCCTTCATAAACCCTTCCGGGCTCTACCGGACCTTGTAAATTCTATCTGAAGATATAGGCCTTTACATGCCAATCACCAGCCCTGCAGAAATGATCGGTAAAGATGTTATCTGCCGAAAAGAGTAGTTCTGAATTTGTTATCGTAATAAATATGGCCCTGTATATTTCAATGCATTATTATATGATGTTGCTGAGAATTGCTTTATCGTACATGGCTATCAATTCCTCTTCCTCTTTGTATGCGGCACCTGAAGTTGAATGTAGGACGATGACTTTTATCGTTTTGTTATTATTATGGATAACTGTTTGCCAGGGTATCAGCGCGTCTTTTGGTTTTTTCAATGCAACATTATTCAATTGGCAATAAGCGGCGAACCAGGAGAATACGCTGGAACCTTTGGTACTGCTCGTTACGATCACTGTTTTAATTGAGGGGTTGTCGTCAATTATTTGAAAGATATCAGTAAATTCTACAGGAAAAATATTTGCATCAAGCGAACTTTCGTTTTGACGATAAATAATGTGCCCCATATCGCTGATAGCCAGATGAAGCCGGTCAAGAATATTTTGCCGCTCAATCACAGCCTTATCTCCGTCTTTATGAATAATATCTTCTCCGAGCAGTTTTGCCAATACTTTCCAGAACTTATTTCTGGGATTCGGATAAAAGAAGGCATATTTTCTCAAACTCTTTTTAGTCGGAAAGGTTCCAAGAATAATTTTATCGGCATCAGGTGGAATGTATGTATCGAATGGCAAAGGTTCAGGGTCGAATGATGCTTTGGTTCTGTAGGTCATAATATTCGGGCTGATGGTATTTTACAGCTATCTGTAAATATCTGATAATTTAAACGGTAAACCGAAGTTAAGATCATCTTTATGCCAGGAACATAGGAGTAAAACGACATGTTCACAGGAGGTTAGGGAATTCCGAATTAAGGATGTCCTGAGTTATGTTGCTGAAGATACTGTTAAAAGAGAAATAGCGGTAGAACGGACACATTGAAAATTCGTTTGAACGAATGGCCTGCTCTGACAGAGAGGAATTATAATTGTATTTTTGCTGCGGAGAATCCCGGTTTTCTGCCTTTAAACTTAAACCATTGTCTTTTAAAATGAAGTTGCTCATACTTGAACTTAGAACAAAAGTCCTTAGGGAATTCCCTTCCCTGTTATGGCTTTTTGGTTGTATAGCATTGCTGCTTTTCTTCAGCAATCCATTAAATGTGTTTCTGAATAAATTTATAGTAAATCCTGTTATTTCTGAATTCAGGAACAACCTATTCAATAATGTGATCCTGCTGATGTTATCACTCGGTGTTTGTGCCTGGTTATGGAATTACGGGGATAAAGGCTTCCTGAGAAGAGTAGCCGTCTTTGTCTTCGGATATTATGTATTACAGTTGTCCGATGACTACTGGAAGTTCCAGCATTCTGTATTATTCCCTTTTCTCCGGAACTGGGACATGATCACAGCGGCACTTGTGCTACCTGTTCTCAGTACATTATTGCCCAAACATCCTGCAGAGGAGCGCGGAGGGAACGGGTTTATCGAGGACCTGGCTATCGAAACGGCGGAAGAAGACGGCTTTAACCGTAAGGAAGTGGCCCGGGAGATCGCAAAAAAAATAAGTGCGACGCAGAACACAAAGGCCTTCGCGATAGGTGTTCTGGGAGAATATGGCAGCGGCAAAACTTCGTTCATCAACCTGATCAAAGCCTGCCTTGATAAAGAATTCGTAGAGGTTGCAGATTTTAACCCGTGGAGCGCCGAAAGCACCCCACATATTCAAAAGGACTTCTTCGATCTGCTCGCCGGCAAATTATACGAGTTTAATCCTCAGATCTCCGGGTTGGTCCTTGACTATTCAAGGAAATTAAGCCGCATAGACAGTTCGGCTGAACGACTTGTTCGGCAGGTCGGTCTGGCCGGAAAGCTTTTTTACAAAGGAAGTTACAGGGACGACTTTGACCGGATCAATGCGCTGTTGGATGAATCAGGAAAAAAGATAGTCATAACAATCGACGACCTTGATCGTCTTTACCATGATGAGGTAATGGAGGTACTGCGACTCATACGTAATACTGCAAACTTTACGAATATCTTCTATCTGGTGGCATATGAACGGTCTTACATAGAAGAATCCATCAAATCGCTGAATGCCAAGGCCGGGCAGAGCTATCTTGACAAGATCATACAGCTCGAGATACCGCTGCCAAAAAGAGAAAGTAATGATCTGCTGTTCCTTCTCGAAAAACTTATTACCCCTTTTGTTACAGGCGATCATATGGATGCCTATCGCAGCCATATTGTGGAAAGCGGATTCCAGAACAAATTCAATTTCGCATTCGAAAAAGTATTCCGGCAATCCAGGGATGTCATCAAGTTCGTTAATAATTTTAAGATCACTTACCACCTGCTGGGCACGGAGGTGATGTTTGAGAGCCTGTTTGTTCTTGAATTGTTAAAGTTCCGCTTTCCTTTAATTTATGACAGGTTATTTGAGCACACGGATGACTTCGCATGGGTGAGCGGCTCGAGGTCTTCTCACGAAGAGTTCTATGAACTATTAACCTATAAAGAAGAAAAAAATGATCTTTTAAAAATTGCCAGAACTTTCCGGGAAGAAAAATATTACACTGAAAGCGAGATAAAACTGATCAGCGGTATTCTGAATAATCTGTTCTTTAAATTTGACCGCTCCAAAAAAGCAAAAAACGCGATCATTTATCCGATGTTCTTCGAGCGATATTTCCGCTACAGGCTTTCCGGGAATGAGCTGTCAGAAAAGAGCTACCGGACTGCCTTCGACGGCGGACCGGATTCTATGAGATCTTTCATTGAAGATTGCATATCGCGTAATATTTTACGCCCATTGGCCATGCGCCTTTTCCAGGAGAAACCAAACAACAGAGAAAGTTATGAACTTAAAATTCGCTCGCTCTTTGATATCGGTCCGAAATATAAACGAAAAGAGAACGGACGTTCTTTCGACCTGCAGGCGCTGATCGATGAGTTATGGAATGTCGATGACCGCCATGTCAGAACTTATTATAAAAAAGAAGCCTCGCTTTATGTAGATTTCCTGGAAAGTCTTTTTGAACAGGCCCCTTTCCCTTATCTGTTCCATAATGAGATCATTTATCACATAAAAAAGGGGTCGCAAGATATCGGATTAAGCAAAGACAGACTGACTGATTTTTCTGTGCAATACTTCAATAAACATGTACAGCAGGCGGGATTGAGCCAGGACGCCATGTACCTTGCCTGGTGGACAAGACACGAATACACCATCGATTTCCCCGGCAGGCGTGGTTATGTCACGGAGCACTGGCGCTTCGAAGACAAGCTTGTTCCGGGATTAAAAGATACGCTCAGTAATACGAATCCATATCAATTTCTAAAATATAGTATTCAGCACGAACACCGGGAAGAGAATATGAATACGATCTGGGAGGCTATAAGGAATTTCTTTGGAAGTCCTGAGGACCTAAGATATTTCGTTGAAGATCACCCGATACTTGACCAGGAGATAAAAATCGAATATCTTGCCTTTTATGATGCGTGTGTTTCAGCCGGTTTTGACAGGTTTGCAACCTTTGAATTCAAGACATCGCTGAAACCCGCGCGGAACGATTATGATAAGTATTGAAGTGTTTGTGGAACGATAATAATAATAAGATATACCGGCGTCTTCTTATTGTTTAGGGAGAGTGGGATGGCAACAGGCCTTATGATGCAGGATAAAGTTGAAGACAGGTAGAGAGCGATATTTTTATTGATAAACTATTGTTTATCAATTGCTTTTATTAAATTCAAATACTAAATCTTATCATCATGAAAAAAAACCTACTTTTCCTGATCCTGGTATTTATCGCCGGTTCCGCCAGGTCACAGTCCATCGGCGTTGACAGTAAGAACCAAAGTGTTTTTACTTATTTTTCCTCTCAAGAGCTGACTTTCCAGCTGACAACGAGCGCACCGCTGACACTGTCCAAAGCCTTTACCACGGACACTGTTCCTAAAAGTTATGTTGATCGTCGCACGGGACAACGTGTTGTGACCATGATCAAGAAGCATCAGATTTTTGCACAGTTGTCGATGCTGAACTCCGGTGATGACGGCTACCTGACACTGAACAAAATGCGACCGGGTATCGGGGCGAAATTCGGTTACCAGTTGGCCACGGATACTTTTAGGCGGCTTGATATGAAAGGCGGGGCATTGACCGGCGGCTTTAATGCACTCTTCAAAATGGATAATATCAAACTCTATAATACAGACGTCAATACTGAGCAGAACCGAAAACCGCTGACTTATGGGGTTGAGGTTATTTAAACTGGCTCCTTCCGACGGGGCATCATCCGAACTTTTTGGAAGTACTTGCCGTTACAGGTACACTTCAGCATACCTGGAATAAAGATGACCTGATCAGCTATCAGAATATTAGTGAGACGACCGTGACACCGTCAATTGTAGCATTGACGGATTTCCGCGGGCAATATGGTTCCCTGAAAACGAATATAACGAATGCAAGATTATCTGCAGCATTTGCCATGTATTACAGTTACGTAAACCTGATCCCGTTTGTTGCTTATAATTATTTCTCGGCACCCGCTTCCAACTACCATGTCGGTGCGTTTTTGAATGTATTGTCTAAACCGCTGAGCCCGACTAATATTGTCATCCCTTCATCTCTCGGGATCGGCATTGACTGGATCCGCAGTGGCGGAAGCTTTTCGCAGGCAAACTTCATCCTGACCGGGACTATTAAGATCTGATCTTGGTTATCGGTCCGATTGCTGTGCAATAACGACGGTTATGCGTGTTAGTAGTATAATAATATGATATCTCAATATCACAGAACAGACTTTATATGAACCGTGATGACTTTAAAAAACTTGAAAGGGAGCTGGTACAGTATACCATTGAAATTGGGGAAGGAAAGAATTTTGAGATCAATTCGCTGGAGATTCGAACCAAGATCAATTACCTGAATGATCTGATCGATGAAGCTATTGACGAGAAAAACGGAGATTATGTGGCCCTTGTAAATATCTGTTATCATTATTACCGTCTGTTTTACGGTTGATCTTTCAAGGTTCCGTGAGGATTGTTTGGATCGCAGATTGCGGAGAGATCCGGTTTATAATAAAGATCCCCCGAGCGCTCGCCGCCGGAGGATCTTAACCTAAACCTTATCACAAAGACAGGCAGGATGCCAGTCCTATTAATAGAACGCAAATTATAAAAAAAATATTACTATCAGCGACGGGACTCACGCTGTCTGAAATGCATATATTCACGGAACATATGCTCATCATATCGGCGTTTCATCGCTTCCCGTTTTGTACGGACACTATAGCGCCAGAGGAATATTGCCCAGACACCAAAGGCAACGGCAAAGCCGGGCCATGGATTGTCCTTCATGCTCAGCGCACCGAAGAATCCGAAGGTGGATACGAGGCAGGTGAATATAAAATGGACGAAATTTTTCATAACATTTAACAGTTAAAGATACTAAATTACTTAGTAATTTCCAAGCGTTTTTTCAGTTAAGTTCATAGATATTGTTGTGCTGGCGGGCTGCCAGAACCCTTTCACGGATAACATCAATGATGCCGGATTCAGGTATTCCCCTGAACCACACCACCGGGTTTTCCGGGTCCGTACACTTTAAAGTAACATCCATCAGTTTAAACAGCTGAAGCGTAAATGACTGGGTCATGATATAGTCCTTTACGCGGAACATTTCGATCTGGTCAACGCGCCTGAAAAATATCCCCCTGCTTGTCCGGATATATTCCGCTGTGATCAGGTACCGGCAGTTTCTGATAAACAGCACCCGGTACCAGGCAGCTCCGGTCACCGCGAGACTGAACAGGATGAAGTAAGGTGAAAGGCACCAGGCCAGTAATAGAAAGGCTGCGGCAAGGAGTACCAGCGGGAGTGTTTTTAAAAATGCAAAGATCAGTGCCGGTCTGAGCATGATATCATCTGTCTGTGTCATGTTTTAATTCTTCTAAAAAGTTGATATGTTTAAGGGGCTTGCGTGTCCTTATGCCGGTTCGCATCCCGGAGGCAAGTTCCCAGGCATGGAGGCTGAGCAGCTCATCTTCAAAGATCTTTATACCGGCAATATGCTGAACTATGGTTTTATGACCGGCGTGGTGTAAACGCAGCTGTATCCCTTTCAGGCCTGCTGCCATTTTGATGTCAGTCATATTGCCGATGAGTTCTTTTCCGAATACCAGCGTAAATTTCCGTTTGCGGTAATTTGAGCGGATCCAGTCTGCCTGCCGGGGAGAAAACCTGCTGCCGATAGCGATAAAAGCAAGCTGTTCATAATTCGGGTACCGCTGCCTGTTCATCGTTAAAAAGGCGACAGCTTCCATAGCGGAAAAAGTAATGATCACTTCTCGCGCTGTTCTATTCCCGGCAAGCCAGAGATTTTGAGTGGCCGGTATTTTATGAAAGCCGTCGCCATAATGTTCAAAGCTGTCACCGTAGTCAAATACCGGTACCTGGATATTAAAGAAAGCCCGGATCTGTTCGGGAATTCCGAATTGTTCCAGCCGGGTGCGCATTACCGGGAGCCTCCGCTTCGGGTATAGGAACGGCGTGCCTCACCCTTCATCTCAGACTGCCGGTTTTCCATGTCCCTTACAGCATTGTAATATCCGGCGCTCAGTTTTTCGGCTTCTTTCTGTTCCCGCTTTTGATTAAACAGGGCGTTCAGGCCTTTGTATAAAACATAAGAAAGACCGCCATCAATCAATACAGAAGCAACAAGCGCTATCTTATCGGAACGTATACCATGGGCATCAACAGCAGAATAGCTGAACTTAGTGTGATCGGCGAGTTCAACTTCTTTGCCTTTGCGGTATTTTTCGGAATAACTGGAGGGGACCCTTTGGGGAGGAAACCGTTTATGCCGTAGTCTTTTGGCAACCCCACGAAAACTGCGGGCGCGATTTTAGCTGCGCTTTTTACCCGTTTCGACTGAATAAAAATAACTGATCAAACAACAATTCCTTATATTTTCGGGAAAGAGCAGGTGCCTGCCTGCCGGGAGAGCGGGGTGGATAAGCCAGGTGCAACGTACGGTCTTATCCGGGATGAGGGCCGGAAGCCCGGGAGGCAGGTTCCGGCTGTGCGGCCTGGTGATCTGGTGAGGAAGTGCCGCTTTGCAGAACGATGAGCCGGATCGCCGGGCGGGGTAATACACCCGCCTAATCATACTGCTTCAGTCGCTTCCTTATAAGCAGGTTCCCAATTGTTAAAAAGGATCTCATCAATTTGTGGATCGCAAAGAAGCAGGGGAACGGGCAGAGGCCTGTCCGGCAGGCAGGCTCCTGCCATGCAGCAGGAAAACCGGGTTTGTAAGTGAAGCCGGGGCGGGAACTGCAAACCGGGTTTTCCTGCAGGGAAAATGCATCAGGAATTGCAGCGGCATGTGTGACTTGTTGTCCGTGAGTAAAGTAAGCGGACATTACAAGATGTTCTTTGTAATAACTGATTATCTGGTGAATGGAAACACCATTCCATCTATTTGAACAGATGAAAACACTTTCCTCATTTATGCAGGTGGCAACTGCATGGGTGCAGCAGGGAAGAAAGCAAGTAAGAATGGAATCTGACATTCAATCCTTTGCAAGTGTAGAGGTATGCGT